>NZ_JAMYQN010000004.1:0-335567 GCF_040320905.1 Mesorhizobium sp. M0590
TTTATTCTCACCCGCACACCTCAGTCATCACCCCGCCTTTCTGTGGCTCTAGGTTTTTTTTTCTTTAATCCCTCCCCACCCCGCCGCGCGGCTGCCGCCGGCGCCGCCCCCCCCGAGCCGGAAAGTTGAGATCGTGGACCGGGATAGCCGTCAGCTCACGCCGGCAAAAGTGCCTCGCATGAGCAGATCCGGCAGATAGCTTGCCGGCTTACCGCCAACCGCCTGCCCACCGGTCAGGCCGCCTTGTATTTCAGGGCCGAAGAACGAATACGGAAAGGGCGTGACCGGCCGGCTCACCGCATCGAGCCGTGCCCGAAGATCTTCGGGAATGTCGAAATCAAGCGCGCCGAGATTGTCCTTGAGCTGGTCAAGCCTGGTGGCGCCGACGATGACGGATGCAATGCCTGGCCTGTTTGCCGTCCAGTTCAAGGCGATCTGGGCCATGCTGCGGCCGAGCTGGCCGGCAACCCTCTCCAGTTCGGCGACGATTTGCCAGTTGCGATCGGTGAATTTCTGGAAACCGGGATTGGTCGAACCACGCATTGTCTCCAGCCGGCCACCATCCTCGACGATTGTATCGAAACGGTATTTTCCGCTGAGCAGGCCGCTGGCCAATGGACTCCAGACCATGATTCCGGCGCCATAGCGCGTGCCGAACGGCACGAACTCGTGCTCGATGTTGCGCTCGGCCAGCGAATATTCGAGCTGAAGCGCCGAAACCGGTTCATAGCCGCGATGCTCGGCGACGGCCTGCGCCCGGCTTGCGTACCAGGCCGGCACGTCGGACATACCGACATGCCGGATCTTTCCGGCGCGCACCAGATCGTCCAGCGTCCGCATCACCTCCTCCGGCGGCGTCAGCCTGTCCCAGGTATGGAGGATGTAGAGGTCGATGTAGTCGGTGCCGAGCCGCTTCAGCGAACCGTCTATCGCCCGCAGGATGTTCTTGCGGCCGTTGCCCCCGGCGTTCGGGTTGCCCGGTTCGGCGTTGTAGGTGAATTTGGTACTGATCACCGCCTTGTCGCGCAGCCCACGCTCGGCGATGAATTCGCCGAGCCAGGTTTCGGCCGTGCCACCGGTATAGAGATCGGCGGTATCGAAGAAATTGCCACCGGCTTCGACATAGGCATCAACCAAGGCGCGCGCGGTTTCCTTCTCCGCGCCCCAGCCCCATTCCGTGCCGAACGTCATGGTGCCGAGCGCCAGGCGGGTGACACGCAGCCCGCTGTTGCCGAGCGTGTAGTAGGACATGGTCATGGATTTCTCCTGAAGTTTGAAAAGCGGGATTGAGGTCTTGCCTGGGATACGCAGTCAGGCCTTGGCCAGCGCATCGACCACCACCTGGAAGCGGCGCGGATCGAAATAATCGTGGTAGGTGCTGATCAGACCGCTCTTGAAGTGGAAAATCGCGATATTGCTGTTGGTGTATTCAGTGCCGCCGATCAGCACCGCGCGGTTCTTGTACTCAACGACGATCGCGTCCGAATCCGCTGCCGGATAGATGGCTGTCAGCTGCGAATCGAAGGATTCGAAATTACCGAAGAGGCCTCGGAAGGCCGCCAGGATCGCGGCTTTACCATCGATGCTGTTTCCAAATCCTGCCGGCGGGTAGAAGACAAGTATACGGCCATCTTCAGCCCAAAGGTCGCCCCATGCCTCAATGTCCTTGCGGTGCATCAGATCAAAGAATTTACGCACGGTCTCGAGATTACGGGTTCGTTCGGAATCGAGGTCGGTCATTAGACGTCTCCTTGGCTGCTCGGCGATTGCCGTGTGATGCAGCCAAAGATGCGCCCTCCTTTCTCCGCCGATAAGATTGCATTATCCGAATGGACTATGCGATATCATGCATGAATGGACCGCGATCTGCTTAGCCACCTACCTGTAATCGTTGCCGTCGCGCGGCGTGGCGGCTTCGCGCCGGCAGCCGCCGAGCTCGGCATGAGCCCGTCAGCGGTCAGCCATGCGGTTCGGCTGGTAGAGGAGCGAATCGGCCAGCCGTTGTTTGCCCGCACCACGCGCAGCGTCTCGCTGACCGAGGCTGGCACCGCGCTTGTCGCTGCGGCGGAGCCGGCGCTGGAAGACATTGCCGACCGGATCGAACGTATCCGCTCTGTCAAAGGCCGGGCAAGCGGACTGCTCAGGATCAACGCGCCGCGTTTGGCGCTGCCTCTGGCGCTGATGCCCATCCTGACGGCGATGGCGGAACGTTACCCTGACGTGACGGTGGAGATCGTCACCGACGAACGTCTGAGCGATATCGTCGGCGAGGGTTTCGACGCCGGCATCCGGCTGGGCGAGATGATCGCCGAGGATATGGTGACGGTGCGACTGACAGGGCCTTTCCGCAGCATCATCGTTGCCTCGCCGGCCTATGTCGGCCGGCGCGGGCGGCCATGGGCGTTGGCCGATCTCGCCGCGCACAACTGCATCGGCTATCGGCTGTTGCGATCACGTGCGCTCTATCGCTGGGATCTGTCCGATCAGGGCAAGGATATCAGCGTCGAGACACGCGGCAGCGTGGTCGTCAGCGATCCGCTGTCGGCAAGGGAAATGGCGCTTGCCGGCATCGGCCTCGCCTATCTGTTCGAGCCGCTTGTCAAGCCCGACATCGAGGCAGGCCGGCTGGTCGAAGTCCTTGGCGAGGCATCGATCGAGGAACCGGGACTGTTCCTCTATTTCCCGCGCCGCGCCGCGATGGCCCCGAAGCTCCGCGCCTTCATCGACACCGCGCAAGAAATCGGCCGGGCATCCTCGCGGATACCCGGCCGAAAAAGCCTTTCAAACGAATAGTTACTTCTTGACCGCTGCCGCGACTTCCGCCGCGAAATCGGTCTCTTCCTTCTCGATGCCCTCACCGAGCGCGAAGCGCAGATAGGCAGCGATTTTGGCTGGCGCCCCGATTTCGCTTTCGGCATCCTTCAGCGCCTTCTCGACGGTAATGTCGGGATTGAGCACGAAAGCCTGCTTGAGCAGCACGACCTCTTCATAGAACTTGCGCAAACGGCCTTCGACCATCTTCTCGATGATCGCTTCCGGCTTGCCGGACTGGCGCGCCTGGTCGGCGAAGATCGCCTTCTCGCGTTCCACTGCGGCCGGATCGAGCTCTTCGGTGGTCAGGGCCATCGGATTGGTGGCAGCGACATGCATGGCAACCTGACGGGCGAAGGCGTTGGCGGCATGCGCGTTGCCTGTCGTCTCGATGGCCACTAGCACGCCGAGCTTGCCAAGGCCGTCGGCGACTGCATTGTGAACGTAGGTTGCGACAGCGCCGTGCTCGACGGTGAGCTTGGCCGAGCGGCGGAAGCCCAGATTCTCGCCGATGGTGCCGACAGCGTCCTTGATGGTCTCGGCGACCGACTTGCCCGAGCCCGGATAGGGAGCGGCGGCAACGGCCTCGGTCTTGCCGCCATAGGCAAGCGCGACCTTCGCGACATTGGCGACCATCTCCTGGAACGCAGCATTGCGGGCAACGAAGTCCGTCTCGGAATTGACCTCGACAATCGCTGCCTCGCGGACGCCGGAATCTACGCCGATCAGGCCTTCGGCAGCGGTACGGCCAGCCTTCTTGTCGGCCTTGGAAATGCCCTTCTTGCGCAGCCAGTCGATGGCTTCTTCCATATTGCCGTTGGTCTCGTTCAACGCCGCCTTGCAATCCATCATGCCCGCGCCGGTCAAGTCGCGGAGTTCTTTGACCTGTGCAGCCGAAATGCTCATTGTCGCCTCTTTGTCTAAATGCACTGACGCACCATCGATTTTCGATGATGCGCCTGGTGCCGGTAGCGCTTACCGCGCCAACATATTGGAAAGATGAAGGCCGCAGCCGGCCTTCGCTACTATGCTTCCGGGGTCTGGGCTGCCGGGCTCTCGGCGG
This sequence comes from Mesorhizobium sp. M0590, assembly GCF_040320905.1. Taxonomy (NCBI): domain Bacteria; kingdom Pseudomonadati; phylum Pseudomonadota; class Alphaproteobacteria; order Hyphomicrobiales; family Phyllobacteriaceae; genus Mesorhizobium; species Mesorhizobium sp. M0590. The sequence goes on from NZ_JAMYQN010000004.1 coordinate 3,875, forward strand.
CCGGGGTCTGATCGAGCGCCGGTTCGACCGGAGCCTCGACCGATGCGCCGATATCGACACCGAGCGCGCCCTGCTGACGGGCGATGCCGTCGATAGCTGCCTTGGCGATCAAATCGCAATACAGCTGGATGGCGCGGGCCGCGTCGTCATTGCCGGGGATCGGGAAGTCGATCTTGTCCGGGTCGCAGTTGGAATCGATGATGGCAACGACCGGGATGCCGAGACGCTTGGCCTCGAGAATGGCGATCGCTTCCTTGTTGGTGTCGATCACGAACATCAAATCGGGCGTCGAACCCATATCCTTGATGCCGCCCAGCGCCTTGTCGAGCTTCTCACGCTCGCGGTCGAGGTTGAGGCGCTCCTTCTTGGTCAGGCCCTGAGCCTCGCCGGCCAGCATTTCGTCGAGCTTGCGCAGGCGCTGGATGGAATTCGAGATCGTCTTCCAGTTGGTCAGCATGCCGCCGAGCCAGCGCGAGTTGACATAGTACTGGGCCGAGCGCTGCGCGGCATCGGCGACGATGTCGGAGGCCTGGCGCTTGGTGCCGACGAACAGCACGCGGCCGCCCTTGGCAACAGTGTCGGAAACCTGCTTCAGCGCCTGGTGCAGCAAAGGCACCGTCTGCGAGAGGTCGATGATGTGTATGTTGTTGCGGGCGCCGTAGATATAGGGCGCCATTTTCGGGTTCCAGCGGTGGGTCTGGTGGCCGAAGTGAATGCCAGCTTCCAATAGCTGGCGCATGCTGAAATCAGGCAGAGCCATTCTTATTTCCTTTCCGGTTAGCCTCCACGGACACAGGCATTTTTGGACTTTGTCCTCGAACGCCACCGGAGGTTTCAGCCGGATTTCTCCCGGGCAGACACCAAAGTCCGTGTGTGGAATGAGCGCGCATATAGAGGGGAAGCGCGACAAACGCAAGCGTTGTGGCGTCTTGTGGTTCAGCGTGCGGCGATCAGCGCACCGGTGTCATCGCCGCATCTTCCCCTTCGGCACCCGCACACGCCGGAAAACGGCGACGATCTCCTCGCGGCTGCATTCGATGGCGCCTAACCGCACTGCGCGGTCGCGCTCGAACCCGGTTATGTCATAATGCGGTGCCGATGTCTTCGGCGGTCCTTGGTAGGACGCGCGCTTGATGCCGAGCTGCCCGGCAAAGCGATGCAGCTCGTCGGTGTCGTCTGCCAGCAGATGGCACCAGCGGTGGCCGATCCATTTCCAGATCGCCGCATCGACATAGACCGCCATGAGATTTGCCGCACTCCTTCATCTTGCGCCGACCAACACGCCGCTAACGATGATAGAAGGGATTGGCATAGAAAATGAAGCCGCCGCCGGCCTCGAGTTGCGTCATCGTCCTGGTGACGGTCTCCTGCATCCGGTCGTGCAGTTCGGCGAGTGCCTCCTCGACGGAGCCTTGATAGGCGTGCAAGCCTAGCGGCTCCGGTACCCGGACATAGGCGCGGCGTGGGCCTGCCGGCTGCGGCACGAAACGGTTGATCGTATCGCGCAGCGTACCCTTGCAATAGTCGTTGCGGATCCGCTTCAAATGTTCGGCGATCTCCTCCTGCGTGATGCGCGGATTGGCTGAAGCCCACGGCCCGACACGCTGCAGGCGCTGGATTGTATCTGCCAGCGTTCGGACCTGCTTCTGGATTTCGGTGCCGTCCATGTTCTCCCCCAGCCAGCGCCGCGACCGGCGCAAAAGCTCGGCAGTGTCGAGCGTGCCGGCGTCGACCGAGACAAGTTCGGCAAGGCGACGGCCGAGTTCGGTCAGCAGGTCCTTTTGACGTGCGTCGTACGAAGCCCGCTCATCGGACCGCAGGCCATATGCAGCCTCATCGCGCGACAGCAAGGTCGCATAGATATGATGGATGCGCTCCGGCAGCGAATTGGCGGCACGGCGTTCGATCTTCAGGCTGTGCTCGACATAGGCGCATTCCTTTGCCAGCGCTGCCTCGACATTCCCCGTGAAAGCAAGCTTCCAGATCACGGGCGCGATCCAAACCTTGAAGTCCGGATCCGTCAGGCGGCCGCGCTTCAGCGCCTCGAACCCCATTTCGACCGCGCCCGGCAGCAGCGGGGCAATGATGTTGGCATGCCAGCCGACACCGCCTTCGGGATGCAGGAGCACGCCGTGCCCCTTCAGCGCCCAGGCCACCGAATGTTCCTTGGCGGCCGCGCTGTTGCCCGGGATTTGCGCGATCAGATTGTTGGCCAACCAGAATTTCTGCATCAGCCGGCCAAGCCCGTTGACGACGCCGTGCGTGGCCCAGGATGCCGCCAGCGGGCTTACCCGCGAGACGACCTCCTTGTCGATCATCCAGTCGGTAAAGAATTCGGGATGGTTGGGCGTGATGAACGTCGCCTTGCCCGCGCCGCAACAAGCCTTCAGCCTTTGCCGGTCATTCTCCGGAAAATCGATGTGGCGGACATTGGCGACGCCGCGCAAACCGGCCAGACGGTTGAATGGCAACAGGTCGCGAAACCCCGGAACGCCGTGCAGCATGACAATCCGGTTGACGAATGTCATAGCGTTGATCAGCGTCGCATTGGGCCGCGGCGCCACAAAAACGTCGATCCTGCTCAACCTGCTCCCCCGCGGCCCATACTGTCATAAGACGTTGATAGGCAATTGCGGCATGCTCAAGTCGATGCGACTTGCCCCGCAAGATTAAGCGCTACCGTCCCGGATAGCGGCCGGCGGCTTGCCGTTCACTCGAGCTTATTTAGACGGGCAGGTCTTTGGCTGATCGAACAGCGACAGATTGACCAATTTGCCGGTCATTGAGAACTCGCCATAGTCCATGACGAGATCGCGCGTGATGCCGTTCTTGTGCAGCTTGAAGCTGATCCGGTATTCCGGCACCTCCTCGCCGCCTTTGTCGGCATCATCGAAATAGGCGATGTCGACCGGCCAGTATTTGTCGGTGGCGAGCTTGGCCAGCGCCGGCGCTTCCGGATCGGCATTGTCGGCATCGGCTTGCTTGCCGACGACGACGGTGGTGGTCACCACCTTGTTGGCATCCTCAGAGCCGTCGAACAGGTTGGTTTCGTAGAAACGCTCGCCCTTTTCCGCCTTGCCGATCATTTCGACCATTTGCTGGGTCGGGAACTGGGTCGGCGCGAGTTCCAGGCTGTTCTTCTCGGGCTTGTCGATATCGACCTTGAGACCGTTGGCTTCCTTCGTTGCGGTACCCTTGACCTCCTTGTCGAGGTTCTGGTCGACAAAGGATTTGTTCACGAAGGAGAAGGTCTTGCCCTCGGCATCCTCGAAGGTGGTCATCTGCTGGTCGGTCAGCCTGGTGTTGTCGCTGGTTACGATCTGGGTCACCAAACGGAACTTTACTGTATAGCCCTCGCAAGGCGAGCCGTTGAACTCGTAGACCATGCGGCCGGTGATGCCGGTAATACCGGAACGGTCTGAAGCCTTGTCGAGTGAAATGTCGTAAACAGCACGATGCGCCTGCAGCGCAGGCACCGCAAAAGCGGGAGCCGCCCAGGAAGCCGCTGTCAAGAGAACGGCGTTGAATGCGAGGCGCGTTGCGCGCATGGGGTGCTCCGATCATCGCGGCTAATGGCAGGCCGCATGGAAAGATGGTCCAGCTTAAAAAAAGTCGTGGCGGAAGCGAGGCAAAAATAGCAATTTCGGCCCGGCCTGCGCGGCACCTTCAAGCAATAGGGAAATAGCATGAGCGAAACAATCGAAAAGCGGCTAAGCGATCTCGGCGTGACGCTGCCGGCCGCCGCCGCGCCCGCCGCCAATTACGTGCCCTATTGCCGGACCGGCAATCTGCTGTTCACCGCCGGGCAGTTGCCGCTCAAGGACGGCAAGCTCCAGGCGAGCGGACTGCTTGGCCGCGATGTCGACACCGCGACCGGCAAGGAAGCCGCAAAATACTGTGCGATCAACATATTGGCCCAGGCTCAGGCGGCACTTGGCGATCTCGAGAAAATCCGTCGCTTGGTGAAGATCACCGTCTTCGTCGCCTCGGCACCGGATTTTGTCGAACAGCATCTGGTTGCCAACGGCGCCTCGGATTTTCTCGCCGCCGTGCTCGGCGATCGCGGCAAGCACGCTCGCTCCGCCGTCGGCACCGCCTCCCTGCCGCTTAATGCCGCAGTGGAAATCGAAGCGATCTTCGAAGTCGAATGACCGGGACTGCAACCATGACCGATCTTTCCTGGCTGACCGCCCGGCCCGTCGCCCATCGCGGCCTCCACGACATGAACAAGACGCGCTGGGAGAACACCCTTTCCGCCTTCGCTGCGGCGGCCGAGCGCGGCTACGCGATCGAATGCGATGTGCACCTATCATCCGACGGCGTCCCCGTCATCATCCACGATGGCGATCTGCGGCGGCTGACCGGCGAGGACGGCTTCGTCTGGCAGCGTACGGCTGCAGAGATCACGGCGCTGAAGGTCGGCGGCACCGCCGACCATTTGCCGACGCTGCAGCAGGCGCTTGATCTGGTCGACGGCCGTGTGCCGATGGTTGTCGAGCTGAAAGGTGCTGCCGGGCACGACGAAGGCCTGGTCGAAAGCGTCGGCAAGATGCTCAAGCATTACAAGGGCAAGACCGCGATCATGTCGTTCGACCATTGGCTGATCCGCGAGTTCCCGAAATATGCACCCGGCATACCCGGCGGGTTGACCGCCTACGGCAACGACAACCACCTGATCGAGGCGCATTTCGCCATGCTGGCGCATGACATCGCCTTCACCTCCTACGCTGCCGGCGACCTGCCGAACCGGTTCGTCTCCTTCGTGCGAGAGAGACTCGGTATGCCGGTGATCACCTGGACCGTGCACGACCAGCCTGCCGTCGACCTGACCTTCAAATATGCCGACCAGATGACGTTCGAAGGATTCGAGCCCGATCTGGTACGGCTTGCCTGAGCGGGCTTGTATGGGTCCGCAGCGAGCTTAAGTAAGCCTCATGGATCAAGGGGACGACTGCGAAAGACAAACGGCGAATGCGGAGCTGTCGATCCGCATCGCCGCGGGCATCGGCGCCTTTACCAGCGCTGAATGGGACAGCCTCGGCGGCACTACACGCGGCGATGCAGAATACGGCTACAACCCGCTTGTTTCATTGGCTTTTTTGAGCGCGCTGGAAGATTCCGGCTGCGCTGTTCGGCGCACCGGCTGGCAAGGCCATCACCTCAGGCTGGAAACCGCGCGAGGCAAGTTGCTCGGAGCGGTCCCCTGCTATCTGAAGTCGCACAGCCAGGGCGAATATGTCTTCGACCATGGCTGGTCGGACGCGTTCGAACGCGCCGGCGGGCGCTACTATCCGAAGCTGCAATGCGCGGTGCCGTTCACACCCGTCACCGGCCCTCGCCTGCTGGTCGGCAGGGGCGAGGACAGCCCCACCGTCAAGGCCGGTCTTGCGGCCGGCCTGAAGGCGGTGACGGATAAGCTCGGCGTGTCTTCCGCGCATGTTACTTTCGCGCCGGAGGACGACGTCCAGATATTGGCGGCGGCCGGCTTCCTGCATCGCACCGACCAGCAGTTTCACTTCTTCAACGAAGGCTTCTCGAGCTACGACGATTTTCTCGCAACGTTAGCCTCGCGCAAGCGCAAGGCAATGAAGAAAGAGCGGCGCGAGGCCCTCGCCGACGGCATCTCGATCGACTGGCTGACCGGCAAGGATCTGACCGAAAAGGCCTGGGACGACTTTTTCGCGTTCTACATGGATACCGGCAGCAGGAAATGGGGCCGGCCCTACCTCAACCGCGATTTCTTCTCGCTGATCGGCGAGCGCATGGCCGACGACATCCTGCTGGTCATGGCCAAACGCAACGGGCGCTACATTGCAGGTGCCATCAACTTCATCGGCTCAGACGCGCTCTACGGCCGCAATTGGGGCTGCATCGAGGACCACCCATTCCTGCATTTCGAGGTCTGCTACCATCAGGCAATCGATTTCGCCATCTCGCGCAAGCTGAAGGTGGTTGAAGCCGGTGCGCAGGGCGAGCACAAGCTGGCGCGCGGCTACCGGCCCGTGACGATGCATTCGGCGCACTACATCGCCCATCCAGGTCTGCGCAATGCAGTGGCCGACTACCTCCAGCGCGAGCGGCGCGAAGTCGAGCGGATGAGCGAATATCTGGAAGAGCACACCCCGTTCCGCAAGGACATGGCGGAGTAGGGTAGCGAGCCCAATCGCTCAGCCGAGCGGGCCGGCACGGCCGATGTCGACCGATCGTCTTGCCCGCCCGGAACAGCTTCGCTACACGAGACAGCGAGCCAAGAACCGGAGCGCGCGCCATGGCCGAAGCAACCTATGACAGCAGCAACATCTTCGCCAAAATCCTGCGCGGAGAAATCCCTTCGCACCGCGTCTACGAAGATGACGCGGTCATCGTCTTCATGGATGTGATGCCGCAAGGGCAGGGTCACACGCTAGTGGTGCCGAAAGCGCCGTCGCGCAACCTGCTTGACGCGGATCCGGCGGCGCTTGGCCCGCTCTTCGCTCACGTCCAGAAAATTGCGCGGGCCGTAAAGAAGGCCTTCGATGCCGATGGCGTCACGGTTATGCAGTTCAACGAACCAGCTTCGGGGCAGACTGTCTTTCACCTTCACGTCCATGTCATTCCGCGCTTCGAGGGCATTCCCCTGAAACCGCACAGCGGACAGATGGAAAAGCCTGAAGTCCTGGCCGAGAACGCCGGCAAGATACGGATGGCGCTGGCAAGCTGAACCGGCGCAAACCGCTCCGGCGGGCGCCGGGTGCTTAATCGGAAGGTGTCACAAAAAAAGCCCCGTTTCCGGGGCTTTTTTTGACTTGCGGATTCGTCAGTTCTTACGCGGCAGTTGCGGCACAAGGCTGCGCTTGCCACCATCCTTGCCTTTCGGCTCCGGCTTCTGCGCCACCGCCTTTTTCGCGGCGGGCTTTTTCGCCACCGCCTTCTTGGCCTTCGGCGCGTCGTCCGGCTCTTCCTTCTTCGGCTTCACCGGCGCCTCGTCGGCGAGCGATTCGAGCTTCAGGCCGGTCTCGCCGGTTTCCTTCTTCTCGACAGTGACACGTACTGTGCCGCCCTTCTTGAGCTTGCCGAACAGCACCTCGTCGGCCAGCGGCTTCTTGATGTGCTCCTGGATGACACGGCCAAGCGGCCGGGCGCCCATGCGCTCGTCATAGCCCTTGTCGGCCAGCCATGCGATCGCCTCCTGCGACAGGTCGAATGTCACGCCGCGCTCGGAAAGCTGTGCTTCCAGCTGCATGACGAACTTCTGCACCACCTGATGGATGACCGGCACCGGCAGCGAGCCGAACGGAATGATCGCATCGAGACGGTTGCGGAACTCCGGCGTGAACAGCCGGTTGATCGCCTCGACATCGTCGCCTTCGCGCTTGGTCGAACCGAAACCGATGGCCGCGCGCTGCGCGTCGGACGCGCCCGCATTGGTGGTCATGATCAGGATGACATTGCGGAAGTCGATCTGCTTGCCGTTGTGGTCGGTCAGCTTGCCGTGATCCATGACCTGCAACAGGATGTTGAACAGATCCGGATGCGCCTTCTCCACTTCGTCCAGCAACAGCACGCAATGCGGATGCTGGTCGACGCCGTCGGTCAGAAGGCCGCCCTGGTCGAAGCCGACATAGCCGGGAGGCGCGCCGATCAGCCGTGAAACGGTGTGGCGTTCCATATATTCCGACATGTCGAAGCGGATCAGCTCCACGCCGAGCGAGGCGGCGAGCTGCTTGGCCACTTCCGTCTTGCCGACACCGGTCGGACCCGAGAACAGGTACGAGCCGATCGGCTTTTCCGGTTCCCGCAGGCCGGCCCGCGCCAGCTTGATGGCCGAAGTCAGCGCGGTGATCGCGGTGTCCTGGCCGTAGACGACGCGCTTCAACTCGATGTCGAGACCTTGCAGCACCTTCTCGTCGTCGGCGGAAACCGTCTTCGGCGGGATACGCGCCATCGTGGCGATCGTCGCTTCGATCTCCTTGATGCCGATGGTCTTCTTGCGCTTGGCTTCCGGCACCAGCATCTGCGAGGCGCCGGTCTCGTCGATCACGTCGATCGCCTTGTCCGGCAGCTTGCGGTCGTTGATGTAACGCGCCGAGAGCTCGACCGAAGCCTTGATCGCCTCGCTCGTGTAGCGAACCTTGTGGAACTCCTCGAAATAGGGCTTGAGGCCCTTCATGATCTCGATGGCGTCCTCGACGGTCGGCTCGTTGACGTCGATCTTCTGGAAGCGCCGCACCAGCGCGCGGTCCTTCTCGAAGAACTGACGGAACTCCTTGTAGGTGGTCGAGCCGATGCAGCGGATCGCGCCGGACGACAGCGCCGGCTTCAACAGGTTCGACGCATCCATGGCGCCGCCAGAGGTGGCCCCTGCCCCGATCACGGTGTGGATCTCATCAATGAACAGCACGGCGCCGGGATAATCCTCGAGCTCCTTGACGACCTGCTTCAGCCGCTCCTCGAAATCGCCGCGATAGCGGGTGCCGGCCAGTAGCGTGCCCATGTCGAGCGCGAAGATGGTGGCATTGTGCAGCACTTCGGGAACGTCGCCCTCGACGATACGCTTGGCGAGGCCTTCGGCGATTGCCGTCTTGCCGACGCCGGGATCACCGACATAGAGCGGGTTGTTCTTGGAGCGGCGGCACAGCACCTGGATGGTCCGGTTGATCTCGCTCTCGCGACCGATCAATGGATCGATCTTGCCGGCCTTGGCCTTGTTGTTCAGGTTGACGCAATAGGCAGTCAGCGCGTCCTGCTGCTGCTTCTTCTTGCCGCCTTCCTCTTGCGGCTCGGCCCCGCTCTGGCCGCCTTGCTCGTCGTCGGCGCCGCGCGGCGTCCGCGTCTCGGAAGCGCCGGGGCGCTTGGCGATGCCATGCGAGATATAGTTGACCGCGTCGTAGCGGGTCATCTGCTGTTCCTGCAGGAAGTAAGCGGCGTGGCTCTCGCGCTCAGCGAAGATGGCGACGAGCACGTTGGCGCCGGACACCTCCTCGCGACCTGACGACTGCACATGGATCACCGCGCGCTGGATGACGCGCTGGAAACCGGCAGTCGGCTTGGAATCTTCATCGTAGCCGGTGACGAGGTTGTCGAGCTCGGTGTCGATATAGGTGAGGACCGTATGCTTCAACTCGTCGAGATCGACGTTGCAGGCACGCATGACGGCCGCCGCCTCGGTGTCGTCGATCAGGGCGAGCAGCAAATGTTCAAGGGTTGCATATTCATGGTGCCGCTCATTGGCGAGCGTCAGCGCTTGGTGAAGCGCCTTTTCCAGGCCTTGGGAGAAAGCCGGCATGTTACCTCACTTCTTCTCCATCACGCATTGCAGCGGATGCTGATTCTGTCGGGCGAAATCCATGACCTGAGCCACTTTGGTCTCGGCCACCTCGAATGTATAGACCCCGCACTCGCCCACCCCATGATTGTGAACATGAAGCATTATGCGTGTGGCGGCTTCGCGGTCCTTCTGGAAAAAGCGCTCCAGCACATGGACCACGAATTCCATGGGTGTGTAGTCGTCGTTAAGAATGAGGACCCGATACAGACTGGGCTTCTTGGTCTTGGTTTTTGTGCGCGTGATGACGGCCGTGCCGCGACCGGCCTCATTGCCGTTGCTGCCGTTCTGCATTCGCACCACGTAGCTCGTGGCAGTCAAACCTGTAGTCACGTAGTCCTGCCTCTTTCGAATCCTCATGCATGCTCGACATGTAGGTGTTCGATGGACGATTTTAAGCCCTTCTGTTTAGCTGACAATATGGCTAGGTGGCCAAACTTGACCGATTTTTCAAATCGTGAAGACCGCAGGCCCCCGATTTCGAGCTGGCATGAAAAAACCCGGCCGCGCGTTCGCGACCGGGTCTGTCTTTGCAAGCCCAGGGGCCGGCTCGGAATGTTCGTCGAATTTACTTCGCCTTGGCGACGATCGATTCGAACGGCTTGTAGGCTTCCTTGGCGAGTTCGGCATAGAGATCGCCAAGCTTGGTGGCTTCGGTGACGAAGCTCTCATAGGACTGCTTGGCATAGTCGGACTGGATATCGATCGCCTTGTCCAGCGACTTGGCGGAAAAGAGCTTCTCAACAGCGGCGCTGCCGGCTTCGAAGCTTTTCTTGGTGTACTCGCCCGCCTCGGCGGCGATAGCCTGCGCACCCTTGGACAGCGAGGCGAAGCTCTTCAATCCGGTGTCCGCAAATTCCTTGCCGTATTTGCTGAAATCTTCATAGGTCTGGGTCATTTCACGCATTCCCTTGAACGGTTGCCTTGGACGATAGACGCGGCTTGTCCGGGCCGCGTTGTGCAATGCGTGTAAATATATTGTGCAGTGCACAAAAGTCAAGATTCCCGCGGCAATGCGGATCGTGAGCTGCCGGCAATCGCTAAGATTCGAATAAAGAGAAGCTCAATCCCACAGAAAATGGTGAACGCGGCGGTTACCATAAACGGATTGGTAACGCTGTCCGCGTTAGCGTGGCCGGAGGTGAGGCAGGACCCTTTGCCGCCTCCAAGGCAACGGAAATTCAAAGGAACTATCAGTGCGTAAGGCGTTGTCGGGCTTCGTTTCCAAATCCGCGTCCCCCCTCAAAACGATCATGATCCTCGCCATGGCGATGAGCTTCGTCGTCGCGGACGCGGCCTCATCCATGGCGGCCAAGTCGGCGGCCATCGTCATCGATGCCAAGACCGGCAAGGTGCTTTATTCGTCGGACGCCGATGGCCGGCGCTATCCGGCGTCGCTTACCAAGATGATGACGCTCTATCTGACGTTCGAGGCGTTGGCGAAGGGCAGGATCAGCAAGAATTCCCCGGTCGTGTTCTCGGCCAATGCCGCTGCCGAACCGCCGACGAAGCTCGGCGTCAAGCGGGGCGGCTCGGTCACGGTCGAGACCGCGATCCTGTCGATGGTGACCAAATCGGCAAACGATTCCGCAACAGCGCTTGGCGAGATGCTCGGCGGCAACGAAGCCAATTTCGCCCGCATGATGACCGCCAAGGCGCGGGCGCTGGGCATGAGGGGAACCGTTTTCCGCAACGCCAACGGCTTGCCTGATCCCGGCCAGTTCACGACCGCGCGCGACATGGCGATGCTCGGCATCGCCCTGAGAGAGCATTTCCCGCAATATTACGGCTATTTCTCGCAGCGCTCCTTTCTTTACGGGCGGCAGCGCATCAACGGCCACAATCGTCTGCTCGGACGCATCAAGGGCGTCGACGGCATCAAGACCGGTTACACCCGCGCCTCCGGTTACAATCTGGTCTCCTCGGTCTCGGATGGCGATCGGCGCATCGTAGCGGTGGTCATGGGCGGCAGGTCCGGCGGCAGCCGCGACAGCCAGATGGCCGGGTTGATCAATGCCTACATGCCGCAGGCGTCGTCGCGCGGCGGCGGCGTGCTGGTTGCCAAGGCCGGCGGCAATCCGATTTCAGCCTTGGCCAAGGTGCTTCTACCGAAGCATGACGTGCCGACACCGGACAGTAAGCCGGACGACGATGCCGTTGCCTCTCTTGTCGAGGAAAATGCGCCCGTCGTTGAAGAGACCGCTCCGGTCGTTCAGGCCAAGAGGGTCAAGACGACGGCTGTGTCGACGGTGGACGACGTGGCGACAGCCCGGGTCGCCGCAGCCTATGCCGAACCGGCGGCAGAGGTCGATCCGGTCAGCACGGCGTCGGTGCCATCCGGCTGGGCAATACAGGTCGCCTCTTCGCCAAAACAGGCCGAAGCGAAGGCTTTCCTCGACAAGGCGACGAAGCAGGCGCCCTCCGTTCTGACCGATGCCTCCGGTTTCACCGTCGCCTTCGACAAGGACGGTGTCACCTACTACCGCGCCCGGTTCGGTGGTTTCGGTTCGAAGACGGCTGCCTGGAAAGCCTGCAACGCTTTGAAAAAGAAGAAGATCGAGTGCTACGCCGTCCAGCAGTAAGCGGCGCGCGAAACGATATCTTTCCCGAAGTTCTGCGTCGAAGGAGACTAGTTGTGATTGGAGAGCAAGACGTCCTTGGCTTCATTGATCCGCGCCGCCAGGAAAGACGTGCCACCGATATCGGGGTGCAGGCGCTGCATCAGGCGGCGGTGCGCCTTGCGGACATCCGCCGCGGCAGCCCCCGCTTCAAGACCAAGGATCTTGTAGGCCTCCTCCTTAGTCATGGCGCCAGAACCTGGCGCAACACCCAGCCCTTCGCCACCATTCGCATCAGCGTCTTTGCGCCAGATGGGAAATCTGCCGTCAAGATACGTCTCTAGCAATTGGCGGCTCTCCGGATCGCCGGAGAGTTCGCGATAGAGTTGCTGCAATTCGGCAAGCCCCATCGAGCCAAGCATCTTGCCTTCATGGCGCCCAGCCAGCACAAGGCCTTCGAGGCCGCCGGTATCGTGATCGAGTTCCATCTCAAGCGCCGCCGTACGAACTGTGGAACGCTTGCCTGGTGCCAGTTTTGCCGCCGGCCGATTCATGCGCATGGAGCCGTACCAGGCGAGCGCAGCCGACAGGATCAAGCCGCCGATGCCCTCGCGCCCGACCAGCAGCACGGCGACGCCGACCAGCCCGAGCAGCACAGGTCCAAGCGTCCTCATGCCGCCTGCAAGCTTCGCCGGATCGGCGCGCAGGAAGACAGTGACCGTGCCGAGAAACACCAGAAGCAATGCTACGAAAGCGATAATCGCGCCCATCAGTTTCCGCCGCCCCGCATATGCTCGATCATCAGCCGATCCTCCGGCCTGCCCCGGGCCTCCAGTGCTTTCAGCCCGCCGGTCGCAAACACGGCGACAGACGAAAGCAGGCCGGCCAACGTCGCGGCAGCCCGCCGATCGAACCGGAACCAGGCCCCTTTCGACAGCCGCGCAATTTCCTTGAACGCCTTTTCCGCAGCGGCATCATGGCCCTCCTGAAAGACGAAGACAGGAACGCCGTGCAGACCGAGGCTGCCGGCCTTTTCGGCCAGATCATCTATGTTTTCTTCCATCGCGTCGCCGATATAGACCAGCGCGTTGACCTTGGCCGCCGCCGTCTGTTTCAGCGCATGGGCGAGCACCTTGCCGATCTGGGTATGGCCGCTGCGGCAGTCGATGCGCGTCATCAGCTGTTTCAGAGCTTCGGTATCGGTGACGAATGCGGACGAGCGGCACTCGCCAAGGCCGCGAAAATAGACAAGTTGAACCTTGAGCGCCCCGGCCTTGCCGACGGCGTCGAACATCTCGGCCTGCAGCGCACAGGCGAGATCCCAGGTCGGCTGGCGGCTCATCGTCGCGTCGAGGGACAGGATCAGCCTACCTGAACCGGTGGCGGATGCAGCGAGCGTCCTTGCCTGACGGAGAAACGCGTCGATCTCGCCGGTGCTCGATTGAGACTCGACCGGCGCAGGATTGGCCTTTGCAGACACGGGCTGCTTCTTGTCGCTCATGACATTCAAGATGTGGCGTTGTTCCCCGGCTTGCAAGCCCAGATGAGGCGACCTGGAGGACCGGTGATGATGGCACCTGCGGACAACGCTTCGGCTGGTGGTCTTGGCGTTGCGTTTCTTGGCGTCAGAGCAGGCCGAGATCGGCAAGCTCACGCCTGAGCTTCGGCGGCATCTCGATCAGCCCGGCTTTGCCCTTGCCGAGATCGGCCGGCGCGTCCGCCGGCTTCAGGTAGCGCCACCCCTGGAATGCACGGCGCGGTTGCCAGTCAGTGCGCACGACCTCGGGATCGAGGATCAGATGGCAACGGCCGATGCCCTCGTCATCGGTGAAGGGCCGGATTTCGGTGATCAGCTGGCGGCATTGGACATTGCCCTTGATCACCCAGTAGAGCGAGCCGCCGCCGGTAATCTCGGCGCCACGCGTCGGCACCATGCGGGTGGTGTGGTAGTGCTCGGCCGGTTCGCCGGCGCGGCGCGGCTCGTCGAGACGGAAGGCAATCCACTCTTCCAGATCCTCGACGCTGTCACAGCCGACGCAAAGCTTTATGAGATTGAGAGACATCGTTTAAGGTTTAGTCCAGCACGCGAACGCGTCAACGGCCTGATCGACTTCTCCACAGTGGTGGTCCATGCCGCCAGATTGGCGCTCAACACTCCACGACATTGACGGCCAATCCGCCAAGGCTGGTTTCCTTGTACTTTTCGTTCATGTCGAGACCGGTCTGGCGCATCGTCTCGATCGCGGCATCGAGCGGCACGAAATGAACGCCGTCGCCCTTGATGGCCAGCGAAGCGGCGGTCACCGCCTTGACGGCACCAAGCGCGTTGCGCTCGATACACGGCACCTGCACCAGGCCGCCGACCGGATCGCAGGTCATGCCGAGATGATGTTCCAGCGCGATCTCGGCAGCATTCTCGACCTGCTCGGGCGTGCCGCCCATGACGGCGCACAATCCCGCCGCAGCCATTGCCGAAGCCGAACCGACCTCGCCCTGGCAGCCGACTTCCGCCCCCGAGATCGAAGCATTGGTTTTGATGATGCCGCCGACCGCCGCCGCCGTCAGCAGGAAATCGCGGATGCTGGGCTGGTCGGCTTCGGGATGGAAATGCAACCAGTAGCGCAGCACTGCGGGCAGAGTGCCGGCCGCCCCATTGGTTGGCGCGGTGACGACACGGCCGCCGGCAGCGTTCTCCTCATTGACCGCCATCGCATAGATCGACAGCCAGTCGTTGGCGAGCAGCGGGTTGGGCCGGTTCTGCTGCCATTGCTCCTGCAGCTTGTCGTGCAGCATCCGGGCACGGCGGCGCACCTTGAGTCCGCCCGGCATGATGCCGTCTTGCGACAGGCCGCGCTCGATGCAGCCCTTCATGGCGCTCCAGATGCCGTCGAGGCCGGCGTCGAGCTCCCCGCGCGACATCTGCGTCTCCTCGTTGACGCGCTTCATCTCGGCAATGGAAAGCCCGCTTTTCGCTGCCATGGACAGCATTTCGACGGCGTTCTTGAACGGATACGGAACCTTCTTGCCTTCGGTTGTCGCCGAGCCCCTTGCTTTCATCCGCTGCAGTTCTTCCTCGGACACTACGAAGCCGCCGCCGATCGAATAATAGACGCGCCTCAGCAGCAACCGGTCGCCGGCATCATGGGCAGAGAAGGCCATGCCGTTGGCGTGACCCGGCAGCGGCGTCTTGCGATCCAGCACAAGATCCGTTGCCGGGTCGAAACGGTAGGACGGATGGCCGGGCGGCGAAATCCGCTTCTCGGCGGCGATGCGAGCGACGATGCCGTCTGCTAGGTCGGGATCCACCGTCTGCGGCGTCTGGCCGGCGAGGCCGAGCACCACGGCACGATCGGAGCCATGGCCGATGCCGGTATAGGCGAGCGAGCCATGCAGGCTGGCCGCGATCCGGTCGACCTTGGCGCCGGCCGGGCGCGGCCAGTCGTCTCCCGCAATCTCGTCGAGAAACCGCCGCGCGGCCGTCATCGGCCCCATCGTGTGCGAACTCGATGGGCCGATGCCGATCTTGAACAAGTCGAAAACCGAAAGGAACACGTGGGCGTTTTCTCCTGGGACCCTGTTGAGGTCTACATATAGGAATTCCCATGATGTTTTCCGCTGTTTTAAAGACCGCCGCGCTGCGCCTGCCGACCTCGTTTGCTCCGGCAGCGACATTCCAGCTTCGACCATCGAAGCGCCCCCTCCGCCTGTGGTAAAAGCAACGCATGAGCGATTCCTTTCATCTATCGATGGCCGACCTTGCGGCGCTGGGGTTCTTCCTTGCCGCGTGGGTGCTGCATACGCTCGCCGCGGACGGAATGCTGGTCAGCCGCGTGTCGCTGACGAGGGCTATGAACGCGCAGCGCGAGGCCTGGATGCGGACCATGGCCGAACGGGAGATCCGCATCGTCGACACCGCTATCATGAGCGGGCTGCAACAGGGGACCGCCTTCTTTGCCTCCAGTTCGCTGATTGCGATCGGCGGCTGTTTTGCCCTGCTCGGCGCCTCCAATCAGGTTCTGACCGTGCTGAGCGACCTGCCGTTTGGCGCCACGTCCTCACGCGCGGCCTTCCAGACGAAGGTGTTCGGGCTGGTGCTGATCCTGGCCTTTTCCTTCTTCAAGTTCGGCTGGGCTTACCGGCTGTTCAACTATTGCTCGATCCTGATCGGCGCCGTGCCGATTCCACATGGCGAGGCGTCGCGCAATCCGGTCACCGAAACGGCGGTGTGGCGTGCCGCGCGCATGAACATGCTGGCCGGAAAGCATTTCAATTCGGGCCTGCGCGGCGTGTTCTTCTCGATCGGCTATCTTGGTTGGTTCGTCGATCCCACCGTCTTCGTGCTATCGACGCTGCTGCTTCTGGCGGTACTGGTGCGCCGCCAGTTTTTCTCGGCGGCGCGGCAGGCGGTGCTCGGTCAGCCGCCCGGTCCGGGGAAAGGCCGATCGATGCGCCCCGACAGCCAATAGGCGGTGAGCCCTATCCATTCGCGGATCGCAACAGTGGTGACCTCCAGCCAGTCGCCGGGATAAGGCAAGGTGCCGATGCTTTCCTTGCCGGAAGTGCGATAGTCGACCGGCCACGGAACGGTCGAAAAGCCGGCTTTGTCGTACAGCGCCTTGGCGCGTGGCATGTGGAAGGCCGAGGTCACCAGCAACCAGGTCTCGCCCGGTTTCGGCGTCACCAGTTCCCTGGTAAAGACAGCGTTCTCGTAGGTGCTGCGGGATTTGTTCTCGAGGATCAGCCGATCGGCCGCCACGCCGAATGCGGCAAAAAGACGCGGCGCGGTATCTGCATCGCCTTCGCCGCCGCGGAACGTTTCGATGCTGCCACCGGAGATAACGACTTTCGCTGTCGGAAAGCGCCGCGCCAGCACGACCGCCTCGACCATCCGGTCGCCGCTGGAGTTCATTTCATAGCCGCCACGCACCAGATTGACGGCGCCATCCAGACTGCCGCCAAGCACTATGATACCGTCAACCTTTTCCGGCAGCGGTGGCCTGGGGAAGCGTTCCTCCAGCCGATTGAGCATCATGGGGCCGAGCGGGCTCCATATCGAAACCGCCAGAATGAGGAAGGCAAGAGCGCTGCCGGCGGTCGCCAACCGTCGCCGCCCGAACATCGCCGCGATCAGCCCCGCCAGCAGCAGGAAGATCGCGAGATTCAACGGCTCGACGAAGAACCCGAGAACCTTGGAGACATAGAAGAACATCCCTCACCCCCTCAAGATGAGAAACGATCCTACCACCATTTTTCCGGCTGAAATGTGCCCGCCGCCTGTTCGATGACATGGGCGGTCTGGAACAGCGTTTCCTCGTCGAAGGGCCGGCCGATCAGCTGCAGGCCGAGCGGCAGCCCCTTGGCGTCGAGCCCGGCCGGAACCGCTATGCCGGGCAGGCCGGCCATGTTCACCGTCACCGTAAAGATGTCGTTGAGATACATCTTGACCGGGTCGGCGGCCATGTCCTCGTCGGCGATGCCGAAGGCGGCGGAAGGCGTTGCCGGCGTCAGGATGACGTCGACGCCTGCGGCAAACACATTTTCGAAGTCACGCTTGATCAGGGTTCGAACCTTCTGCGCCTGTAGATAGTAGGCATCGTAGTAGCCGGCGGAAAGCACATAGGTGCCGATCATGATACGGCGCTTGACCTCCCGCCCGAAGCCGGCGGCGCGGGTCTTTTCATACATATCGACAATGTCCTTGCCGGGCACGCGCAAGCCATAGCGGACGCCGTCGTAACGGGCGAGGTTGGACGAGGCTTCGGCCGGCGCCACGATGTAATAGGCCGGCAGCGCATATTTGGTGTGCGGCAGCGAGATATCGACGATCTCGGCACCAGCATCCCGCAGCCAGGCAATGCCTTTCTGCCACAGCGCCTCAATCTCCGCGGGCATGTCGTCGACACGATATTCCTTGGGAATGCCGACCTTCATGCCCCTGATCGGGCGGCCGATCGCCGCCTCGTAGTCCGGCACCGGCAGGTCGACGGACGTCGTGTCCTTCGGGTCGACCGAAGCCATCGACTTCAACAGGATCGCGGCGTCGCGTACGTCGCGCGCGATCGGCCCGGCCTGGTCGAGCGACGAGGCGAAGGCAACGATGCCCCAGCGCGAACAGCGGCCATAGGTCGGCTTGATGCCAACTGTGCCAGTGAAGGCGGCGGGCTGGCGGATCGAGCCGCCGGTGTCGGTGGCGGTGGCGCCGGCGCACAGGAAGGCCGAGACCGCTGATGCGGAGCCTCCGGACGAACCGCCCGGCACCAGTTGGGCATTGTCCAACGTGCGCGCGGTCCTGGTGCCGCCCGCCGAAACGAAGCCACCCTCGCCCTGATGCGTCGTCGGCATTACCACCGTGTCGAGGCGCGAACGCCGCCACGGGTTGATGACCGGCCCGTAATACGAAGTCTCGTTGGACGAGCCCATGGCGAACTCGTCCATGTTGAGCTTGCCGAGCATGACGGCGCCATCCGCCCAAAGATTGGCGGTGATAGTCGATTCATAGCGCGGCTTGAAGCCATCCAGCACATGGCTGCAGGCCTGGGTGTGGACACCTTCGGTGCCGAACAAATCCTTGATGCCGAGCGGGATACCCTCGAGCGACCCGCCCTCGCCCTTGGCCAGTTTCGCGTCGGAGGCCTTGGCCATGTCGCGCGCCTTGTCATCGGTGACCACCACGTAGGCATTGAGCGCCGGATTGGCTCGCTCGACCGCCGATAGATAAGCCTCGGTGATTTCGGTGGCGGTGATCTCCCTGGAACGCAATTTGGCGCGGGCCTGCGAAATCGTCAGCTGGGTAAGGTCGCTCATCAGGCAAGGCTCTTTTCGTAAAACACCGACCACTCGGAATCGGGATAATCCAGTACCGGGCCGCAACGCGAAAAACCGGCGCGTTCGTAGACGGTCCAGGCGGCGGGATGACGGTCGCCCGTCTCCAGCACCAGACGCTTAAGCCCTTCTTGGCGCGCCAGCGCCTCGATACGCTCGACAATCTTCGCGCCGATCTTGTGGCCGCGATGCGAAGGTCGCGTATACATGCGCTTGACCTCGCCTACGACAGCATCGTGGCGCTTCAGTGCGCCGCAACCGATGGCAAGGCCGTTGTCGCGGGCGATGAAGACGGTCGTGTCACGGTCCGCCATCTGCTCGACCGTCAAATGGTAGCAATGCTCCGGCGGCGTCAGCTCCAGCAATGTGGCGTTGAGCTCCTCGACCAGCCCACGCACATCGTCCTGCAGCGGCGTCTCAGCCGCGATGTCGATTGCCATCAGCCTGCTACTCCACGACCTTCGGCACAAGGAAGAAATTCTCTTCGGTCGCCGGTGCATTGGCGACGATGTCGGCTGCCTTGCCGCCGTCGGTGACGACGTCCTGGCGCTTTTTCATTGCCATCGGCGTGACCGAGGTCATCGGCTCGACGCCGGAAACATCGACCTCGTTCAACTGCTCGACAAAGCCCAAAATGGCGTTCAATTCGCCGGTCATGCGCTCTGCATCCTCCTCGCTCACCGCAATACGGGCAAGATGCGCGACGCGCTTCACGGTTTTTATATCAACGGACATGTTTGTGCCTCGGGGAAAACCAGCGCTATAGCGGCGCGGCGCGTGCCGCGCAACATGCATCGTGCCATCAACTGCCCTATGGCATCGCCACGCCGTCGCAGAGGAAATAACTGCCGCCGTTGCCGCTCTGCTCGCCTTCGTCGGCGGCAGGCCGAACCGATACCAGGTCGATCTGCTTCGGGCTCATCTGTGTCAGTGAGAGAACATCGGGAAAGACGTAGCCCGGCTCCTGGCATATAGCGGTCACCGCCCAGCTTGGTGAGCGTGTCGCTTTGGTGATCTGCAGGAATTCACAATTATATTCGATGCTTTCCAGGCCATTTGCCGACAGCACGATATTGCCGCCCTCGATCACCGTCTGCAGCGTATCCTTTTTGGCCTGCGCGCAGAGGTCCTCCGATTGCAGATAGACGCCCTCGATGAAATTTTCCGCGGCCAGCGTCGGCGACGCGGCAACCAGCATGGAAATGCAAAGAGAATTTCTCAAGCGCATCGTATCGTTCCGGACCGGCTTTCTTTACACCGTAATCGTCTCGCCGATCTTCGGCAACGCAACTTTCACACCCGATCCATCCAGCCCGGCCACGAATTTGTCGGCGGTCTGATCGATCATCGGAAATGTGCCGAAGTGAGCAGGAACGACCGTCTCGAACTTGAAGAAACGCTGGCAGGCAAGGGCTGCTACCGCGCCACCCATGGTGAAGCGGTCGCCGATCGGCACGATGCCGATCTTCGGTTCGTGCAACTCGTTGATCAGCGCCATGTCGGAAAAAATGTCGGTGTCGCCCATATGATAAAGCGTCTTGTCCTCGGGAAAGTGCAGGACGAGCCCACCCGGATTGCCGAGATAGGTATTCTGGCCACCCTCGCCCGGAAAGGACGATGAATGCAGAGCCTGAACGAAGGTGGTGGTGAAGCCGCCGCAATCGACGGTGCCGCCGATATTGCCGGGATTGATCTGCTTGTCACCGACGCCCTTGCCGACCAGGTACATGCAAATCTCGAAATTGGCGACCAGCATCGCGCCGCTCTTCTTGAGCACTTCGATGGCGCCGCTGATGTGGTCGCTGTGGCCATGGGTGAGCAACACGTGCGTGACCCCTTCGGCCGGCCCTTCCCAGCCGCCTGTCCATGACGGATTGCCGACCAGATAGGGGTCGATGAGGATTTTCGCGCCTTCGATTTCGATTCGGAATGCCGAATGTCCGTACCAGGTCAGTTTCATCAATGCTTTCCTCGATTTTTGCTTCGGTAGAGGATAGAACGCCGACGGCGAAATTAAAGTGCCGCGCACGCTTTGCGCGTATAGGACGTGCGGCGTCGCGGTCAAAGGAAAAGCCGTTGGGCATCATCACCATCGAGGAGTTGCCGGCCCGGCTCGGCGGCGGCAAGACCCTGGCCGGTCTCGACCTCGGCGACAAGACAATCGGCATGGCGGTTTCCGACCGCGGCTTGTCGTTCGCCCACCCGCGCCCCGTCATCATGCGCAGGAAATTCTCGCTCGATGCCGCAGTGCTGCTCGCTCTGCTACAGAAGGAAAATGCCGGCGCCGTGGTGATCGGCCTCCCCATCAACATGGACGGCTCCGAAGGCCCGCGCGCCCAAAAATCCCGCGCTTTCGTGCGCAATATGGCTGGATTGACCGATCTGCCCTTCCTCTTTTGGGACGAACGGCTGTCGACGGTGGCGGCCGAGCGGACGCTGATCGAGATGGATTTTTCCCGCAAGAAACGCGCCGGCAAGATCGATTCTGCGGCGGCCGCTTTTATCCTCCAAGGTGTTCTCGACCGGCTTCAGGCGCTCGGCGTCGATGCCTGGTCGAAATAGCGGTTGCGCATCGCCGTGATCCAGCCACCAATCGCCTTGCGGCGGCGAAATGCCCAGAACGCCACCAGCAGCAGCCCATCGAACACGCAAGCTTTCGCCACCATGCCCGGAATAAGCGCCGGATCAACGCCGAGCATCTGTCCATAGAGCTGGAAGACGAGATCGTGTAATTGGCGGCTCAGGATGACATAGCCGAAATTGATGTCGTTGAGCGACAGAAAGAACCAGCCCCAAAACAAGAGGAGCGGAGCCGCCCACAGCGCGAACAAGGTGCGCATCAGCGGTCATCCCTCGAATCCAGCCGGCCGGAAATGCGGGCAAGCGAGGAATTATGCGCCGCTGCCTTGGCCATGACATGCGCGGCCGCTCGGATTTCGCCGGTCCCTGGAACTGCCGCGGCAACGGTCGACCGCCGCTCCGCGAGCATCGCGACATAGGACGCCAGAAGTGCCGCCAATTGCACCGCGACAATCATGAACAGCCCATTGATGCCGTGCGCGGCGCCGCCGATGACGATCAGCGACAGCACGCCCAAGGCGGAAATGAAGGCGATTCGCATGACGCTATCGGCGGGATCCGGGTTGGTCCTGTCGCTGGTCAGTGCTTCAACAAAGGCCCAGCAGAACAGCACCGCGACGACAAGCAGTGCCACGGCGAGCGGCGCCACAACGACGGCGTTTTCGAGATCGGCAAATCGAGTGTTCTGGACGGGAACGCCCAGTACGCCAAGGGCCGTCGCCACGCCTCGATTCCCGTCGATGCAAATGAACGCCAGCAGGGCGAAAACGGCCGCCCAATGCAATGCCAGAAAAGAGCTCAGAATATGCCGCATGACGCTCCTGCTTCGCAGGGCAAAGCCGCTCAAGCTGAACAATCCTTGCCTTAACCATAACACTGGGCTTTGCCACCGGCCGCCGCAATGGAAACCATTCGTTAAGGTTAACGGCCATCCACAGGGTCGCGAGAGCGGCAGCGAATTGGGCGACGGCCCTTAGTTGATCGGCGGGTAGAGCGTATCGATGATCATGCGCGCATCATGGCGGGAATCGATCATGCCATAGGTATTGCGCCACTGGCCGGCGAGGCGCGTTTCGACGAAGGCGTCGGCGATCCGCCCTGCCCCCAGCCTGCGAAGCTCTGCTGCCGCCGCCGACAATGCCAATTGCTCGGTCAAGAGCCGCGCCGAGCCCTCGTCGGTTGCAGCGACCTGCATTGCCGCCTTGAGCACGCCGACGGTGCCGCGTCCGCCGGCGCCGAGATCGCGGTCGATGCCGGCCAGCACGTCATCGAACAGGCCGGGTGCACGCCCCAGCACACGTAGCACATCGAGCGCCATGACGTTGCCGGATCCCTCCCAGATCGCGTTGACCGGAGCTTCGCGATAGTAGCGGGCGAGCGGCCCCTCCTCGACATAGCCATTGCCGCCGAGGCACTCCATCGCTTCATAGAGCAGCGGCGGCGCAATCTTGCAGACCCAGTATTTGACGACCGGCGTCATGGCGCGCGCGAAGGCCGCCTCGCCGCGGTCGCCGGCCGCCTCGTCGAAGGAGCGCGCCAGCCGGAACGACAGCGCGGTAGCGGCGGCAACGTCGAGCGCCATATCGGCCAGCACACGCTGCATCAGCGGCTGCTCGATCAGATTGGTTCCAAACACCTTGCGGTGGCGCGTGTGGTGGACGGCCTCGGCCAGTCCGGCCCGCATGATCGCCGATGAGGCGACGGCACAGTCGAGCCGCGTCAGGGTCACCATGTCCATGATCGTCTTCACGCCCGCGCCGGGCTCGCCGACCATCTCGCCGATGGCATTGACGAATTCCACCTCCGACGAGGCATTGGATCGGTTGCCGAGCTTGTCCTTCAGCCGTTGAAAACGGAAGCCGTTGCCGGATCCGTCGCCGAGCAGGCGGGGAACGAGAAAGCACGACAGTCCCTCCGGCACCTGTCCGAGCACCAGGAAGGCATCCGACATCGGCGCCGACATGAACCATTTGTGGCCGGTCAGGCGATAAAACCCGCTGCCGGCGCGCTCGGCCCTGGTGACGTTGGCACGGACATCGGTGCCGCCTTGCTTCTCGGTCATGCCCATGCCGAGCGTCAGCCCGGCTTTTTCGACCGGAGGCTTTTGGCTTTGATCGTATTTGCGCGTCGTCACCCGAGGCGCCCATTCGCGAAACAGCTTCGGGCTGGCCATCAGCGCTGCCAGCGAAGCGCTGGTCATGGTGATCGGGCAGAGATGTCCGGTCTCGAGCTCAGCCGTGAGGTAAAAGCGTGCAGCGCGCACCTGGTGGCGGCGGCCGATCTCGGCGTCGCCATTCTCCCAGACCGACGAATGCAGCCCGTTGGCAACAGAGCGGCGCATGAGCGCGTGATAGGCGGGATGGAACTCGACCTGGTCGATGCGCCGGCCCTGGCGGTCATGGGTCCTGAGCTTCGGCATCTCGACATTGGCAAGACGGGCCAGTTCCTGCGCCTCATGGGTCAGAACGAAACGGCCAAGCCCGTCGAGGTCCTTGCGCACCGGATCGGAAAAGCGCTCGGCAAGCTGGATCAGCAACGGATCGCCCCGCCAGGCGTTGCCGCCGGCCAGCGGCGGCGGCTGGTTGGTCACGTCGTCAGTCACGCTTCGTCCTTATCACCTGAAGGCTGCGAATCCAAAGCCAAGGCGGTTTATAGCCTATGGCCAGCGGCGCGCGACGAAAATACCGGGGAGAACCAATCCAATCCCAAGCCGGTGCTTGCAGCCGCGGAGCCTCCCCCCTATAGCAGCGACTTGAGATGACCGACGCATCGTCCCTGCCGCTTTATCCCCACCGCCATCTTCTGGGCATCCGCGATCTTTCCCCTGCCGACATCGAGCTTCTGCTCGACCGGGCGGACAGGGCCGTTGCCATCTCGCGGCAGTCGGACAAGAAGACATCGACGCTGCGCGGCCGCACCCAGATCAATCTCTTCTACGAAGCCTCGACCCGTACGCAATCGTCATTCGAGCTGGCCGGCAAACGGCTCGGCGCCGACGTCATGAACATGTCCGTAGCGAGTTCGTCGGTGAAAAAGGGCGAGACGCTGATCGATACGGCGATGACGCTGAATGCCATGCGTCCCGACATATTGATCATCCGCCATCAATCGGCCGGCGCGGCAGCACTTCTCGCCCAAAAAGTCGGCTGTTCGGTGGTCAATGCCGGCGACGGCGCCCATGAGCACCCTACCCAGGCGCTGCTCGACGCACTGACCATCCGCCGCGTCAAGGGTCCGTTGCCGAAGCTGATCGTGGCGATCTGCGGCGACATCCTGCATTCGCGCGTGGCCCGGTCCAACATCATCCTGCTCAACGCGCTTGGTGCCCAGGTCAGGGTCGTCGCCCCTTCGACGCTTTTGCCCGCCGGCATCGAGAAGATGGGCGTCATCGTCACCCGTTCCATGGCCGAGGGTCTGAAGGACGCCGACGTGGTGATGATGCTGCGCCTGCAGCGCGAACGCATGGAAGGCGCTTTCGTACCGTCGGTACGCGAATATTTCCGCTATTTCGGCCTCGACGCGGAGAAGCTGAAGGCGGCCAAGGACGGTGCGCTGGTCATGCATCCCGGCCCGATGAACCGCGGCGTCGAGATCGCCTCCGAGATCGCCGACGGCCCGCAAAGCGTTATCCAGGAACAGGTTGAGATGGGCGTCGCCGTGCGCATGGCGGTTATGGAAGCGCTGCTCGACCCCCGTCGAAACCACGAGGGCCGCGCCTGATGAGCATAACGGTCTTCAGCCGGGCCCACATCGTCGACCCGTCGCGCGGCATCGATGAGGTCGGCACCGTCATCGTCGAAGGCCGCAAAATCGTTGCCGCCGGCAAGGCGGCTTTGAATCAGGGCGCGCCCGAAGGCGCCACCATCATCGACTGCGCCGGCAAGACTATCATCCCTGGATTGATCGACGCGCGCGTCTTCATCGGCGAACCCGGCGGCGAACACCGGGAGACCATTGCTTCGGCGAGCATCGCTGCGGCGGCCGGCGGCGTCACCTCAATCGTCATGATGCCCGATACCGACCCGGTGATCGACAATGTCGCACTGGTCGAGTTCGTGCTGCGCACCGCCAAGGACACCGCAATCGTCAACATCTTGCCGGCAGCAGCGATCACCAAGGGGCTGGAAGGCCGCGAAATGACCGAATTCGGCCTGCTGCGCGAGGCCGGCGCGGTCGCCTTCACCGATGGCCGGCATTCGATTGCCAGCGCGCTGGTGATGCGCCGCGCGCTGACCTATGCGCGCGATTTCGGTGGCGTCATCGCGCATGAAACACAAGACGCCGACCTCGCTTCGGCCGGCGTGATGAACGAAGGCCTTTACGCAAGCTGGCTTGGCCTTGCCGGCATTCCGCGCGAAGCCGAATCGATCCCCCTGGAGCGCGATCTCGCGTTGGCTCGCCTGACCGGCGGCGCCTATCACGCTGCCAAGATTTCGACGGCTATGGCGGCAAACGCGGTAGCGCGCGCGAAAGCCGATGGCGCCAATGTCACATCAGGCGTGTCGATCCACAATCTGTCGCTCAACGAGAATGATGTCGGCGAGTACCGCACCTTCTTCCGGCTGACGCCGCCGCTGCGTGCGGAGGAAGACCGGCTGGCGATGATCGAAGCGATCAAGGACGGCACCATCGATCTCATCGTCTCCTCGCACGACCCGCAGGACGTCGACACCAAGCGCCTGCCCTTTGCCGATGCCGCGGCCGGCGCCATCGGCCTGGAAACCCTGCTAGGCGCAGCGCTGCGGCTCTATCACAATGGCGACGTGACGCTGCTCCGGCTGGTCGAGACACTGTCGACCGCGCCGGCAAGATTGTTCGGCCTGCCCGGCGGCACGCTGAAACCGGGGGCATTGGCCGACCTTTCGCTCGTCGATCTGGACGAGCCATGGGTCGTCAGCGAGAGCGGCATCCGCTCACGCTCGAAAAACACCTGTTTCGAAGGCGCTCGACTGCAAGGCAAGGTCTTGCAAACGATGGTGGCGGGCCGCACAGTGTTTTCGGCCTAGGACGAAAACAGGCGTCACGGCTTAAAATCCGCTCAGCCAAGGAAAGTTCGGGGGAACAATGGCTTACAGTCCCGTCTTGGCATTGGTGTTCGGCTATCTTCTCGGCTCGATCCCGTTTGGCCTGCTGATCACCCGTGCCGCCGGCCTCGGCGACGTGCGCAACATCGGCTCCGGCAACATCGGCGCCACCAATGTGCTGCGCACCGGCAACAAGAGCTTGGCCGCGGCCACGCTTCTGCTCGACGCCCTTAAAGGCACCGCGGCGGTGCTGATCGCAGGTCGCTTTGCGCCCGAGCTCGGACTTTGGGCCGGCTTCGGCGCGTTTTTAGGTCATCTCTTTCCGGTCTGGCTCGGCTTCAAGGGGGGCAAGGGTGTCGCCACTTACCTTGGCGTGCTGATCGGCCTTGCCTGGCAGGCGGCGCTGATCTTCGCCGTCGTCTGGCTGGCGGTGGCCTTCCTGTTCCGCTTCTCCTCGCTTGCGGCATTGACGGCAGCAGTCGTGGTGCCCATGGCGCTGTATTTCCTGAGCACGCCGCAGATTGCCGGGCTTTTCGCGGCGATGAGCCTAATCGTCATCGTAAAGCACCGCGCCAACATTGCGCGGCTGCTTGCCGGCACCGAGGGTAAGATCGGGGCCAAGGAGTGAGCGAGCCCGACGCCGGGCCGCGCCTCAGCGACCGGCAGCGGCTGAGCTGGCTTCGTCTGATCCGCACGCCGAATGTCGGCCCGGCTTCCTTTCGCGACCTGATCAACCGGTTCGGTTCGGCCGAAGCAGCGCTATCGATGCTGCCCGAGCTGATGATTTCGGGTGGCGCCAAAAAAATCGTCCGCATCCCGTCCATTGCCGAGGCCGAGGCGGAGCTGGAGACCGCCCGGCGGGCTGGCGCCCGCTTCGTCGGCATCGGCGAAGCGGATTATCCGCCGCTGATGAAAAGCATGGATCATCCGCCGCCGCTGCTCGCGGTCAGGGGCAATAGCGCGGTGTTCCGCTTGCCAGCGGTCGCCATCGTCGGCGCTCGCAACGCATCGCTGGCCGGCATCAAGATGGCGCGGATGCTGGCGGCGGATCTCGGCCGCGACGGCTATGGCATCGTCTCCGGCCTGGCGCGCGGCATCGATACGGCCGCGCACCAGGGCAGCCTTGCGACTGGCACAATCGGCGTGCTCGCCGGCGGCCTCGATTTGCCCTACCCGCCCGAAAATGCCGGCCTGTGCGACGAGATCGCCGAGCGCGGCGGCGCCATCATTTCCGAAATGCCGTTTGGCTGGCAGCCGCGCGCACAGGATTTTCCGCGCCGCAACCGGCTCGTCGCCGGTGCTGCATTGGGATTGGTGGTGGTCGAGGCCGCACAGCGCTCCGGCTCACTGATCAGCGCCCGGCTTGCCGGCGAGATGGGCCGGCTGGTCTTTGCCGTTCCCGGTTCGCCGCTCGATCCGCGCGCTGCCGGCGCCAATGGCCTGCTCAAGGATGGCGCAACCCTTGTCACCGAGGCCGCCGATATCACCAGTGCGATCGCCCCGCTGGTCGGCGCCTGGGCCCCAAGGACATCGCCGCTTGAGGAGCCGCCCGACTTTTCGGCAACGCCGCCGCCGCGCGAGGACGACCGCGACCGCGTCGTCGAGGCGCTCGGCCCGACGCCGGTGGCGGTAGACGAGATCATCCGCCACACCGGCCTGCATCCCGCGCAAGTCTTCATGGTGCTGCTGGAGCTCGACCTCGCCGGCCGGCTCGAACGCCACGCCGGCGGCAACGTCTCACTGATCTGACCGAGAGCTTGCGCATGTCACGGCAAGCAATCCCGACGTGATCCCGATGGCCGATCCGAGCAACAAACCAAAGCAGACGCTGTTCACTCGCACGACGGCCCTCGTCTGGTCAGCGCTGAGCGTCATACTGGCGCTGCAATGGTCGATGGATCTCGGCATGTCGGGTTTTCCCGACGGCTACATAACGCCCTTCGCAAGAGCGACCAGCACGCTTTTGGGCATTCTGACGGCAGCCTGCATGGCCCAGGGTCTCTACTTTTTCTTGGCCGGTGTGTTGGGCAGGAAGGTAAGCGCTACCCGTCTCGGTGTACAAATCCTTGCCGCAGCGGTTCTTACCGTGGCGCCAGTGCTTATCGTGAAGGGTTGTCCGGGTTCTCAGCTGTGCAGCAAGGCCTATGAGGCACTCACAGGCACCATGCTGGACGATGGGGCGGGCGGCTAAAGCCACTGCATGCGTTCGGCACGAGGTTGTCACCCAAGTCTTAGGTACAATCTGTTACCTATGTCTCCGGGTTGGACACTTTTGATTTTGGTGAGCGCGATGGGATTCGAACCCATGACCTACTGATTAAAAGTCAGTTGCTCTACCGGCTGAGCTACGCGCTCCCGCGGGCTCAGAAAGGCCGCCCTCGAAATTGCGCGGAACATAGGGAGAGTGCCTCTGCCGGTCAACCGGAAAAAGACGGCTCGCAAACCGGACTGTCCTGCAGTGTCATCATGCCGTGCGGAGCGCTTCGGCGTCGACGGAACGGCCTCGTTCTCGCGCAAGACCGAAGCTCGCCCTCTATGCCGACAAAGGCAAGCAGCAAATCGGAAGAACCTTTGCGGATCAGCAACTTGGGATTTTTGGCGGAACAATTTGCGCAGCCTGCCCGTTTCCCGCGATAAGGGACATGCGTTTCAAGGAGAAGACGGAGAAGACCATGAATAGGATCATGTCGGGCCTGCTGGCGACCACTCTTTCGATCTCATTCGCTGCCGCGGAGATCGTGCCAGTCAACGCTCAGCCCAGCTATGCGCCCCCGGCCCAGGGGCTCACCTCGAATGTCCAGACCGTCCAGTACGAGCCGTGGCGGAGGCACCGGAATTTCAATCGCGATTTCTCGCGTCGCGATTTCCGTCGCAATTTTTCGCGTGACGACGGCATGTACTGGCGTGGCCATCGCGGCTATCGCGAATATCGTCGCGGCTATCGCCGTCACGGCGATTTCTGGTTCCCGCTGGCTGCGTTTGCTACTGGAGCGCTGATTACCGGCGCGATCGTCAACCAGAATCGTGTCTATCGTGGCGATGCCCACGTGCAGTGGTGCTATGACCGTTATCGGAGCTATCGCGCTTCTGACAACACTTACCAGCCCAACTACGGTCCGCGCCGGCAGTGCCGGTCGCCTTACTGAGTCCCAGATTAGAGGCTGCAAGCCCGCGCCCGAAACGGCGCGGGTTTTTCATTAGTGCGAATCCCGGGGCATCGGGGCATCCCTGCCTATTGCGTACTTAGCGTCCTGCGCACAGCGTGGCGCCAACCGGCCAGCTTGGCCGCACGTGTCGAAGCATCCATGTCCGGCTTGAACCGGCGCTCGAGCGCCCAACTCCTGGCGAATTCCCGCGCCTTCGGCCAGACACCGGCCTTCGAGCCGGCCAGCCATGCCGCACCGAGTGCTGTCGTCTCGAGAATTGTCGGCCGGTCGACCGGCGCATCGAGAATGTCGGCCAGCCGCTGCATGGTCCAGTCCGACGCCACCATGCCGCCATCGACCCTGAGCACGGTCTTGGCCGAGGCGGCCTTCCAGTCCTTGCGCATGGCGTCAAGCAGGTCGCGTGTTTGGAACGCGACTGATTCCAGTGCCGCGCGGGCAAATTCCGCCGGCCCCGAGTTGCGGGTCAGCCCGAAGATGGCGCCGCGCGCTCCGGCATCCCAGTGCGGTGCCCCGAGCCCGACGAAAGCCGGCACAAGATAGACGTTCTGCGTCGGATCGGCTTCCGCTGCCAATTTGCCGCTATGCTCGGCCTTGCCGATTACCTTGATGCCGTCGCGCAGCCATTGCACGGCGGCGCCCGCGATAAAGATCGAGCCTTCCAGAGCGTAGGTGGTCTTGCCGTTCAGCCTGTAGGCGATGGTGGTCAAAAGCCGGTTCTTCGAACGCACCAGATCGCTGCCGGTGTTGAGCAGCGCGAAGCAACCGGTGCCGTAGGTGGATTTCATCATGCCTGGCTCGAAACAGGCTTGGCCGATCGCCGCCGCATGCTGGTCGCCGGCCACACCGAGGATTCTGATCTGTGCACCAAACAGGCTTTTGTCGGTGATTCCAAAATCATCGGCACAATCTTTCACCTGCGGCAGCATTCTTGCAGGTATGCCAAGAATGGCCAGCAGCTCGTCGTCCCAGGCGTTTTGTTCGATGTTGTAGACCAGTGTGCGCGAGGCGTTGGTGGCGTCAGTGGCGTGGACCTTGCCGCCGGTCAGCCGCCAAATCAGGAAACTGTCGATGGTGCCGGCCAGCAGCTCGCCCTTCTCGGCGCGTTTTCTTGCGCCCTTCACCTTGTCCAGCATCCAGGCGATCTTGGTGCCGGAGAAATACGGATCGAGCAGCAGGCCGGTCTTTTTCGTGAATTTCTTCTCCAGTCCCAGCTTCTTCAATTTCTGGCACAGCGGCGCGGTGCGGCGGTCCTGCCAGACAATCGCGTTGTGGATCGGCTTGCCGGTCTCCTTGTCCCAGATGACGACGGTTTCGCGCTGGTTGGTGATGCCGATCGCCGCGACATCCGCCGCATTGCGGCCGGCTGTCTTCAGCGCAGCCTCTACCGTTTCCACGACACTCGACCAGATCTCCTCGGGATCGTGCTCGACCCAGCCGGAGGCCGGATAATATTGCGTGAATTCCTTTTGCCCGCTGCCGACGACCATCATCTTGTCGTCGAACAGGATCGCCCGGCTCGATGTCGTCCCCTGGTCGATTGCAAGGATATATCCGGTCATTCTCTCTCCCGTCGAAGCGAATTCAAGGTGCTACGATGTCTCGACGCCAGATGGCGCGGAGCCGTTCACGCAAACAGGGGAGACGGCAACATGCCGCCTCCCCTGAGCATGGCGATGCGGGCGCGGACGCCCGCATCAAACGGTCCTATTGCTGCCAGCTCTTCACCAGCTCGTCGTAGTTGATGGTGACCGGCTTTTCCTTCTCGTTCTCGATCTTGAGCTGAGGAGCGAGATTGCCCTTCTTGACCGCGTCCGTATTCCAGTAGGCGAGGTCATGCTCTTCGGCCATCTTCGGGCCGATATCGCCCTGGACGCCCGACTTCTCGATGCGGCTCATCACCTTTTCCTGCTCGCCGCAGAGCGAGTCCATCGCTTCCTGCGCGCTCTTGGCACCCGACGAAGCATCGCCGATCGCCTGCCACCAGAGCTGTGCCAGCTTAGGATAGTCCGGCACGTTGGTGCCGGTCGGCGACCACTGGACGCGCGCCGGCGAGCGGTAGAACTCGATCAAGCCGCCGAGCTTTGGCGCACGTTCGGTGAAGCTCTTGTCGTGGATCGTGCTCTCGCGGATGAAGGTCAGGCCGACATGGCTCTTCTTCACGTCGACCGTCTTCGAGGTGACGAACTGCGCGTAGAGCCAGGCGGCCTTGGCGCGGTCGGTCGGCGTCGACTTCATCAGCGTCCAGGAACCGACGTCCTGATAGCCGAGCTTCATGCCGTCCTTCCAGTAGACGCCATGCGGCGACGGCGCCATGCGCCATTTCGGCGTGCCGTCGTCGTTCAGCACCGCCTTGGCGCTGGCGTCGACCATGCTGGCGGTGAAGGCGGTGTACCAGAAGATCTGCTGGGCAACCGCGCCCTGCGCCGGAACTGGCCCCGATTCGGAGAAGGTCATGCCTTGGGCTTCCGCCGGTGCATAGGCCTTCAGCCAATCGAGGTACTTCTGGATGGCATAGACAGAAGCCGG
Organism: Mesorhizobium sp. M0590; assembly: GCF_040320905.1. Taxonomy (NCBI): domain Bacteria; kingdom Pseudomonadati; phylum Pseudomonadota; class Alphaproteobacteria; order Hyphomicrobiales; family Phyllobacteriaceae; genus Mesorhizobium; species Mesorhizobium sp. M0590. The sequence goes on from NZ_JAMYQN010000004.1 coordinate 35,856, forward strand.
GCCATTGGTGTCGCCGCCGCGCGCCGTGCAGGAACCGACCGGACGCGAATTCTCGTCGACCTTGATGCCCCATTCGTCGACGGGCAGACCGTTCGGAATGCCCTTGTCGCCATTGCCGGCCATCGACAGCCAGGCGTCGGTGAACCGCCAGCCGAGCGACGGGTCCTTCTTGCCATAATCCATATGGCCGTAGACCTTCTTGCCATCGATCTCACGCCCGGTGAAGAACTCGGCGATGTCCTCATAGGCCGACCAATTGACCGGCACGCCGAGGTCGTAGCCGTATTTGGCCTTGAAGTCCGCCTTGTTCTTCTCGTCGTTGAACCAGTCGTACCGGAACCAGTAGAGGTTCGCGAACTGCTGGTCGGGAAGCTGGTAGAGCTTCTTGTCGGGCGCGGTGGTGAACGAAGTGCCGATGAAATCCTTCAGGTCGAGATTCGGGTTGGTGACATCCTTGCCGTCGCCTGCCATCCAGTCGGTCAGGTTGCGCACCTGCTGGTAGCGCCAGTGCGTGCCGATCAGATCGGAATCGTTGACCCAGCCGTCATAGAGGTTCTGGCCGGTCTGCATCTGGGTCTGGATCTTCTCGACGACGTCGCCTTCCTGGATGACGTCATGCGTAACCTTGATGCCGGTGATGGCCGTAAAGGCCGGCGCCAGCACCTGCGATTCATACTGATGCGTGGCGATGGTTTCGGAAACCACCTTGATATCCATGCCGGCGAAAGGTTTCGCGGCATCGATGAACCATTGCATCTCGGCTTCCTGGTCGGCGCGCGAAAGCGTCGAAAGGGGCCCGATTTCCTTATCGAGGAAGGCCTTGGCCTCGTCCATTCCGGCATAGGCATTGCTTGCCCCGAGCAACAGGACAAGCGCAGTTGTTGATGTCAAGAATTGCCGTCGCATGTATTTCCTCCACTGTTAAAGTTCAAAGTGCGATCTGGATCGGCGGCCGGCACGCCGCCGTTCCAACAGTTTCCCCCTCTATACGTAGCGGAACACGCCGACGGCGTAGACCACGGAGAGAGCGAGAGCCCACCACAGATTGGGTCCGACTAGACCCAGCCAAGCGAGATGGATAAAGGCGCTGCCAAGCAGCGACAGGAACAGGCGGTCGCCACGCGTCGTTTCGAACCGCAGCACGCCGACGCGCGGATTGCCGCCCGGCGAGACGTATTCCCACGCCGCCATGCCGCAAAGCAGCAGAAAGATGGTTCCAAAGAAGGCCGCGGTCGGCCACGTCCAGGCCATCCACGAAAAATCGAGGTTGGACGAGAGGTTAAATCCCCACAGGCGGATATTGGCCGGATCGCTGAAGCCCACCGTTATTGCCACGAAATCGATTTGAAGTGCCACCCAGGCCACGACGACCAGGGCGAGAAGCAGCACGGCCCACCACCATGGGCTTCTGTCGACCTGCTCCATCATACCCTCCCCAGGGCAAAGCCCTTGGCGATGTAGTTGCGCACAAACCAGATGACGAGCGCGCCGGGAATCAGCGTCAGCACGCCGGCTGCGGCGAGCAGCCCCCAATCCATGCCGGCGGCCGAAACGGTGCGGGTCATGGTCGCGGCGATCGGCTTGGCATCGGTTGTCGTCAGCGTACGGGCGATCAAGAGCTCCACCCACGAGAACATGAAGCAGAAGAAGCACGCCACGCCGATGCCGCTCGCAATCAGCGGCATGAAGATCTTGATGAAGAAGCGTGGGAACGAATAGCCGTCAATATAGGCGGTCTCGTCGATCTCCTTGGGTACGCCCGACATGAAGCCTTCGAGGATCCACACCGCCAGCGGCACGTTGAACAGGCAATGCGCCAGAGCCACGGCGATGTGGGTGTCGATAAGGCCGAAGGCCGAATAAAGCTGGAAGAATGGCAGCGCGAACACCGCCGGCGGCGCCATACGGTTGGTCAGCAGCCAGAAGAACAGATGCTTGTCGCCGAGGAAGCGATAGCGCGAAAAGGCATAGGCAGCAGGCAGTGCCGCAGCCACCGAAATCACCATGTTCATAACCACATAGGTGATCGAGTTGATGTAGCCAGAGTACCAGGACGCGTCGGTGAAGATGGTGCGGTAATTCGCCAATGTCGGTGCGTGCGGGTAGAGCGTCAGCGACGAGACGATCTCGCCATTGGTCTTGAAGCTCATATTGATGAGCCAGTAGATCGGCAAAAGCAGAACGATGATGTAGAGCGTCGGCACGATCCACCACCAGCGCGACTCCTCGCCGCGACGGCGCATCAGCCGTGCGATCTCGTCCTGCCGTAGCGTGCTGGCAAGCCCTTCCGAAGCTGTCGTCTCGCTCACTCTGTCGGCTCTTTCGTCAGCGCGGCTCATCTCAGCGCTCCGCGTCGTAATTGGTCATCACGGTGTAGAACACCCATGACAACAACAGGACGATAAGGAAGTAGACCAGCGACATCGCCGCCGCCGGGCCGAGGTCGAACTGGCCGAGCGCCGTCTTGACGAGATCGATCGAAAGAAAGGTCGTCGAGTTGCCGGGTCCGCCGCCGGTCACCACGAACGGTTCGGTGTAGATCATGAAGCTATCCATAAAGCGCAGCAGCACGGCGATCAGCAGCACGCGGTTCATCTTCGGCAGCTGGATGTAACGGAACACCGCCCAGCGCGAGGCACCGTCGATCTTGGCCGCCTGATAAAAGGCATCCGGGATCGAGACCAGGCCGGCATAGCAGAGCAGAACGACGAGGCTGGTCCAATGCCAGACGTCCATGATGATGACCGTGACCCAGGCGTCATATGGGTCTTGCACATAATTATAGTCGATGCCGAGCGCGTTGACGTAATAGCCGAGCAGGCCAATGTCGTTGCGCCCGAACACCTGCCAGATGGTGCCGACGACGTTCCACGGGATCAGCAGCGGCAACGCCATCAAAACAAGGCAAACAGGCACGCCCCAACCCTTCTTCGGCATATTGAGCGCAATGAAGATGCCGAGCGGCACTTCGATCGCCAGGATGATGAAGGAGAAGACAAGGTTGCGGATCATCGCCTGCCAGAAGCGGCTGGAGGAAAGCAGTTCCTCGAACCATTCCGTGCCGGCCCAGAAGAAGACGTTATTGCCGAAAGTGTCCTGCACCGAATAATTGACGACCGTCATCAGCGGTATGACCGCCGAGAACGCCACCAGCAGCAGCACCGGCAGCACCAGGAACCAGGCTCTGTTGTTCCAGGTCTTTTCCACTTCAGGCTCCCATCTCGACGCGCCAGGAATCGGCATAGATGTTGATGCCGGCCGGGTCGAACCGCACCTTCGGATCAGCCGGAACTGTCTCGTCCTCGCCGATGACGGCGGCGATCTCGCGTCCTTCGAGATTGGCACGGACCACCTTGTGGCGGCCGACGTCCTCGACCTTGCTGACCCGGACGGCCATGCCCTGGCTGCCCAGGCGCACATATTCGGGACGGATGCCGAGCTCGATGGCGCCGCCGCCCGCCTTGGGCACGCCCGGCAGTTCGATCTGCTGCGAGCCCAGCTTCGCTGTCTTGCCGTCGATCGCCACCGGCATGACATTCATGCCGGGCGAGCCGATGAAATAGCCGACAAAGGTGTGGCGCGGGCGCTCGAACAGCTCCGCCGGTGTGCCGATCTGCACGATTTCGCCGTCATACATGACGACCACCCTGTCGGCGAAGGTCAACGCCTCGGTCTGGTCGTGCGTGACATAGACCATGGTGTAGCCGAAGCGGCGGTGAAGCTGCTTCAACTGCGAGCGCAGCACCCATTTCATATGCGGGTCGATGACGGTCAAAGGCTCGTCGAACAGGATGGCATTGACGTCGGAGCGCACCAGCCCGCGTCCGAGCGAGATTTTCTGCTTCTGGTCGGCGGTCAGTCCGCGCGCCTTTCGTTTGGCCATATCGGCCAGCCCGGTCATCTCCAGCGTCTCGCGCACCTTGCGGTCGACGTCGGCCTCCGGCACGCCGCGATTGCGCAGCGGGAATGCCAGATTGTCGTAGACGGTCATCGTGTCGTAGATCACCGGGAACTGGAAGACCTGCGCAATGTTGCGCTCTTGGGTCGACAGATTGGTCACGTCCCTGCCGTTGAACAGCAGCTGGCCATGCGAGGGATGCAGCAATCCCGAAATGATGTTGAGCAGCGTGGTCTTGCCGCAGCCGGATGGGCCGAGCAGCGCATAAGCGCCGCCATCCTCGAACGTGTGGTGCACTTCCTTCAGCGCGAAATCGGCATCCGTGCGCGGGTTCTGCAGATAGGAGTGGCGGATATGATTGACATCGATGCGCGCCATCGCTTCCTCCTAGGCCGCCAGCTTCGGCGCGGCCACGGCGCGGCCGTGCTCGTCGAAGACCATGATGTGGCGCGGGTCGATGAACACCTCGACCTCCTCGTCCGGCTCGAAGTCGCGAATGCCGTGGGTCAGCATGACCCAGCGCGCATCGGCAAAATCGAGATGGATGAAGCTTTCCGATCCGGTGATCTCAGTGATCGTCACCTTTGCGCGCACCGGCACTGCGGCGGCGTTGGGCCGATCGAGGGACAGATGATGCGGCTGGAAGCCGATCGTATAGATCGCATCGGCAATGCCGAAGAGTTCCGCCGGCACCGGCAATTTCACGCCGCCCTCGAGCAGGAAATCCAGGCCCTTCTTGGCAAGCACGATGGTGTTGAGCGGCGGATCGGCGAAGGTTCTCGCCGTCACCAGATCGACCGGTTTGCGGAACACTTCGATGGTCGGCCCGAACTGGGTGATGCTGCCCTCGGAAAGCGTTGCCGTGTTGCCGCCGAGCAGCAAAGCCTCGTGCGGCTCGGTCGTGGCATAAACAAAGATTGTACCGGCGGCCGCGAAGACTTTCGGCAGTTCCGCGCGTAATTCTTCACGCAGCTTGTAGTCGAGATTGGCGAGCGGCTCGTCGAGCAGCACGAGGCTGGCATTCTTGACGATGGCGCGGGCCAGCGCGGTGCGCTGCTGCTGGCCGCCCGACAGACTGAGAGGCGTCCGGTCGAGATAGGGCGTTAGTTTGAGAAGGGCGGCGGCATTGCGCACCTCCCTGTCGATCGTTGCCTGATCCGTGCCGGCCACCCGCAGCGGTGAGGCGATGTTTTCGTAGACCGTCATCGCCGGATAATTGATGAATTGCTGGTAGACCATGGCGACGTTGCGCTTTTGCACCGGCATGCCGGTGACATCCTTGCCATCGAACCAGACCGAGCCCGAGGTCGGCACGTCGAGGCCCGCCATCAGCCGCATCAGGCTGGTCTTGCCGGAGAGCGTCGGCCCGAGCAGGACGTTGAGCGAGCCGTGCTGAAGCGTCAGCGAGACGTCGCGGCTATGTTCCGCTGCACCCACCGTCTTCGTCACGTTTCTCAGTTCAAGCATGATGCCTCCTCCCAGGCTTTCTGCATCAGTCGGCCGTTCCTATTCGGCAGCCGCTACGTGCTGCCGGCTTATTCCGCGCATGAACTCGTCGAGCACTGCCGCCTGCTCACGGCTGAGACGCAGGCCGCGCTTGGTCCGGCGCCACAATACATCCTCGGCAGTCATCGCCCATTCGTTTTCGACGAGGTAGCGCACCTCGGCTTCGTAGAGATCGGCGCCGAAGTTGCGGCCAAGATCGACGTTCGACTTGGCGAGGCCCAGCAGCTTCCTTGCGCGGGTGCCGTAGAGCCGGGTCAACCGGCGGGCCAGCCGGGCGTCGAGGAACGGGTACGCCGTTTTCAGTTTCGCCACCTCGGCATCGAAGCCGGTGACGGGAAAGTCACCGCCGGGCAGCGGCGCGTTTGCCGTCCATGGTTTGCCGCGCTTGCCGAGAAAACCCTCGATCTTCTCGAGCATCGATTCCGACAATCGGCGGTAGGTCGTGATCTTGCCGCCAAAGGCGTTGACGATCGGGGCGGCACCCTCGCCTCCATCGGCCTTCAGCACATAGTCTCGGGTGGCTTCCTGCGCCTTTGAGGCGCCATCGTCGTAGAGCGGTCGCACCGCGGAATAGGTCCAGACGATATCCGACGGCTTGACCGGCTGCGCGAAATATTCGCTTGCCGCAGCGCAGAGATAGTCGATCTCGGCGTCATTGATCCTGACGTTGTGCGGATCGCCGGGATAGTCACGGTCGGTGGTGCCGATGAGCGTGAACTCGTCCTCGTAAGGGATGGCGAAAATGATGCGCCCGTCCTTGTTCTGAAAGAAATAGGCGCGTGGGTCGTCGAATTTCTTGCCCACGACGATATGGCTGCCTTGTACGAGGCGGACATTGTGCACGTCGTTCAAGCCGACGGTGGCCGACAGCACCTGATCGACCCACGGGCCGGCGGCATTGACCAGCAGCCGCGCCTTGACCTCCTCGGTATCGCCGGTCCGCACATTTTCAAGCCTGACCGTCCAGAGATTGCCTTCGCGGCGTGCGCTGACGACCTTTGTTCGGGTTCGAATGGTTGCGCCGCGCTCGGCAGCGTCGCGGGCGTTCAACACAACCAGCCGGGCATCGTTGACCCAACCGTCCGAATATTCGAACGCCTTTCGAAACAGCGGCTTCAGCGGCTTGCCGGCCGGATCCTTGGCCATGTCCAGCGTTTTCGTCGGCGGCAGCAATTTGCGCCCGCCAATATGGTCGTAGAGGAAAAGCCCGAGCCGGATGAGCCAGGCCGGACGCAGTCCCTTGGCGTATGGCAGCACGAAGCGCATCGGCCAGATGATATGCGGCGCGTTCTTCCACAGGACCTCGCGTTCCATCAACGCTTCGCGCACCAGACGGAATTCGTAGAATTCGAGATAGCGCAAGCCGCCATGGATCAGTTTGGTCGAGCCGGAAGAGGTCCCGCTGGCCAGATCGTTCATCTCGGCAAGAAAAACCGAAAAGCCACGTCCAACGGCATCGCGGGCGATGCCGCAGCCATTGATGCCGCCACCGATGACGAAAATGTCATGAATCGGTGATGCGCTCAAAGAATCCTCCCTCGATTTCGCATTGCAGCATTTTTGGGTTCTTGCGAAACCGTAGAGGAATTATTTCGAAATGATAACGAATGTCAAACGAAATATGATAGGCGGAAGATGCCGCAACGGCATCTCTAGGATAGCGACGTTTCGATCAGCTGAACTTCTGCCTCCTGGCAGATCTTACGCACCGACGGGATGTCGCAACGATCGGTGATAAAGGTGTTGACCTGCGACAGATGGCCGATGCGGACGGGCGCGGTGCGCTCGAATTTGGTCTGGTCCGACACCAGGATCACATGTCGGGCGTTGGCGATGATCGCCTGAGCCACCTTCACCTCGCGAAAATCGAAGTCGAGCAGTGCGCCGTCATGGTCGATGGCCGAGGCGCCGATCACCGCAAAATCGACCTTGAACTGCCTGATGAAATCGACCGCGGCCTCGCCGACCACACCGCCGTCGGAACCGCGCACGACACCGCCAGCGATCACCACCTCGATCGAAGGATATATGCGCATCCTGTTGGCAACATTGATGTTATTGGTGATGACCATCAGGCCGCTGTGATCGAGCAGCGACTTGCTGACAGCTTCCGTCGTTGTCCCGATATTGATGAACAGAGACGCGTTGTCGGGGATCAGCCGGGCTGCTGCGCGGCCGATCGCCTCCTTCTCCTCGGCGGCGATCTTGCGCCGAGCCTCATATTCCATGTTCTCGATGCCGGAGGGGAACAATGCCCCGCCATGGATGCGGGACAAGAGCCGCTGGTCGCAGAGATCGTTGAGATCCTTGCGGATCGTCTGCGGCGTCACGTTGAAATGCGTCGCCAGTTCCTCGACCAGTACGCGGCCATGGTCCTTGGCCATCTGGATGATTTCGGAATGACGCGGCGACAGATACATCTAGCAACCTCTCATTTTCGTTTTTCTCGTCTATAGCTGAAAACGAAAGCCATGAACAGGTATGGGCCGGCTAATGAAAATCGGGCGACTGCAGAGAGAAAAGCTCCGGCGCAATCTCGACGAGGGTATCAACTCAGCCCCCGCGCGATCTCAGTGATGACCTCGAAAGCAGTATCGACGTCCGCCGCAGTCGTTTCGAACTGCCCGACCTGAAAGCGGATCGCCACCTGCCCGTCCACCCGGGTCTGCGTCAGGTAAATGCGGCCGTCATCGTTGATCGCGCTGACCAACCGCAAATTGTGCTCGTCAGAGTCGATGGCCGCAGCCGCGAGATGGCGGAATGAGAATAGCGACAGCATCGGTTCCGTGACGATCTCGAAATCCGGTTCCCGAGCCAGCCGCGCGGCGAGGCTCTCGCTCCAGGCGACATGGTTGCGGATCATGGTCCGCAGATTTTCCAAGCCATGCGCACGCAGCAGGAACCAAAGTTTCAGCGCGCGGAATCTTCGGCCGAGCGGCACCGACCATTCGGAGTAGTTGATGACCCCGTCGCGGCCATGCGTCTTGAGGAATTCGGGCTTGATCGCCAGCGTGCGGACCAGGTCTTCCGGCTGGCGGATGAACTGCATCGAGCAATCGAACTGTGCCCCCAACCATTTATGCGGGTTGAAGACGATGGAATCGGCATTTTCGGCGCCGGTCCAGAAATGCCGGAACTCGGGGCAGATCATGGCGGAGCCGGCCCATGCGGCATCGACATGCAGGTAGAGCCCGTGCCGCTTCGCCACCTCGGCAACAGCCGCCACATTGTCGGTGCCGCCGGTACTTGTGCCGCCGACGCTGGCGATGATGCCCGCCGGCAGCATGCCGTTTTCGCGGTCGGTAACGATCGCGGCTTCCAGAGCCGCCGTCTGCATGGCGCGGAAGGGTCCGGCGACCGGAATGCGCACGAGGTTCGCCTCGCCGATGCCCGACACCCAGATCGCCCGGTCGATGGAAGTATGGACCTGGTCGGAAGAATAGACCCTCACGACCGGCTGCCCTTGCAAGCCGTTCTTGTTGCCTTGCCAGTCGAGCGCGCGCTCGCGCATGGTCAGCACGGCGGCAAGCGTCGCCGACGAAGCCGAATCCTGCATGACGCCGGAGAATCCCTCCGGCAAACCAAGCGCCTGCCGCATCCAGTCGACGACACGCGTCTCGAGCTCGGTTGCCGCCGGCGAGGTCTGCCAGAGCATGCATTGCGCGGCCATCGCGGAAACCAGATACTCGGCCACGACGGAGACCGGTGCCGCATTGGCCGGGAAATAGGCGAAGAAACGCGGATGCTGCCAGTGCGTCATGCCAGGCAGGATCTTTTGTTCGAAATCGGCGAAGATTGCCTGCATCGTTTCGCCGTCTTCCGGCGGCGCGGCATCGATGCTTTTGAAGATTTCGCCCGGCTCGACAAGCGGCCGCACCGGTCTCTCGCGAAGGCTGTTTCTGTAGTCGACGCCCCATTCAGCCGCTCGCAGCGACCACTCGCGGAATTCGTTGCTATTCATCTTCTTCGCCTCCGTGGCGCCTCATCGAGCCGCGATCAAAGAGCACGAAAAACGAAGGTTTTCATTCGGGAAAATCAGGCAGACTGGCAAAGGCGGTCTTCAGCGCGTTCGACCAGCTATCCGAGATCGTACGATAATATTGATCGTCCTGGGTTATTCGCTTTTTGAGGCCGACGTTGAAAGTGTCCTTTTCATAGAACAGCAGGTCGAGCGGCAGGCCGACCGACAGGTTCGACTTCAGCGTCGAGTCGAACGACACCAGCAGCAATTTCACCGTCTCGGCGAAACTCATCGTCCTTTCATAAGCGCGGATAATGATCGGCTTGCCGTATTTGGTCTCACCGATCTGGAAGAACGGCGTGTCGTCGGTCGATTCGATGAAATTGCCTTCCGGATAGATCATGAACAGGCGCGGCGCGCTGCCCTTGATCTGACCGCCGAGGATGAAGGAGGCGTTGAAGTAGGAATCCGCCTTTTCGCCAGCCGGCGACGAACTGGCGATGACCTCCTTGACGGTGTCTCCGACCAACCGGACTGTCTGGTACATGGAGGGCGTTTCGAGCAGCGTGGCACGGCGCTCCGCCACTGCCTTGGTGCGTTCGTCGAGCAGGCTGACCACGGCCTGGGTCGTCGCCAGATTGCCGGCCGACATCAAAACGATGACGCGCTCGCCCGGCTCTTCCCAGACATGCATCTTCCTGAAGGTCGAGATCGAATCCATGCCGGCGTTGGTGCGCGTGTCCGACATGAACACGAGCCCGCGATCGATCTTCAGGCCGACGCAATAGGTCATCGAATCTCTTTGGCAACAATCTTGCCGGGGATTACTGCTCCACGGTGACGGTGACCGCAAGCTGTTCTTCCGCCTGTCCCAGCCGAATTCCAGATACCGGCGTGGCGTCGCGATAATCGCGGCCGGTCGCCACCTTCACATAACGCTCGTCCGGAGAAATGCCGTTGGCGACATCGAAGGCGACCCAGCCGAGGCCCGAGACATGCGCCTCGGCCCAAGCGTGGCTTGCCGCCTGCTCGATGGCCGCATCCATCATCAGGTAGCCGCTGATATAGCGGGCCGGAAAATCCATGGCACGCGCCGCGGCAACGAAGATGTGGCTGTGGTCCTGGCAAACGCCGGTCTTGAGCGCCAGGGCCTCTTCGGCCGGCGTCGTCACGTTGGTGGTGTCCGGCGTATAAGCGACGCGCTCGCCGATCACCGCCATCAACCGGTGCAGCCTTTCGATGTCGGTACCCTTGCCGACCGAGGCAGCAAGCTCGCGAATGCCGCTGCCGATCGTCGTCAGCGGCGTTTCCTGGCCGAACAGCCAGAGCGGCGCGAAACCCTGGTGCGGTCCGCAGACGCCAGCGGTGTCGCGCGTCACCACTTCGCCGGCTGCTTCGACGGTGATGAAGTCGCGCTCGCCCTCGACGCTCAACAGCCGGGTATCATTGCCGAAATGGTCGGTGAAGCGCACTTCCTCGCGTGCGCCTTCGATCTTCAGCGCCCAGGACAGTACCGTCTGGGTGCGCCCGTTCACCGGGAGCAGCCGCAAACGCTGCAACAGATAATGCACGGGCGCATCGTAGCGGTATTCGGTTCGGTGGGTGATCTTCAGCCGCATCGCTCTCGTCCCTGGAGCATGAGCTTTTCCGAAAACCGATCTCCGCTTTTTTGGATCATGCTCAATAGAACCTGTAATCCTGCGCGATCTCGTCGCCGAGCCTGGTGTTGTCGCGGATGAAATTGGCCAGGAATTCGTGCAGGCCGGCGTCGAAAATATCCTTGATCGACCCGGCCGTCAGCATGGCCTGGGTCTTGGCAGCCGTTGCATGACAGGCGTGGCGCTCCCCATAGTCGTCACCCAGGAATTTGAGATGCTCCGTCAGGAAGCGGTAGCAAAAGGTCAGCGAGCGCGGCATGCGGACGTTGAGGATCAGATAATCGGCGATGTTGCTCGGCTTGTAGTCGGCATCATAGACCCAGCGATAGGAACGGTGCGCCGACACCGAGCGCAGGATCGATTCCCACTGGTAGTTGTCGAGCGTCGAGCCGACCCAGGAGATCGACGGCAACAGCACGTAGTATTTCACATCCAGGATGCGCGCGGTGTTGTCGGCGCGTTCGACATACGTGCCGAGCTGCGAAAAATCGAAAATCTCGTTGCGCAGCATCGTGCCGTAGAACGAGCCGCGGATCAGCGCCGTCTCGCGTTTGATTGCGTCGAGCGCGTTGGGCAGGTCGCGCTCGTCGATCGGCTTGGCCAGCATCCGCTTCAGCGACATCCAGGCTTCGTTGATGCTTTCCCAGGTTTCACGCGTCAATGCCGTGCGCACCATGCGGGCATTGTTACGGGCCGTTTCGATAGACGACATCGTGCTCGACGGGTTCGATGTGTCGCGCAGCAGATAGTCGGCGACATTGGCGGCGGTGTAGTCGGAATATTTCTGCGTGAAGCTGGCGTCTGAACCGGCGCTGAGCAGCACCGAATTCCACTCCTCCGAAGCGTTCTGGGTACGAGTCAGCGCCATGCGCAGGCCGGCATCCACCAATCGCGCCATGTTTTCCGCCCGCTCGATGTAGCGGTTCATCCAGTAGAGCCCGTTGGCGGTGCGGCCGAGAAGCATGTCAGGCGGTCCTGTGGTGAATAGTGAAAGGTGAATGGTGAATGGTGACTATCCAGATTCCAGGGCACGATTCCGCGCGCTTCACTTCAGGGCATTTCACCAACATTAACGACCCATATCCTTATCTATTCACTATTCACTATTCACTATTCACTATTCACTATTCACTATTCGCTATTCCCTACTCGCTACTTCCACTCTAATCATCCAACACCCACGTATCCTTCGTGCCCCCGCCTTGCGAGGAATTGACGACCAGCGAGCCTTCCTTGAGCGCTACTCGGGTCAGCCCGCCGGGCACGATCTGGATACGGTCGGAAACCAGCACATAGGGGCGCAGATCGACATGGCGCGGCGCCAGCCCCTTGTCCGTCAGGATCGGACAGGTCGACAGCGCCAGCGTCGGCTGAGCAATGTAGTTCGACGGTTTTGCCGCGAGCTTTTTGGAAAAATCCTCGCATTCCTTCTTGGTCGCCGCCGGACCGACCAGCATGCCGTAACCGCCGGACCCGTGGACCTCCTTGATAACCAATTCATCGATGTGCTCGAGAACGTATTTCAGGCTGTCCGGCTCCGAGCAGCGCCAGGTCGGGATGTTGCCGAGCATCGCCTTGCGGCCGGTGTAGAATTCGACGATCTCGGGCATGTACGAATAGATCGCCTTGTCGTCGGCGATGCCGGTTCCCGGCGCATTGGCGATAGTGATGTTGCCGGCGCGGTAGACGTCCATAATGCCCGGCACGCCAAGTGCCGAGTCGGGGCGGAAGGTCAGCGGATCGAGGAACGAGTCGTCGACACGCCGGTAAAGCACGTCGATCTGCTTGTAGCCCTCGGTGGTGCGCATCGCGACATGGCCATCGACGACGCGCAGATCCTGCCCCTCGACAAGCTGCACGCCCATCTGGTCGGCAAGGAAAGCATGTTCGAAATAGGCTGAGTTGAAGCTGCCCGGCGTCAGCACGGCAATGGTCGGCGCGCCCTTGGTGCTTTGCGGCCGCACTGCCGCCAGCGACTGGCGCAAGAGCTGCGGGTAATTCTCAACCGGCCGCACCTTGATCTGCTGGAACAGCTCGGGGAAGAGCTGCATCATCGTCTCGCGATTCTCCAGCATGTAGGAGACGCCGGACGGCGTGCGCGCGTTGTCCTCCAGCACGTAGAACTCGTTCTCGCTGATGCGTACGATGTCGACGCCGATAATGTGGGTATAGACGCCGGCCGGCGGCCGCACCCCGATCATCTCGGGCAGGAACGCCTCGTTCTTGGCGATCAACTCCTTCGGCACCCGGCCGGCGCGCAAGATCTCCTGGCGATGGTAGATGTCGTCGAGAAAGGCGTTCAGCGCCTGGACGCGCTGCTCGATGCCTTGCGTCAGCCGTCGCCATTCATTGCCCGAAATGATGCGCGGAACGATATCGAAGGGTATCAGCCGCTCCGATGCTTCCTGCTCGCCGTAGACGGCGAAAGTGATGCCTGTCTTGCGAAAGACGCGTTCGGCGTCCTGCATCTTCTCGGTAAGTCTGGCCGGGTCCTGTTCCTTCAGCCAGCGATCGTAAGCCGAATACGGTTTTCTCAGCCCGGAAACTTCCGGAAGCATTTCATCGAACGCTGCCAATCGCATACTCCCCTGTGGCGCCATTTCACTGGCCTCGCTGGAGAAAATCAAGCGCAATCGGTGATTTGTTGGGCGCCGGCGATCAGTATATCGCACTTGCCTAAAATTAAGGCAGCACCAATAGGGCCTTGATCAGGCTTTGCCTGGTGTCCGGGCAAATGCCCGGATGCGGATCAAAACGCGCGAAAGGTGACGACCGTGAACGTGTCCTTGATGCCGGGAAGAATCTGCACTTTCTCGTTGACGAAGTGGCCGATGTCTTCCTCGTCGTCGACATAGAATTTGGCGAGCAGGTCGTAGTTTCCGGCTGTCGAGTAGATTTCCGAAGCAATCTCGGCATCGGCCAGGGCGCTGGCAACGTCGTAGGCCTTGCCCAGATCGCACTTTATCTGCACGAAAAATGCCTTCATTGCCTGGTCCTGCTCACATCGCACGCTCTAGGTATAATCGAGCGGCCCTTGTGGCAGACTGCCGTTCGCCTTTCAAGCATCGGCAATCGCTCAGGCTGTTCTCGCCTCGACAATGCGTCTCGGTCTGGGCACGGACTGCCACGCCGAATGTTTGCGCTCGGCTGAAACCCTGAAGCACACGGCAAAGCGTATGGTATCATGTACCTTCAGGCAGCGATTTCTCGGGGACAACGGAGACAGGCCATGCGCCGCGCGTTTTTCGCATTCGCAGTCGTTCCATTCATTTTCGCATCCCAGGCCTTTGCTGGCGACGCCGAAGTCAAAGCGGCGCAGACGGTCATCGATGGGCAGTTGAGGGCCTTCATCGCCAATGATGGAATGATGGCCTACAGCTTTGCCGCACCGAATGTGAAACGCATCTTTCCGACCGTCGATACCTTCATGAACATGGTGACAAAAGGCTATCCGCCGGTGCGCCAACCGCAGACCTACTCCTTCGGCAAGGTCCGCGAGACGAGCCCGACGTCGATCATCCAGCAAGTGCTGATCGTCGGCCCGGATGGCAAGGACTACGAGGCGGTCTACACGCTCGAACTACAGCCTGACGGCAGCTTTCGGATCACCGGCTGCAGCCTGCGTGCGTCCACGTCGCTCAGCACCTAAAGGGGTGTTTCAATCCTGTCGCCGGTAGAGCGTCCAGCTCAGGCCTGAAAACCCCCAATGCCTCGACGCATCGGCCCGTTCATAGGCCAGAGCGCATGCGGCCGTCGGTTCGACATGTTCGGCTTGTTTGTCCACGTCCCCCTCGAGGACCAGCCAGGCGGGCCGTTCGATGCACATCCCGTCGTCTGGAACCAGCAATGCCCGACGATCCATTCGCGCCGCAAAATAGTCGACGACGATGGGGGTGCGGAAATTACCGTCGCTGGCATAGGTGGTTGCGCCGTTCCTGGTCATTTCATCAACGATAGCGGCGTAGGAGCCGCGTCCATATTGATAGAACTGAAGCAGCGACGAAATGCTTCCACCCACCACGATCGCCAGCGCTCCCATCGCAAGTAGCCTTGCAGTCCCGCGAGCATCCAGGCCGCGGCCAATCATCTCGCCGGCCCAGAGCAGCAGCAATGTTCCGCTGATGATGAAATAGCGTGGGAACTCGAGGTTGGGCAGATGCGCCGCCGCCATGAGCAAAGGCAGTCCGATAATCCCGATCGCATAAAGGCTGGCTCGGCGACCGCGCCAGACACCGGCGGAGAGGCCGACAAGACAGCAGGCGGCAACGATGTAGGGCCCGTCGCCGAACCAGGGTGGCAGCCCGAACAGAGAGCGGATCATCCCGCCATAGCCCTGCGCGAAGGCGGCAATCGAGAACGGCGAAACACCACCGACACTGAAGCCGAACAGCCTACCGCCGACAAACACGCCGACAGCCAGCGGCAGCACGGCAAGCAAGCCCGGCAGGAAGATCGACGCCAGGTCCGCAACGACACGGCCGACCTTCGCCGTACGCTGCCAGGCGAGCCAGGCGGTCCATATTGCGAGGACCGCCACCATTCCGATCATGGTGAGGTGGCACAGGAAGCCGAAAAGGATCGCCGCTGCCAAGGCCACGCCAGACCACCGTCTACTGTCGAGCCGGCGCTCCAGAAAAACGACCGACAGCAGCGTGAACAGCACAAGGCCGGCATAGCCGCGCGCCTCCGAGCCGTAATGGATCATTGGGTAGCTCACGGCAAACAACAGGCTTGTGGCAATCATCACCTGTCGTCCGCGCGATGCGGCGCTCGCTGCCGCCGCAGCGATCGTGGCAACACCTAATGCTATCGACAGACCTCGCTGGATCAGCGGCGAAGCATCGGGGCCAATGAGATAGAGATAGACCGAGTTGAGGAAATGATTGTTGTCGTGATTGACGCGCCAGAATATCTGGTCGATCGAGGTCAGCGGCTCGATCAGCGCAAAGCTCCAGATCTCGTCCAGCCAAAGGTCGCCGCGCGCGCCAAGCAAGCGCGAGACCAGGCCGGTCACTGCGATCGCCAGAGCGGCAAGCAACGACCCCGCCGTCCATTGCTGGACAGCCACGGAGGACGAAGGCGAAGCGATGCCGTTCGTCCGCACCGTCGTGCCAGGAACTGAAACTTGCCCCGAAACGAACAGGTTCTTGATCCTCGCCCGATGTCGTCCGGCAATGCTTATTAGGCAGTCGTTTCAAAACAGTTCATGGCAGGGGCAACTCCTCCCTGGAGCCGGATTCCTGGCGAGCATGCCTACCGGACGGCGAGGTCACCGTTTGCCCATTGCTGCGTGATGATCTCGGCTTGTTCGGCGAACCTGCCAGCCTCGATCGCTTCACGAATGTCGCGCATCAGCTGCTGGTAATAGGACAGATTGTTCCAGGTCAGGAGCATCGCCCCAAGCGCCTCTTGCGAGCGCACCAGATGGTGCAAATAGGCCCGCGAATAGTCGCGTGCGGCCGGGCAGTCGCTTTCCTCATCGAGCGGACGCGGATCGTCGGCATGGCGGGCGTTGCGCAGATTGACCTTGCCGCGCCGTGTGTATGCAAGGCCGTGGCGCCCTGCCCGCGTCGGCATCACGCAGTCGAACATGTCGATGCCGCGCGCCACCGACTTCAAAATGTCGTCCGGGGTGCCGACGCCCATCAGGTAGCGCGGCCGGTCAGCCGGCAGCTCCGGGCAAGTGATGTCGAGCATCTCCAGCATCACCGCTTGCGGCTCGCCGACAGCCAGCCCGCCGATCGCATAGCCCTTCAGCTCCATTGCCTTCAGCGCCTGCGCCGAGCGCAGCCGCAGATCCGGCACGTCGCCGCCTTGCACAATGCCGAACATCGCCTTGCCGGGCTGCTCGCCGAATGCCGTCTTGCAACGCTCGGCCCAACGCAACGACAACTCCATGGCACGCTCGATCTCGTTCTGCTTGGCCGGCAGAGCCGTGCATTCGTCGAGCTGCATCTGGATGTCGGAATCGAGCAGCCCCTGGATCTCTATCGAACGCTCCGGCGACATCTCGTAGGCGCCGCCGTCGATATGTGAACGGAAGGTCACGCCGTTCTCGGTCAGTTTCCGCAGCTTCGACAGCGACATTACCTGGAAGCCGCCGCTGTCGGTCAGGATTGGATGCTGCCAGCGGGCGAACTCATGCAGGCCGCCGAGCCGCGCCACGCGCTCGGCGCCGGGTCTCAGCATCAGGTGGTAGGTGTTGCCGAGGATAATGTCCGAGCCGACGCCGCGCACCTGATCCATATACATGGCCTTCACCGTGCCGCCGGTACCGACCGGCATGAAGGCAGGCGTGCGGATTTCCCCGCGCGGCATGGTGATTGCACCACGCCGCGCCCTGCCGTCGGTCGCCAGCACCTTGAAGGTGAATGCGTCAGTCATTGAATTCCCTAGCCATCGAACTCCTTGTCGAATACCGGCGCGTCCGGGGCCTGCTTGTCGAGTGATTGCCGGTAGCGGATGCAGCCGCGCATGAATTTCGGCCACGGCGGCACGGCAATCGCCGGCTCGGTCTTTTCGGGCAAAAGCGACCAGAGGTCGGGATGATGCCAGCACAGATCATGGCCGGTGGCGTCGCGGTGTTGGCGGATTCCGGCGCGCAGTTTCCTGACCTCGGCGATCAAGGCTTCGCGGCCGAAGGTTTCCAGGTCATCGTCCATTACTATCCTCCCTGAACAGAAGACTTGCGTCTCCATAGGAATAAAACCTGTAGCGGTTCTCGATCGCATGCGCATAGGCCGCGCGCATCGTCTGCAAACCGCAGAAGGCCGAAACCAGCATGAACAGCGTCGAACGCGGCAGATGGAAATTGGTCATCAGCATGTCTGCGGTCTTGAAGCGATAGCCGGGCGTGATGAAGATGTCGGTCGGGCCTGACCATGCTGCCAGCCTGCCGTCCTCGCCAGCCGCGCTCTCCAACAAGCGCAGCGATGTCGTGCCGACGGCGATAATGCGCCCTCCTTTTGCTTTCGCCGCATTCAGCGCCTCGGCGGTTTCCGGGCTGACCGAACCGGTTTCGGCGTGCATCTTGTGGTCGGCGGTGTCGTCCGCCTTCACCGGCAGGAACGTACCGGCGCCGACATGCAGCGTGACGAAACGGCGCTCTATGCCCTTGGCGTCGAGCGTCGCAAACAGCTCCGGCGTGAAATGCAGCCCTGCCGTCGGCGCGGCCACGGCGCCCTCCTCCTTGGCATAAATGGTCTGGTAATCGCTGCGGTCGCGTTCGTCGTCGTCACGCTTGGAAGCGATGTAGGGCGGCAGCGGGATGTGGCCGACGGCATGCAGCGCCTCGTCGAGGAACGGACCTGACAGGTCGAAGCCGAGCAGCACCTCGCCACCTTCTCCCTTCTCGATCACTGTCGCGTCGAGCTGGCCGAGAAAGCAGGAATTGGCGTCATGACCGAAATGGATGCGATCGCCGGCGGCGATGCGCTTGCCCGGACGCATGAAGGCGAGCCACCGGTCGGGCGCCATCCGCATATGCAGCGTGGCTTCGACCTGCGCTGCTGCTTCGCCGCGCCGCCTGATGCCCTTCAATTGTGCCGGAATGACCTTGGTGTCGTTGAAGACCAGCACATCACCGGCCTTGAGCAGGGCCGGCAGGTCGCGCACCGTCCGGTCTTCGAGCCCCTCACCCGGCCTGACCACCAGCATCCTGGCACTGTCGCGCGGCTCGGCTGGGCGAAGCGCGATGCGCTCCTCCGGCAGATCGAAGTCGAAAAGATCGACGCGCAAGAAATCCCCGCCTCAAGGTTCCGGGCAGGTCACCGCCCAGGCGCCGACACTGTCTATGCTCAGCGTACCGCCCATTGCGAAGCTGGACTGCTCGCTGGCCTTGACCAGCCGCAATTTGGCGACGATCGAGCTGAGGCCCTCATCAGTGAGATCGATCAGCATGCGCTCGTCGTCTTCGAATGCCTGTCCAACGATGACTTTCGTTGAGCCTGCCTGTCCGTCCGTGGTCCATGTCTTGCCGCCGGCATCCAGCCACACACGAGCCACCGCAATGACGGCCGTGTGTCCCATCAAAACATCAATCGATGCCGCGCCGCCGTCGGCGCTGCAGACGATCGATTCCGTTGCCAGCGCCGGAGTGGCCGCCGCGACGAGCACAAATGCGATGGCCGCGACAGCCCGGCCGGTCATTTCACGTCGGCCGCGACCTTGAGCGACACGATCTTGTCAGGATCCTGCACCGGTTCGCCGCGCTTGATCTTGTCGACGTTGTCCATGCCTTCGATGACCTGGCCCCATACCGTGTACTGGCGGTTGAGGAAGGCGGCATCGTCGAAGCAGATGAAGAACTGCGAATTGGCCGAGTTCGGGTTCTGCGAGCGCGCCATCGAGCAGGTGCCGCGGCCGTGGTTGGTGTTGGAGAACTCGGCCTTCAGATCGGGTTTGTCGGAACCGCCAGTGCCGGCGCGCGATGGCGCGAAAGACGGCTTGTTGGAATTGCCGAACTTCACGTCGCCGGTCTGCGCCATGAAGCCGTCGATGACGCGGTGGAAGACCACGCCGTCATAGGCGCCTTCGCGCGCCAGCTCCTTGATACGGCCGACATGGCCGGGCGCCAGATCTGGAAACAATTCGATGACGACCTTGCCCTTGGTCGTGTCCATGATAAGCGCGTTCTCGCGGTCCTTGATTTCGGCCATGTCAGAAATATCCTTTTGAACAATTGGGGTTACTTGCCGTCCGCGGCGATGCGCACCTTGATCATGCGATCGGGGTCGGTCACCGTCCCGTTCTGCGCCTCGTCGCCTTTCTTGATGTGGTCCACCAGCTCCATGCCGCTGACGACATTGCCAACGATGGTGTACTGGCCATCGAGCGGCGGTGCCGGCGCGAACATGATGAAGAATTGCGAATTGGCGGAATTCGGATCGTCGGAGCGGGCCATGCCGACCACGCCGCGCTGGTAGTGCTCGGTGCTGGAGAATTCGGCCGGCAGGTCAGGAAGATCGGAGCCGCCGGTGCCGACAGCGTCGGCATTGAAGCCGCTCTTCATGTTGCCGAACTTGACGTCGCCGGTCTGCGCCATGAAGCCGTCGATGACGCGGTGAAAGGCGACGTTGTCGTAGGCGCCCTGGCGCACCAGCTTTTTGATCTGCGCGACGTGCTTCGGCGCAAGGTCGGGCCTCAGCGCGATGGTCACGTCGCCGTCCTTCAGCGTTACGATCATGGTGTTTTCCGGATCGGCGGCAAAGGCCGACACGGATGCGGTCACAAGACCGGCAAGCACGGCAAGCAAGAAGGCAAGCTTTTTCAGCTGCATGGGATCTTTCTCCGAATATCTTCGTTCATGCATGTCGTTACCCAAAGCCGGGTTCCACTTTTGGGTGACATGCATTTATTTCGCGAATTTGGCGGTGAGCGCGCCGGCCACGGCCGCCGGCACGAAGGGGCGGATGTCGCCTCCCATCGAAGCTATCTGGCGCACAAGTGTGGCGGTAATGGTGCGCACTGAAGGGCTGGCGGGCAGGAACACGGTCTGCAGCTCCGGCGCCATGGTCTCGTTCATGCCGGCCATCTGCATCTCATAGTCAAGATCGGTGCCGTCGCGCAGGCCGCGGATGATGATCGAGGCGCCATGCTTCCTGGCCGCATCGATCACCAACCCGTCGAAGGCGACTACTTTGATACGCGCACCGTCGCTGCCGAATTCCGCCTTCGCGGCCGTTTCGATCAGGCCAACCCGTTCCTCGAAGGAAAACAACGGCTTCTTGCCGGGATGGATGCCGATCGCCGCATAGATTGTATCCGCCACGGCCAGCGACGCCTTCAGCACGTCGAGATGGCCGTTGGTCAGCGGGTCGAAAGAGCCGGCATAAAGGGCGATGCGTTCGGTCATGGCAGGTGCTTCTAGCGAGCCTCTCCCCTAAAGGCAAATCCGATCGCCAGCCCGCCCCGTGAACCTTTTGGCCGACGTGAACGACAGATGAATGTGCCGCTCACAACAGCTTCACGCAGTGTTCACTAAGTTGCCGCTGCAGAAGATGAAACCAAACACCCATCTAATCGTTGTTAGGCGCAGGAGAACATGCACATGCTGATCTACATCCTCGCCACCGCAATGACCGTCGCCATGCTGATCGCTACCGTATTCGGGTTGCATCAGGAAGCACAGCGCGTCCCCGCCAAGGCCAATACCAAGCGGTTCGAAGGCTTCGGCAACCGCAAGCCTTATCGCCACTTCTAGATTGCGGGGTGTCTTCACACGCCGGCCCATAGGGCTGGCGCCGTCGTGGCAAACTCACTCGACGGTAGTATCAGGCTCCCCACCTTCGGCATCGGTGGAAGCGCCACCTTCAGCATCGACACTCTCTTCGATCTCCTCGTCGGCTTGCGGTTCTGAAATCCGCTCCACCGAAACGACCTTCTCGCCCTCTGCGGTATTGAAGATAGTAACGCCCTTGGTGGCGCGGCTGGCGAAACGAATGCCGTTGACCGGGACGCGAATGACGGTGCCGCCATCCGAAACCAGCATGATCTGATCGTCGTTGCCGACCGGGAAGGTCGCCACCAGGCGGCCGATTTCGGCCGTTTTCGAGACGTCGGTGGCGCGAATACCCTTGCCGCCACGGCCAGTCAGGCGGAAATCGTAGGACGATGAACGCTTGCCGTAGCCATATTCCGTCACCGTCAACACGAACTGCTCGTGCGCCTTGAGGAACTCATAGCGGTCGTCGGAAAGCTCCGCCTCTTCGCCGACCTCTTCATTGGTGAGCTGGATTTCTTCCTCCTCGCCGGCCGCAATGTCAGCAGCGAGCCGGCGTTCGGCCACCACCCGCTTGAGGTAGGCGGCACGTTCCGCCGGCGGCGCATCGACATGCTCGATCACCGCCATCGAGATCACCCGGTCGCCATCGGCCATCGCAATGCCGCGCACGCCGACCGAATTGCGGCTCTGGAAGACGCGTACGTCGCTGACCGGAAAGCGGATGCACTGGCCGGAACTTGCCGTCAAAAGCACGTCGTCATTGTCGGTGCAGGTCTCGACGCCGAGGATCTCGTCGCCTTCCTCGTCCAGCTTCATGGCGATCTTGCCGTTGCGGTTGACCTGGACGAAGTCCGACAGCTTGTTGCGACGTACGGTGCCGCGCGTGGTGGCAAACATGACGTCGAGCTCGCCCCAACTCGTCTCATCCTCCGGCAGCGGCATGATCGTGGTGATGCGCTCGCCCTGTTCGAGCGGCAGCATATTGATCAGCGCCTTGCCGCGCGATTGCGGGTTGCCGATCGGCAGGCGCCAGACCTTTTCCTTGTAGACGATGCCGCGCGAGGAGAAGAACAGCACCGGCGTGTGCGTGTTGGCGACGAACAGCCGGGTGACGAAATCCTCTTCCTTGGTCGACATGCCGGAGCGGCCCTTGCCGCCGCGGCGCTGCGCCCGGTAGAGCGACAGCGGCACGCGCTTGATGTAGCCGGAATGGCTGACCGTGACGACCATGTCCTCGCGCTGGATCAGGTCCTCGTCTTCCATGTCCGCCCCGCCCTCGGCGAGCTCGGTGCGGCGCGGCGTGCCGAACTCGTCGCGCACGGCGATGAGCTCGTCCTTGACGATCTGCTGGACGCGGGCGCGGGACGAGAGGATGTCCAGGTAGTCCTTGATCTCGTCGCCGATCGTGTTCAGCTCGTCGGCGATCTCGTCGCGGCCGAGCGCGGTCAGGCGCTGCAGGCGCAGTTCGAGGATGGCGCGCGCCTGCTCCTCGGAGAGATTGTAGGTACCGTCCTCGTTGATGCGATGGCGCGGGTCGTCGATCAGAAGAATCAGCGATTCCACGTCGCCCGAAGGCCAGCGCCGCTCCATCAACTGCTCGCGCGCCGTCTGCGGGTCCGGAGCGCTGCGGATCAGCTTGATGACTTCATCGATGTTGGCAACAGCGATGGCAAGGCCGACCAGCACATGGGCGCGGTCGCGCGCCTTGCGCAGCAGGAATTTTGTGCGCCGGCTGATCACCTCCTCACGGAAGGCGACGAACGCCTTCAGCATGTCGGTCAGAGTCAGCAATTCCGGCTTGCCGCCGTTCAGTGCCACCATGTTGGCGCCGAAGGATGTCTGCAGCGGGGTGAAGCG
Source organism: Mesorhizobium sp. M0590 (assembly GCF_040320905.1). Taxonomy (NCBI): domain Bacteria; kingdom Pseudomonadati; phylum Pseudomonadota; class Alphaproteobacteria; order Hyphomicrobiales; family Phyllobacteriaceae; genus Mesorhizobium; species Mesorhizobium sp. M0590. The sequence goes on from NZ_JAMYQN010000004.1 coordinate 58,958, forward strand.
GTAAAGCTGGTTGAGAATGACATCGGCGACCGCGTCGCGCTTCAGTTCGATGACGACGCGGTAGCCCTGCCGGTCGCTCTCGTCGCGAATGTCGGAAATGCCCTCGATGCGCTTGTCGCGCACCAGCTCGGCCATCTTCTCGATCATCGACGCCTTGTTCACCTGATAGGGAACCTCGGTGATGACGATCGATTCCCGATCGTTGCCGCGCGCCTCGACGTTGACGCGGCCGCGCATGACGATGGAGCCGCGGCCGGTCGAATAGGCGCTGTAGATACCGGAACGGCCAAGCACGATGCCGCCGGTCGGGAAATCCGGTCCCGGAATGATCTCCATCAGCGCCGGAAGGTCGATCGCCGGATTATCGATGAGGGCAATGGCGCCGTTGCAGACCTCGCCCAGATTGTGCGGCGGGATGTTGGTGGCCATGCCGACGGCGATACCGCCGGAGCCGTTGACCAACAGGTTCGGGAAGCGCGCCGGCAGGACTTTCGGTTCGCTGCCGGACGCATCGTAAGTGTCCTGGAAATCGACTGTGTCCTTGTCGATGTCTTCCAGCAACTCATGCGCGACCTTGGTCAGCCGCGATTCCGTGTAGCGCATCGCCGCCGGCGGATCGCCGTCGATCGAGCCGAAATTGCCCTGCCCGTCGATCAGCGGCACGCGCAGCGACCAATCCTGCGCCATGCGCACCAAAGCGTCGTAGATCGAGGCGTCGCCATGCGGATGGTATTTACCCATCACGTCGGCGACCGGGCGTGCCGATTTCACATATTTGCGGTTCCAGTGATAGCCGCTCTCATAGGCGGCGTAGAGGATGCGGCGATGCACCGGCTTGAGGCCATCGCGCACGTCCGGCAGCGCGCGGCTGACGATCACGCTCATGGCGTAATCGAGATAGGAGCGCTGCATCTCCTCGATGATGGATATCGGCTCGATGCCGGTGGGGCCGCCGTCGGCGCCGCGCGGTGTCTTTTGGTCGGTCAAATCGGATCACAATCTAATCAGGAATCACTTGGTGCTTATATAGGAAGCCAGCCTGAAACTCCAACAATCGCGGCAGTTTTCCAGTGTGGTTTTTAGCGGCAAATTCAAAAGGATAAACCAATTGCGACGATATGGCCGTGGCACCCTTTCACGGGCGTCGCCGGCGGGCGCGATAAGTACCCGGCGCCTCGCCCATCAGCCGCCGGAAACGACGATTGAAGGTTGATAGATCGTTGAATCCCGCCGAAAAGGCAATCGCCGAAATCGTCTGATCCGACGTCCGGAGCCGCACGGCTGCCCTGTGCAGCCGCGCTCTCAGCAGGAATTGGTAGGGCGTCATACCGGCGACGTGCCGGAAGGTGCGCAGGAAATGGTAAGGGCTGGTGGCGGTCTCGTCGGCGAGTTCGGCAAGCGAGATCGGCCGGTCGGCATCGACTTCGATGCGCCGCACCGCTTCGGCAACACGCTTCTGGTCACGGCGGCTCGGCGTCCGTCCCCGATCCGTGGCGCTGCAAGCCGCTGTCACCGCGGCACCGGCAATGCGCAGGGCGAGTTCCTCGAACGCGCCGGTGTCGGCCATCTCGCGCGCCGCCTCCGCTTCGGCAAGCAGCGGCACCAGCGCCGGCAAGGGCGGCAGGCGCGGCGTGCCGAAATCGAGCGTCTTCGTGCCCGGCACGTCGGCGACGATCCGCTCCATATAGGCCGGTCCGAAATGGAAGGAGAGGCAGCGGTCGCCGGCACCATGCTCGTGACCGCATTCATAGCATGTGCCGGGATTGCCGAGCAGGAGCGCGCCCGGCGCCAGCATCGCCGTGCCCTCGCGCGCACGATAGCGGAAGGTGCCGTTGGTTACGGCGGCAACGCAGAAATCCCGATGCTCCTCCTCGAATGGCCTGTCGGCGGCGCTGGCGGTGCAGATGACATCCGACACCTGCCAGCCTCGGCCCGACGCCAGCCTGTGCGCGCTCGTCGTCATCGCCGAAACATAGCAACTTTTCCCAAGCGCAGAACCCCTGTGAGCCTCTATGCTTGCCGGTCTCCTGACAAGATGAGAGCGAAGCCATGTCCAATTCCTTTGCCAAGGCCCTGCACAGCGGTGGGCCCGTACCGGCCCTTGCCGAGAAACTGAATCTTTATGGCCGCTTCATCGGCGCCTGGACGTTCGACGCCACGCGCCATCTCGAGGACGGTCAGGTGCTGACCGGGCGCGGCGAAGTGCATTTCGGCTGGGTGCTCGAAGGCCGCGCGATCCAGGACGTATGGATCCTGCCTGCCCGTGACGCCGGCCCCTCGCCCTCGCTCGGCAAATGGACCTTCTATGGCACGACGTTGCGCGTCTACGATCCCGGCGTTGACGCCTGGCACATCTTCTGGAGCGATCCGCGCAATCAGTACTACAGCCGCCAGCTCGGCCGTGCCGAGGGCGACACCATCATCCAGCAAGGCGCAGACGGCACCGGATCTGCTGTGCGCTGGAGCTTTTCGCGCATCACCGAAAATTCGTTCCGCTGGCTGGGCGAACGCTCACAGGACGACGGCGCCACCTGGCGTCTCGAAGTCGAGTTTCTGGCGCGCCGGGCCGTCAGCCCCTGATCCGCACGGTTTCCACTGGCTCCGCTTTGCTCTACCAATCCCGTTATCCGGCTTTGCCGGCGGGGAGGGTCAGCATGCCGAGCTTCGACAGCCTGTTCAACGCCTTCGTCACCATACTGGTGACGATCGATCCGCCCGGCCTGGCGCCGCTCTTCCTCGCCGTGACCCGCGGCATGAACCGCGAGGAGCGCAACCAGGTCTCCGTGCGCGCCTCGGTCATCGCCTTCCTGGTAATGGCGTTGTTCGCAATCGCCGGCGCGTCGATCCTGTCAGTCTTCGGCATCACTCTGCCGGCCTTCCGCGTCGCCGGCGGCTTTCTGCTGTTCTTCATCGCCTTCGAAATGGTGTTCGAGCGCCGGCAGGACCGCAAGGAGAAGATCGGCGACGTCGCCATCACCAGGGACATGATCCACAACATCGCCGCCTTTCCGCTGGCGATCCCGCTTATTGCCGGTCCCGGCGCGATTTCGGCGACCGTCCTGCTCTCAAGCTCGTTTCAGGGTTTGGGGGCGCAGACAGCCCTTGTCGGCATCATCGCCATCTGCTTCGTCATCACCTACCTGGTGTTCGTGCTGTCAGAGCGCATCGACCGTATCCTCGGCCAAACCGGCCGTTCGATCCTGACAAGGCTGCTCGGCGTCATCCTGGCGGCGCTCGCCGTACAGTTCGTCGCCGACGGCATCAAGGCGCTGATGGCGACGTAGGGACAACCCTACTTCGCTGTCGTTTCAATGACTTCGAAGTCGTGGGTAATCTCGGCAGTCTTGGCCATCATTGCCGAGGCCGAGCAGTATTTGTCGATCGAAAGCCCGATCGCCCGCTTCACCTTGTCGTGTGATAGCGCCCGGCCCTTGACGACAAAATGCATGTGAATGCGGGTGAACACCCTGGGATCGGCTTCTGCACGGTCGGCATCGAGTTCGACCACGCAATCTTCGACCGCCTCGCGCCCCTTTTCGAGGATATGGACCACGTCATAGGCCGAGCAGCCGCCAGTGCCGATCAGCACCAGTTCCATTGGGCTCGGCCCCGGCGTCTTGCCCTCCGGCCCGAACGCAGTGCCTAGCACCAGCTTGTGCCCACTGGCGGACTCGCCAACGAAAGTGCGCTCCTCGACCCATTTGACCCTTGCCTTCACCTGATACGTCCTTTCACCGCTCAAACGCACAACGTCCCGAAAATCCAAGACAGATTTTCGGGACGCCATTTCGTGGCCAAGGTGCCGGCGCTTTTCGTCGCAAGGGCAGTCCGCCCCGAGAAATCAGAACGGGATTTCGTCGTCCAGCTCGCGCGACGAACCACCGCCGCCGCCCTTGTTGGCGCCACCGCGATTGAAACTTTCGCCCGGGCCGGACTGGCCGAAATCGGAACCGCGGCTCGCACCACCACCGGCATAGTTGCCGACCTGGCCGCCGCCCTCGCCCCGCGCATCGAGCATCTGCAGCTCGCCGCGGAATTTCTGCAACACGACTTCGGTCGTATAGCGGTCATTGCCGGTCTGGTCCTGCCATTTGCGCGTCTGCAGCTGGCCCTCGACATAGACCTTCATGCCCTTCTTCAGATACTGCTCGGCCACCTTGGCGATCTGGTCGTTGAAGATCACGACATTGTGCCACTCGGTCTTTTCCTTGCGCTCTCCGGATGTCTTGTCGCGCCAGCTTTCCGACGTCGCGATGCGGATGTTGACGACCGGGTCACCCGAATTCAAGCGGCGGATTTCAGGGTCCGCCCCGAGGTTGCCCACCAGAATGACCTTGTTGACGCTACCCGCCATGATACTTCTCCGCGCTCATCCGAAACCGAATTTTTGTCGCCGCACCTTACAGGCTATGGACAATCCCTGCCTGTCGTCGCTGCCTTTTCCCACAAGGTTTTTGTTCTCTTTTCGTTCTATAGGAGAGGCCCTGCACTGTCAATAGTTGTCAGTAAGAAGTAGTGTCTTGGCGTCGAATTTCCACAGACCATGGGATCGAGGCGAACGCATGAAGATGGTTGCGCACGACGATCAGCCGCAAGAAGAATGGCGGACGGGAGTAAAGACCCGCATGCATGTCTCGGCCTGCAACGGCGCAACTCAACTTTGCATATTCGAACAATGGGTCGAACCCGCGGTTGGCGCCCCGACACATTGGCACCCGGTCGAGGAAGTGCTTACCGTCATCGCTGGCAGGGCCGAGATGTGGATCGACGAAGAGCATCTCGTCTTGACTGCCGGACAGTCGCTTGTTGTTGCCGCGCACAGGCAACATGGCTTCCGAAACGTCGGCTCCGAATTGCTTCATATTCATGCTGTGCTCGCGTCACCAGTTTTCGAGGCGACGTTCAACGGATCCCCCGACATGGTGAGACGCTGGCCTCCAGCGAGTTTGTAAAACCTCGCCTGTCTTAAAAAACACCGCCTGTCTTAAAAAACACGGCTTGCCAAACCGATAAGTATTGACTTATGCTTTCGGCATGATCGAAGCAGACATTTTTCGGGCACTAGCGGATCCAACGCGTCGCGCCGTCTATGAGCGGCTCGCCGACGGCGAGATGACGGTGTCGGAACTGCGCACTGGCATACCGGTATCGCAGCCGGCGGTATCGCAACATCTCGCAGTGCTGCGCGGCGCCGGCCTCGTGGTCGAGCGCCGGGCCGGTCGCAATGCCTATTACCGCGTCGATCCGAAGGGGCTTGCGCCACTGCTCGGCTGGATCGAACGCTACCGTGCGTTCTGGCCAGAGCGCATCGAAAGACTCAAGACGGTTTTGAAGGACATGGACCAATGACCAGCCGAGGCACAGAACGCGCCGAAATGGCCGCAGACAAGATCGAGTTCGAGTGCGAGCTGCCCGAACCGCCGGAAAAGGTGTGGCGGGCGCTGACGGTGCCGGACCTGCTCGCGGCCTGGATGATGCCGAACGACATCAAGCCCGAAATCGGCAACCGCTTTGCCTTTAAAGCGCCGAATGCGCCGATCGAGTGCGAAATCCTCGACGCGGATCCCGGACGGCTGCTGCGCTATTCCTGGCGGGAGCGGCCGGCGCCCGGCGATACGCAGGTGCCGCCCGGCAGCCCCCTGGACAGCGCAATGAACGACAGCCCAGTGGACAGCATCGTCACCTTTACGCTCGACCGCACCGTTTCCGGCGGCACGCATCTGCGCATCGTCCATGATGGTTTTGCTCGGGCAGCAGTGCCGGAGATCGCGATGGCAGGCGCCGGTTGCCGGCTTTCGTTTGAAGCGCGCACTCCCAGACACAAGCAGATCGCCGCAAACACGCCGCGCCTCTTCCTGCGCGCGGCCTGAACGACAACAGTCAACGGAGAGAACCGATGAGCGGCCTTGCCAATCTGGTGCCAATGGTGATCGAGCAGTCGAGCCGCGGCGAACGCGCCTTCGACATTTTTTCGCGGCTGCTGCGCGAGCGCATCGTCTTCATCAACGGGGCGATCGACGACGGCACCTCGGCGCTGGTCTGCGCCCAGCTTCTGTCGTTGGAATCCGACAATCCCGACAAGGAGGTCTCGCTCTACATCAACTCGCCGGGTGGCGTGGTGACCAGCGGTTTCGCGATCTACGATACGATGCAGTATATCAGCTGCCCGGTCTCCACGGTTTGTATGGGCTTCGCCGCCTCGATGGCCTCGTTCCTTTTGATGGCCGGCACACCGGGGCGGCGGATCGCGCTACCCAACACCAGCATCGTGCTGCATCAGCCTCTCGGCGGTTTCCAGGGCCAAGCCTCCGATATCCAGCGCCATGCCGAGGGCATCCTTCGCACCAAGCGGCGCATGACCGATCTTTACGCCCGCCATTGCGGCCGCACCTACGAAGAAGTGGAACGCACGCTCGACCGCGACTTTTTCATGACCGCGCAGGAGGCCAAGGATTGGGGCCTCGTCGACCATGTTTTCGACACTCGCAAGCAGGCCGCATGAACGAGCTGGGCCGGCGGACGGAACTGACGCGATTGAGCGCCCGCAATTTCAGCGACATCGGTCTGGTCTTGCCGCTATCGCGGCACTATAGTCCGGCGATGACCGCCAGCCGCTCGTCCAGCCTGTTATGCCTTGCTATCGCTACCGTAGCCGGCACGAACATGCTGGTGGGTATGGCACTTGCCCAAGATAATTCGATGTCTTCGCAAAAGGGCGCCCTGCCCGGTGTGACCAGCGATTATCGCATCGCCGAGCCAGCGCCGCGGCCTGAGCCTGACGATATGGCTCCAGGCAGCGGCAACGGCACCTTCAAGATTGGCGATACCGACGTTCGGATTTCCGGTAGCATCACCATCGATGTCGCTACCGGCGGGATCAGGCCCTCCAGCCGCTAAGCTCGCCTGGTGTGAACCACAAATATTGCGCTTCAAACGAACAGCCCCGCCATTGCGTTTGCAACTGACGGGGCTTCTTGGATCTGAAATCCAAATTGCCGGGAGTGTACTGCCGGCATTTTATTTCGGATGCTTCGCGGCATTCAGCCGACGATCCGACTAGCAGTCTCTGATTTTATGGGGATCAGCAGGTCCGTTTGGCGGGCAGCGAAAACGCCTGACCCTGGCCACTTATACCTGCCGCGGCTCCAGCGACACGTGGAGCCTCAACGAACAATCCGGTGGAGTCATGCCTCTGCTCTCCTTCTGTTGGTTGCGACTGTCGTCGTCGAAGCGCTCATCGCATAACCCGCGGCGTCTCGCAGGCTAGCCCCAGGCCGCGAGGCCATCGAAAGACGGCCGGCTTCGTTGACGTCTGGAGTCTGCCCCCACGGTGCAGGGACGTCAACCTTGAATAGCCGATTACCGAAAAATGTGATCGCGAGACGTTTTGGGAAGCCGGCCCCACGGGCAGCTTTTGTCAGGAGCGTGTTCGGCCTTTGTTCTTTCCGCTTGCCCGTTCGCGCGAAAGGCGGTTAAACGCTTTGGTCGAGAGTTGTGGCGTCTCTCGAAAAGGCGGCGAAATTGCCTACATAGGGGGTGGTCGGGAAAACCCGCCCATCCCACGAATTCCAGATTCTGAGGCGGCGACCGGCGATGGCCGACCATAAATATCTCTCCATTCGCGGGGCACGCGAACACAATCTGAAGAATGTCGATCTCGACCTGCCGCGTGACAGCCTGATCGTCATGACCGGCCTGTCGGGGTCGGGCAAGTCGTCGCTTGCCTTCGACACCATCTACGCCGAGGGCCAGCGCCGCTATGTCGAGAGCCTTTCGGCCTATGCACGGCAATTCCTCGAAATGATGCAGAAGCCGGACGTCGACCAGATCGACGGCCTGTCGCCAGCCATCTCCATCGAGCAGAAGACCACCTCGAAGAACCCACGTTCGACGGTCGGCACCGTCACCGAGATCTACGATTATATGCGGCTTTTGTTCGCCCGCGTCGGTGTACCCTATTCGCCGGCCACCGGCCTGCCGATCGAGAGCCAGACGGTCTCGCAGATGGTCGACCGGGTGCTTGCAGTCGTGGAAGGCACCCGGCTGTTCATCCTGGCGCCGATGGTGCGCGGCCGCAAAGGCGAGTACCGCAAGGAGCTGCTGGAGCTGCAGAAGAAGGGTTTTCAGCGCGTCAAGGTCGATGGCGTCTTCTATGAGATCGCCGACGTGCCGGCGCTGGACAAGAAGTACAAGCACGACATCGACGTCGTCGTCGACCGCATCGTCGTGCGCGGCGATCTGGCGACGCGGCTCGCCGATTCCATCGAGACCGCGCTGAAGCTGGCCGACGGGCTGGCGGTGGCGGAATTTGCCGACAAGCCGCTCGACGCCAGCCAGACCGGCGAGGATTCGGTCAACAAATCGAAGAACGAGACGCATGAACGCATGCTGTTCTCGGAAAAGTTCGCCTGCCCGGTATCCGGCTTCACCATTCCCGAGATCGAGCCCAGGCTATTCTCCTTCAACAATCCGTTCGGCGCCTGCCCGACCTGCGACGGGCTCGGCAGCCAACGCGCCATTGATGCCAGCCTGGTCGTGCCCGACGAGAATGTCTCGCTGCGGGCCGGCGCCGTCAGCCCTTGGGCGAAGTCGAGTTCGCCCTACTATGCGCAGACGCTGGAAGCGCTGGGCGTTGCCTATGGCTTCAAGCTCGGCGACAAGTTCAAGGATTTGAGCGAGGAGGCAAAGCAAGCCGTCCTGCACGGCACCGGCGAGCGCGAAATCACCTTCCATTACGATGACGGCCTGCGCTCCTACAAGACGACGAAAACCTTCGAGGGCGTCATCCCCAACCTCGAGCGCCGCTGGAAGGAAACGGAATCCGCCTGGATGCGCGAGGAGATCGAGCGCTTCATGTCGGCCACGCCCTGCCCGGCCTGCCGCGGCTATCGGCTGAAGCCCGAGGCGCTCGCGGTCAAAATCGCCGGCAAGCACATTGGCGAGGTCACCGAGCTGTCGATCCGCAAGGCCGACCAGTGGTTCACCGACCTGCCTGCATCGCTCAACGACAAGCAGAATGAGATCGCGGTGCGCGTGCTCAAGGAAATCCGCGAGCGGCTGCGCTTCCTCAACGATGTCGGTCTCGACTATCTGACGCTGTCGCGCAACTCCGGCACGTTGTCGGGCGGCGAGAGCCAGCGCATCCGGCTGGCTTCGCAGATCGGCTCCGGCCTGACCGGCGTGCTCTATGTGCTCGACGAGCCGTCGATCGGCCTGCACCAGCGCGACAATGCCCGCCTGCTCGACACGCTGAAGCATCTGCGCGACATCGGCAACACGGTCATCGTCGTCGAGCATGACGAGGACGCCATCCTGCATGCCGACTACGTCGTCGATATCGGCCCGGCGGCCGGCATCCATGGCGGCCACATCATCGCGCAGGGCACGCCGCAGCAGATCATGGCGACCCCCGCCTCGATCACCGGCAAGTATCTGTCGGGCGAGCTCGAAGTGGCGACGCCGGCGGTTCGGCGCGAGGCCAAGAAGAACCGCCGGCTGAAGGTCGTCGGCGCGCGCGGCAACAACCTGAAGAACGTCACCGCCGAAATCCCGCTCGGCACCTTTACCGCCGTCACCGGCGTATCCGGCGGCGGCAAGTCGACCTTCCTGATCGAGACCCTGTTCAAGGCGGCGTCGCGCCGCATCATGGGCTCGCGCGAGCATCCGGCCGAGCATGACCGAATCGAGGGGCTGGAATTCCTCGACAAGGTCATCGATATCGACCAGTCGCCGATCGGGCGCACCCCGCGCTCCAACCCTGCCACCTATACCGGCGCCTTCACGCCGATCCGCGACTGGTTCGCCGGCCTGCCGGAGGCCAAGGCGCGCGGCTACCAGCCGGGCCGCTTCTCGTTCAACGTCAAGGGCGGCCGCTGCGAGGCCTGCCAGGGCGACGGCGTCATCAAAATCGAGATGCACTTCCTGCCCGACGTCTACGTCACCTGCGACGTCTGCCACGGCAAGCGCTACAACCGCGAGACGCTCGACGTCCTGTTCAAGGGCAAATCAATCGCCGACGTTCTCGACATGACGGTCGAGGAAGGCGTCGATTTCTTCGCCGCCGTGCCCGGTGTGCGCGACAAGCTGGAGACGCTGAAACGGGTCGGCCTCGGCTACATCCATGTTGGCCAGCAGGCAACGACTTTATCGGGCGGCGAGGCGCAGCGCATCAAGCTTGCCAAGGAACTGTCGCGCAAGGCGACCGGCAAGACGCTCTACATTCTCGATGAGCCAACCACCGGCCTGCATTTCCACGACGTCGCCAAGCTGCTTGAAGTGCTGCACGAGTTGGTCGACCAGGGCAACACGGTCATCGTCATCGAGCACAATCTAGAGGTGATCAAGACCGCTGACTGGGTGCTCGATCTCGGCCCCGAAGGTGGTGACGGCGGCGGCGAGCTGGTAGCGTCCGGCACGCCTGAGGAGATCGTTCGCGAAAAACGCAGCTATACCGGGCAGTTCCTGAGGGAATTGCTGGAGCGGCGCCCCGGAGGCAAGCGCGAAGCGGCGGAGTGATGGTAAAGAACGGTCTCATCACGCTCCAAAGCCGCTTCGGCGTGGCCGAAACGATCGATCGCCTGGTCGGGACTGTGGAACGTGCAGGATTGCTGGTCTTCGCCCGCATTGACCACGCCGCCGGTGCGCGCAGTGTCGAAGCTTCCCTGCGTCCGACCCAGCTTCTGATTTTTGGCAACCCGAAAGGCGGCACGCCGCTGATGCAGGACCGGCAGCTTGCCGGCATCGATCTGCCGGTCAAGGCACTGGCCTGGGAGGACGAGCAAGGCAAGGTCTGGCTCTCTTACAATGACGCGCACTGGCTCGCCGAGCGCCACGGCTTGGGCGACGCCAGTCGCAATGCCGTCGCCGCGATAGCGGCCGGCATGGACAAGGTGATTGCGGCCGCTGCCGGCGCGGGCCAGTTTTGATCATGAGAGCCGCTCGGGCCGATGATCTCCCCATGGTGATCTCGCTCACCACCGACGCCTACGCGCCCTACACTGCCCTGCTCGGCGCACCGCCGATCCCGGTCACCGAGGACTATGCGCCGCGCATAGAACGCGGCGAGGTCTGGCTTTCGGAGCAGGACGGACAGCCGGCCGGCTTGATCGTTCTCGAACGACATGCGGACCATACAATGATCTTCAGCGTCGCCGTTGCGCCCGCCTTTCAGGGCAAGGGTTTCGGCATCGGGCTGCTCAACTGGGCCGAGCGACAGACGCGCTTGTGGAGCTTGCCGGAAATCCGACTCTACACCAATGCCAGAATGGAACGGAACGTTTCGTTGTATAAGGCCTACGGCTTTCGCGAAACGGGTCGCCGGCCCAATCCATATCGGCCAGGATGGACGGTCGTCGACATGGCGAAAGCCGTCGAGACGACCGCCATCGCGTGATCCTTTTCTGCAAACCGGGAGGACGACCATGACTCAATCAGGAACAATCCGCGCCGGCATGGGCGGCTGGACCTTCGAGCCGTGGGACACGTCCTTCTACCCGGACAAATTGTCGAAGGCCAAGCAACTGCATTATGCCAGCCGGCAGGTGCTCACTATCGAGGTCAACGGCACCTATTATTCGAGCTTCAAGGAGCCGACCTTCGTCAAATGGGCCAACGAGGCGCCGGATGGTTTCGTCTATTCGCTGAAGGGCAACCGCTTCGTCACCAACCGCCGCGTGCTCGGCGAGGCCGGGGAATCGATCATGCGCTTCCTCGGGTCGGGCGTCGCGGCACTTGGCGACAAGCTCGGGCCGATCCTGTGGCAGTTCGCGCCGACCAAGAAATTCGACCCGGACGATTTCGAGGCCTTCCTCAAGCTGTTGCCGGAAAAGCAGGACGGCGTTGCGCTGCGCCACGCGGTCGAGGTGCGCAACGACAGCTTCATCGTGCCGGAGTTCGCCGCCTTGGCGCGAAAGCACAAGGCCGCCATCGTCTATGCCGACCACGCCAAATATCCGGGGATTGCCGACGTTACCGGCGATTTCATCTATGCGCGGCTGCAGACCGGCAGCGACGACAATCCCGATTGCTATACGCCAAAGGCGCTCGACGAATGGGCGGCGCGCGCAAAAACCTGGGCGGAAGGCAAGGTGCCGGCCGACCTGTCGCGCGCCGATCCTTCAACCGACGCGCCGGTCAAGCCACGCGATGTGTTCGTCTACTTCATCACCGAGGGCAAGGTCCGCGCTCCATTCGGCGCCATCGCGCTGATGAAGCGGGTCGCAGGCTGACGCCCCCGCTGTCGGTGGTCCGCCTGGCTTGGTCCTAAACTACCGGCTATGCGGCGCGTTCGTCCGGACGCCGATCAACCCTGACGATCTCGTTGAAAGCATCGAGGTCGACATAGAAGACCTTGGTGATCTCCGCGATGAGTTCGTCGTGGTCATACCCCTGCGATTTCAGAATGTTGATGGCTGTTAGGATATCGACGCGCTCCGTGAGCCGTCGTTTCTGGTAGTCCTCGACATAGCGCTCCATCGTCTAGCCCTGGCTCCCAAGCACCCGAAATGTTGGACGACAACAGATCGCTGGAAGGGAACGGCTTGCGCGCAAGCGTGCCGGCGCGGCCCGCGCCTTCCCCTGATCTGCCAAATTGGAACTGGTACGGAAAGCGGCCGACTCACCAAGGCCAAGCAAAATCTAGCACGCAATCTTCGGCGCGCCAGAGTTGCAAACCAATGGAATCAATAAGAATTCAGACAGTCAGGAATTTGCGGACGTCCGCCCGGTCGAGATCCTCGGCGGGGCCGGTATGGACGATCTGGCCGCGGTCCATGATATTGACCTCGTCGGCCAATTCCCGGCAGAAATCGAGATATTGTTCGACCAAAAGCACCGCAATGCCGGCCTGGTCGCGCAGATAGCGGACGGCGCGGCCGATGTCCTTGATGATCGACGGCTGGATGCCTTCGGTCGGCTCGTCGAGCACCAGCAGCTTCGGCCGCATCACCAGCGCCCTGCCGATGGCAAGCTGCTGCTGCTGGCCGCCGGAAAGATCGCCGCCGCGGCGCGCGAGCATCTGCTTCAGCACCGGAAACAATTCGAAGACGTGAGCGGGAATGTTGCGATCGGCGCGCTTCAACGGCGCAAAACCGGATTCGAGATTTTCCCGCACCGTAAGCAGCGGAAATATCTCCCTGCCCTGCGGCACGAATGCGATGCCCGACCGGGCGCGATCATACGCCGCGCTCCGGTCGAGCGCCTTCCCCTCGAAGGCAACGCTTCCGCTCGTCAGCCGGTGATGGCCGACGATCGATCTCATCAAACTGGTCTTGCCGACGCCGTTGCGGCCGAGCACGCAGGTGATCTTGCCGGCGCCGGCCTTCAGCGAGACGCCGCGCAGCGCCTGGGCAGCGCCGTAGTGCAGCGTGGCATTGGAGACTTCGAGCATGGTCAGCGCTTTCTCCAACGCGTGAAGAACGAAAGGTCGAAATGATGGAACGGAACGCGCCAGACCATGTTCATCTCCCCAGATAGACTTCGACGACGCGCTCGTCGGCCGAAACGAAGTCGAGACTGCCCTCGGAAAGCACCGAGCCTTCGTGCAGGCAGGTGACCTTGACGCCGAGCTCGCGCACGAAATGCATGTCGTGCTCGACGACAATGACAGAATGGTCGCGCGCGATGTCCCTGAGCAGCCGCGCGGTTTCCTCGGTCTCGGCATCGGTCATGCCGGCAACCGGTTCGTCGACCAGCAGCAGCTTCGGATCCTGCGCCAGAAGCATGCCGATCTCGAGCCATTGCTTTTGGCCGTGGCTCAGATTGGCGGCGAGTTCGTCACGCTTGTCGCCAAGCCGGATGATGCCGAGGATGTCGTCGATCTGCCGCACGTCCGCGGCCGACCGACGATGGAACAGTGCCGGGAAGATCGAGCGCGGGCCTTTCAGCGCCAGCATCAGATTGTCCTCGATCGTGTGGCTTTCGAAGACGGTCGGCTTCTGGAATTTACGGCCGATGCCCATCATGGCGATTTCGGCCTCGTCGTGTTTGGTTAGGTCGACCTCACCGTTGAAGAAAACTTCACCCGCGTCGGGCCGCGTCTTGCCGGTGACGATGTCCATCATCGTCGTCTTTCCGGCGCCGTTGGGGCCGATGATCGCCCGCATCTCGCCCTTGTCGAGCACCAGCGAAAGGTTGTTGATGGCGCGAAACCCGTCGAAGGAAACCGACACGCCGTCGAGATAGAGGATGGTGTTGCTCTTCGACATCAGGCCATCACTCCGCCGGCTGCGGTTCGGCGCCGGAGGCCGACCAGTCGCCCGGCCTTCTCGCCGCCGAGCGGTCGGTTTTCGGCGGCACCGGCGCATCGGGATCGATGCCGGCTTCTTCGGCAACCGAGGCCGCCCGCAGCGCCTTGGCGTTGCCGCGCCAGGAATCCCACATGCCGATGATGCCCTTGGGCAGGAACAGCGTGACGGCGACAAACAGTCCGCCCAGCGCAAACAGCCAGAATTCAGGCAGCACGCCGGTGAACCAGGATTTACCGGCATTGACCAGAAGCGCGCCGATGATCGGCCCGACGATGGTGCCGCGCCCGCCGACGGCCGCCCACACCACCACCTCGATCGAATTGGACGGCTCGAATTCGCCAGGGTTGATGATGCCGACCTGCGGCACGTAAAGCGCACCGGCGATGCCGGCCATCACCGCCGACACGGTGAAGGCGAACAGTTTGACGTTCTCCGCCCGCCAGCCGAGAAAGCGCGTGCGGCTTTCGGCGTCGCGCACCGCCATCAGAAGCTTGCCGTACTTGGAACCGACGATTGCCCAGGTGACGAAGACGGCAAACGCCAGCATGACGGCGCTGGCCGCGAACAGCGCCGAGCGCGTCATGTCGGCCTGCACGTTGAAGCCCAAAATGTCCTTGAAATCAGTCAGGCCGTTATTGCCGCCGAAACCCATGTCGTTGCGGAAAAAGGCAAGCAGCAGCGCATAGGTCATCGCCTGGGTGATGATCGACAGGTAGACGCCGGTGACGCGGCTGCGGAAGGCAAACCAGCCGAAGACGAAGGCGAGCAGGCCGGGCACCGCAAGCACCATGACCGCGGCAAACCAGAAATGGTCGAAACCATACCAGAACCATGGCAATTCCTTGTAGTTAAGGAACACCATGAAATCCGGCAGCAGCGGATTGCCGTAGACGCCGCGCGAGCCGATCTGGCGCATCAGATACATGCCCATCGCATAGCCGCCGAGTGCGAAGAAGGCGCCGTGGCCGAGCGAGAGGATGCCGCAATAGCCCCAGACGAGATCGAGCGCCAAGGCGAGCAGTGCATAGCAGAGGTATTTGCCGGTGAGCGCGACGATATAGGACGGCACGTAAAACGCACTTGTCGGCGAGACCGCAAGATTGAGCAGCGGCACGACGATTGCAACCGCCAGCAGGATGAAGATGGTGATGGCGACGCGGCGGTCGGCGCCGGCGGCAAAGAAGCGTCCCGTGATCATGCTTCCACCGACCTGCCCTTTAGCGCGAACAGACCGCGCGGGCGTTTCTGGATGAACAGGATGATCAGCACCAGGACGACGATCTTGCCGAGCACTGCTCCGGCATAAGGTTCGAGGAACTTGTTGACGATGCCGAGCGAGAAAGCGCCGACCAGCGTGCCCCAAAGATTGCCGACACCGCCGAAAACGACGACCATGAAGCTGTCGATGATGTAGCCGCGGCCGAGATTGGGCGAGACGTTGTCGATCTGGCTGAGCGCGACACCGGCGATGCCGGCAATGCCGGAGCCGAGTGCAAACGTTAGCGCATCGACCCAAGGCGTCCTGATGCCCATCGAGGCGGCCATGCGGCGATTGGCGGTGACGGCACGCATCTGCAGCCCCCAGGGCGTGCGTTTCATCACGTAGAGCAGCACAGCGAACACGCCGAGCGCGAATACCAGGATCCAGAGCCGGTTCCAGGTCACGGCAAGCTGGCCGATATTGAACGAGCCGGACATCCAGGACGGGTTGCCGACCTCCTGGTTGGTCGGCCCGAAGATGGTGCGTACGGCTTGCTGCAGGATCAGCGACACACCCCATGTCGCCAGCAGTGTCTCCAGCGGCCGGCCGTAGAGGAAGCGGATCAGCCCGCGCTCGATGACAAGGCCGACGAGCGCCGCCACCAGGAAGGCCAGCGGCAGGGCGATGACCAGCGACCAGTCGAACAGGCCGGGAAAGCAATTGCGGATAACCTCCTGCACGACGAAGGTCGTGTAGGCGCCGAGCATGACCATCTCGCCATGCGCCATGTTGATGACGCCCATGACGCCGAAGGTGATGGCAAGGCCAATCGCCGCCAGCAGCAGCACCGATCCGAGCGATATGCCGTACCAGACGTTCTGGCCGGCATCCCACAGCGCCAGCGTCGAATTGATGTTGGCGATCGCAGCCGTCGCCGCGTCTTTCACCGCACCTTCGGAACTGGCCTCGACCGACGTGAGCAGCGACACCGCATCGCGGTCGCTGCGCGCACCGATGAGCGCGATTGCCGCCAGTTTGTCGGCCTCCGGCCTGTCGGAAACGAGAACCGACGCGGCGCGGGCCTGTTCTAGCAGCGCCTTGACGCTTGCCACGCTCTCATTGGCGATGGCGGTGTCGAGCGGCTCGATGTTTGCCGCGTCGGGCGTTTTGAACATGGTGTCGGCGGCGGCAATGCGCACGGCCGGATCCTTTGAGCCAAGCGTCAGCGTGCCCAATGCATCGCGAATGACGCGGCGCAGCGTGTTGTTGACCTTGATCTTGCTGATGTCGGCCTTGGCAGCTTCGCCCGATCTTTCGCCGGTAAGCGCATCGAGCAGCTCGATGCCGTCGCCGCTCTCCTTGCCGACAAAGACCAGTGAATCGGCCTTGCGCACGTAAAGGCTGCCCTCCGCAAGCGCGGCAAGCGGCCGTTCTACGGCCGGATCGCCGGAAGCCGCAAGCTCCCGCACCACGGCTTCTATCGCCGGAAAATTGGCGGCGGTGGCGAATTTGGCGATGACCACGCGCAGATCTGCTTCGCTGGCGTTCGACGGCAGCAGCGTCCCCTGGAGAAGGAGCAGCATCAGGCCAATCGCGCGGATCAGGATCATTGGTTTCTGGTGGCTCTTGAAGATTGAATGTCGCCTCCGGGCAGGCTGGAGGAGGAGCCTGCCCGGAGGCTTGCGGGTCTGGGAGGACAGACCGGGAGGATCAGTTGGTTCCCTTGCCGCCGCATTTGCCGGTGGCAACGTTGAAGTTGCCGCAGGACAGAGGCGCGCGCCAATCGGAGATCAGGTCCTTGGAGTCAGGCAGATAGTCGGACCACTCGTCGCCCATCACCAGGCCCGGCGTCTGCGAGACGGTTTCGAACTGGCCGTCGGCCTGGATTTCGCCGATCAGCACCGGCTTGGTGATGTGATGGTTCGGCATCATCGTCGAATAACCGCCGGTCAGGTTCGGCACCGAGACGCCGACCATGGCGTCGATGACCTTGTCCGGATCGGTGGTGCCGGCCTTCTCGACCGCCTTCACCCACATGTTGAAGCCGATATAATGGGCTTCCATCGGGTCGTTGGTGGTGCGCTTGTCGTTCTTGATGAATTTGTGCCAGTCGGCGATGAACTTCGCGTTCTCGGGCGTGTCGACGCTCTCAAAATAATTCCAGGCGGCGAGATGGCCGACCAGCGGCGCGGTGTCGAGACCGGCAAGCTCTTCCTCACCAACCGAGAAGGCCATGACCGGAATGTCCTCGGCCTTGATGCCCTGGTTGCCGAGTTCCTTGTAGAACGGCACATTGGCGTCACCGTTGACGGTCGAGACGACGGCGGTCTTCTTGCCGGCCGAACCGAATTTCTTGATCGCCGAGACTTCGGTCTGCCAGTCGGAGAAGCCGAACGGCGTGTAGTTGACCATGATGTCTTCGGCGGCAACGCCTTTCGCCTTCAGGTAGGCTTCGAGGATCTTGTTGGTGGTGCGCGGGTAGACGTAGTCGGTGCCTTCGAGCACCCAGCGCTTCACCGAACCGCCATCCTCGCTCATCAGATAATCGACGGCCGGAATGGCCTGCTGGTTCGGCGCCGCACCGGTGTAGAACACGTTGCGCTCGCTTTCCTCGCCTTCGTACTGGACGGGGTAGAACAGGATGTTGTCGAGCTCGCTGAACACCGGCAGCACCGATTTGCGCGACACCGAGGTCCAGCAGCCGAACACCGCGGCGACCTTGTCCTTCGAGATCAGCTCGCGCGCTTTTTCTGCGAACAGCGGCCAGTTGGAAGCCGGATCGACGACCACCGCCTCGAGCTTCTTGCCGAGCAGGCCGCCCTTGGCATTCTGCTCTTCGATGAGCATCAGCATGGCGTCCTTCAGCGTCGTCTCCGAGATCGCCATGGTTCCCGACAGCGAATGGAGGATGCCGACCTTGATGGTGTCGTCGGCCGCCCTGGCGGGAATGCTCATCAGCAGGCCGGCGGTGACCACGCCGGCCGAAAACATTTTTGTTATTGTCGAGAAACTGCCCCTCATACTTTTAAACTCCCAAGCTGGTTAACTGCATCGGAACAGGACCATGCAACGGCTGTGCCAATCACCGGCGAAAGATCGGAGTGTTTGAGATTTCCCAGCCCTGTCAGTCGGTTAATGTATTAGCCGCAGGAGATGAACCTCCCCTGCCAGGTTTGAAATGAGAAAAGATCACTCGTATCAGCCTAAGTTTTACTCACATATAGGCCAATGCCCGAATTTTGAGCAGCATCATATGAGCGCTGGCGAGGATTGCAGCGCCGCAGCGAAATGAGGCAAGTTCGAACCCTTAACGGGGGACTCCATGGCCTTCAGAGCTTCTTGCATTTTCACCGCCATGCTTCTGCTGGCGGCGACGACCGTAGCGCGCGCCGGCTTCAGCGACGGCAAGCTGCCGGACGGCTCCTATCATTGCGAAGTCTATCTGCTTGGCATGTTCCTCAGCCTCGGCGACATCACCATCAAGGGAAACGTCTATAGCGGTCCGGTGAGCTTCGGCATCGCGCCGCAAAGCTACAATTACCAGATGGATGCAGACGGCGTGATCACCTGGCTGGGTCCGCTGGGCGGCTACACCAGTGGCGGCAACTCGATCTCGCTTACGCAGGCGACGCTGGAAAGCGGAACCACCCCGTCCTTCGATATCATCATGAAGCAGCCAGACGGCGCCTTTACCGCCTCGACCTGCACGAAGCGTTGAAAAGTACGGAACCTGGCGAGGTTCCGTACTCCGAAGTAGAAGCCGCCTAGCTCTCCGCCGCCATGTCGAGCGCCAGCCGGGTCATATCGGTGAAAAGGCCCTGGCGTTCGGAATAGTCGGTCTGCTCGCCGGTTGCCACATTGTCGACGACGGTCAGGATCGACAGCGCCCGGGCGCCGAAATCGGCCGCAATGCGGTAGAGTGCGCTGGTTTCCATATCCACGGCGAGCGCCCCCTGTGCCTGTGCTTCGGCAAAGCGTTCGCGCCCCAGCGGATGATAAAAAATGTCGCTGCAGATCGTCAGCCCGGCCCGATGGTCGATCCCGAGTTCCGAAGCCCGGGCCAACGCCTGGGCCAACAATGCAGGATCGGGGCCGGCATCGGCACGATAGAGACCAAAAACCTGGCCGCTCTCCGCATTTTCGCCGCGCACCGATTGTGCGATCACCAGGCTGCGCAGCGCCATCTCGGCGGTCAGGCCGCCGCAGGTGCCGGTGCGGATCAACGTTTTCGCACCGTAGAAATCCAGCAGCTCGTGCACGTAGACCAGGAATGACGGGACGCCGATGCCGGTGGACTGGACGCTGACAGGCTTGCCGCGAAACAACCCGGTAAAGCCGAGCGCGCCGCGGCGGCGGTTGACGCAGCGCGACGCTTCCAGAAAGGTCTCCGCCATCCATTCAGCGCGCTGCGGGTCGCCCGGCAGCAGCACCGTGCTTGCGTAGTCGCCTTTGCTAGCCTCGTTGTGTGGCGTCACGGCATGCTTCCAAAACCCGTCGCCCGTTTCGCCTGCAATCATGGCAGTCTCACGACATTGCGCAAGCGGAGCGTTGGAAGGGTCAGGATTCCAGCATGTCCTTTACGATCGTGGCCAATTGCTTGAGCGAAAACGGCTTCGGCAAGAAGCCGAAATGCGCGTCGGCCGGCAAGTTCTTGGCGAACGCGTCTTCGGCATAGCCGGACACGAAGATAAACTTGATGTCGGGCTGCCGTTTGCGCAATTCGCCAAGCAGCGTCGGGCCATCCATTTCCGGCATCACCACGTCCGACACCACGACGTCGACCTTGCCGCCGAGCGCTTCGTAGACTTCAAGCGCCTCGACGCCCGACGACGCCTCGTGGACGGTGTAGCCGCGCGATTTCAGCGCCCGCATGCCGCCCATGCGCACGGCGTCCTCGTCCTCGACCAGCAGCACCGTGGCCGAGCCCGACAGATCCTTGGCTGAGTCGGCGATCTTGGCAGGGGCGGCCGGCACTTCTCCAGCCTCGCCCGCCTTCCTTGCCTCCGCAATGTGCCGCGGCAGGAAGATGCGGAACACGGATCCCTTGCCGACTTCGGAATCGCAGAAGATGAAGCCGCCTGTTTGCTTGATGATGCCATAGACCATGGACAGGCCGAGGCCGGTTCCCTTGCCAACCTCCTTTGTCGTGAAGAAGGGCTCGAAGATCTTTTTCAGCACATCAGGCGCGATGCCGCTGCCGCTGTCCTCGACCTCGACCAGCACATAGTCGGCCGGAGTAAGTTCGCGGTAGGAAAAGGTCTTGCACTCTCCGGCGCTGACGTTGCGGGTGCGTACGGTGAGCTCGCCGCCGGCCGGCATCGCATCGCGTGCATTGACCGCCAGATTGACCACCACTTGCTCGAATTGCCCGATATCGACCCTGACCGGCCACAGGTCGCGGCCATGGTCGATTTTGAGCTTGATGTCGTTGCCGACCAGCCGGGCAAGCAGCATCCTTAGATCTGCGAGCACGTCGGTCAGGTTGAGCACCTCCGGCCGCAGCGTCTGCTTGCGCGAGAAGGCCAGCAACTGCCGCACCAGCGAGGCCGCCCGGTTGGCATTCTGCTTGATGTTCATGATGTCCGGGAACGACGGATCGGACGGCCGGTGGTTGGTCAAAAGCAGGTCCGAGGCCATGATGATGGCGGTCAGCACATTGTTGAAATCATGCGCGATGCCGCCGGCGAGTTGGCCGACCGCCTGCATCTTCTGGCTCTGCGCCATCTGGCCCTCGAGGGCTTTTTGCTCAGTGGTCTCCACGGCATAGACGATGGCCGATTCCTCGGCGCCCTCGCCACCGGTACCGTCTGCGACCGCGTTGACGTAGAAGCGTATGTGGCGCTCCTCATTGCCGGGCAGCACCGTATCGATCGGCTCGATGTCAGCCTGTTGCTGGCGTGCCTTTTCAAAGGCCGCGGCGAAAGCCGGCCGGTCGCGCTCGTGGATCACCGTATCCAGCCGCACACGCCGATCGACCGCATCGCGGTCGACGACCGAGGAAAACAGCGACAGGAACGGCGCATTGGTGCGCAGGATGCGGCCGGCATGGTCGACGCCGGCTATCGCCATCGGCGTCGAGTTGAAGAACCGCGTGAAGCGTATTTCCGATGCGCGGAGGTCGGCCGAAGCGTCCTCGCCTTGCGTCCGGTTGAGCACGATGGTGCGAGTCGGGCCGTTGAGCCCCTCTCGGCTGGCCGAGACACGATGCATGAAGCGCACCGGCAGCGCCTCGCCGGTCATCGTCGTCAGATCGAGGTCGATAACGGCATTGCGCGTGGTACCAGCGTCGGCCTTGACCGAACGGACCAGCGCCATGCCGTCGCCGGCGACGATCTCCGGCAGCGTGATGGCGCCGGGAGTGAAGCTGGCCAGGTCGATGCCCAGCCACTCCGCAAGGGTCGCGTTGATATAGGTGACGCGGCCTTCCTGGTCGGCCGAAAAGAAACCGGCCGGCGCATGGTCGAGGTGATCGATCGCCTTTTGCAGGTCGAGAAAGAACCGCTCCTGCTCGGCCCGTTCCTGCGAGATGTCGGCAAGCTGCCAGGCAAGCATGGGCAGCCGCTGGCCGGGAACGCTGAAGGCGCGGGCCCGAACGCGGTACCAGCGAGCGCCCGGTTCGGCGCCTGGCCGAATGGACTGCGCGAGCCGAAACTCGCCGTCGCCAGGCTGGCCATCACGCAGGCCGGACGCCAGCCGGTATATGGTCACCGAGGCCTCGGGAACGTCTGAAAGCAAACCTTCGACGGTCTTGAGGTCGGCGGCCGACTCGGCACCCGTCATATCGGCATAGGTCCGGTTGGCGTAGATGATACGGCCTTTGGTGTCGGTGACCAGGAGACCTTGCGACATCGAATCGACGAAGGCTTTCGACAGTTCGTCGCTTGTCGAGCGCGGCGTGATGTGCACGAAGCCGATCGCAGTGGCGAACAGAAAGCCGACGCCGATCATCGCCAGCACGCCAAGCATGCCGAGCAGGAATGGATCGCCAAGTCGCTCGCGGAAAAGGCCGAAGACGATCGCTGCCCCTGTCAGGACGACGATGAAGACGATGAGCCGGGTGACCGCGCCCGGTCGCGTGTTCTGGTCGACGATAGGTACCGGATAGAAATCGCCGCGCGCTTCCTTGGCCATGTGCCCCCTGCTCGTGAATTCCGGTGTCGGTTGAATCATATTCTCAGGGTCGGGAAAAGGCCCGGCGGCAAATGTCCGCTAAAAATGACGCCGTTCGGCTCCCGGTGCTTCAAGCTGTTCACGAAGCGTGAAAGGCAACTTGCGGTGGCCTGCCGCAACAGTCTAGTGTCGCCTCTCTTCGAAAGCCGATTTTGGGGGAACCAATGCTGCAATGGCTGGATGGCGTGGCGGGTCCTGGTTATGCCGCAGCAATCCTATGGACGTTTGCAGTACTTGTCCTTCTGCTCATCATTCTTCTCATCATCAAGCTGGTCCGCAGCCTGACGTTCGGAACATTCGTCGCCGGCGGCAGGAACCGCAAGACGCGGCTGGCCGTCATGGACGCCACAGCGGTCGACAGTCACCGTCGGCTGGTGCTGGTGCGCCGCGACGATATCGAGCACCTGCTTTTGATCGGTGGCCCGACCGACGTCGTCGTCGAGCGCGACATCAGGCTCTCGGCGCTGCGCCGCCCGGCATTGACCGGAGACAACAGCCACCAGCCGGCAGCAAGGTCGGCTCAGACCACAGCCGCGCCGGCGAGGCAAGCGCCGCCGCAGCCGGCAAGTGCAGCCGCAACGCCCGTCCGAGCCCGCCAGACGGCGACAATCCCGGCAATAATGCCGGCGCCGGCGCCGAAACCGGCATCGAACGTCACACCGTTGCCAAGTTATGGATCCGTCAACGCCAATGCCTCGCGACATGCACCGCCGCCGGCAAGACAGGACTCCCCGGCAAGATACGAGCCGCCGGCACAGCACGAGTCGATTGACGATGCGCTGATGAAGGAGCTGGAGGTTTCCCTCGACGAGCCACGCTTCAGCCAAACGCCGAGCAAGCCGGTGGCGAAGGCATCGCCCTCTCTCGACGACGAGATGACGAAGCTCCTCGGCGAGTTGTCCAATCAGAAAAGATAGGCCGATAGCGAACGGCCAATGAAAATGGCCGGAAAACCGGCCATTGTGAACACTTATCGCTGCTGCTGTTTACCCACCGACTCAGTCGTCGCGGTAGACCTTCTCGCGCCGCTCATGGCGCTCCTGTGCCTCGATCGACAAGGTGGCGATCGGGCGCGCGTCGAGCCGCTTCAGCGCGATCGGCTCGCCCGTCTCCTCGCAATAACCGTAAGTGCCTTCGTCAAGGCGCTGGAGGGCCGAATCGATCTTGGAGATGAGTTTTCGCTGGCGATCGCGGGCGCGAAGTTCGATGGCGCGGTCGGTTTCGGAGGAGGCGCGATCGGCGAGGTCGGGGTGGTTGGCGTTTTCCTGCTGCAGGATTTCGAGAGTTTCGCGCGCTTCGCGCAAGATGTCGTTCTTCCAGGTGACGAGCTTCATGCGAAAGTAGGATTTCTGCCGCTCGTTCATGAACGGCTCGTCTTCGGAGGGCACGTAATCGGCGGTAACGATGTCGTTCATTCGACTCACCCAACAAACCCCAAATTTGGCGCCTATATATTCGCGGACCGAAAGCTGCACAAGGTCAATCGACAACAGTTTCACGCAATTGTTAGTCTCGGACAAACCAGCATCTGCGATGCCCTTTTTGCGAAGAATACGACCGAATCCGTACATGATTCGCTATGCTTGAGGGGTGCTTGCCATTGCGCACGGAGCTCTTCTGATGGCAAATCCTGCGGCGTGCTGACGGGTTCGGTGCCCGGCACAACGGGGATCCGGTGACCAGACTTTACCTGCTGAGGCATGCGAAGGCCGGCTGGGCGCTGCCTGGCGTGGCTGACTTCGATCGCCCGCTCGATCCATCCGGCTTCGCCGATGCCGAAGCGATGGGCGTGCTGATGCGTTCCCGCAAATGCGCACCGGCCCTCACCCTTTGCTCAAGCGCCAAGCGCGCCCGCCAGACGCTGGAAAGCTTGGCTGGCCAGACGGACACGGGCCGGGTGCTGTTCTGTGACACCCTCTACAGCGACGATGCCGCCGCGTACCTCACTGCCATCCGGCAGAATGGCGGGCTGGATGCCTTGCTCGTCATCGGCCACAATCCGATGATTGAGGATCTCGCCATGGCGCTCTCAGGCGACGGCGACGAGACCGCGCGGGCCATGCTGAACCACGGCTTCCCGACCTCCGCACTTGCGGTGGTCCGGTTCAACGGCAGACTTGCCGAGGCTGCGCCAGGCACCGGCTATCTCGAAGCCTTCCTGACGCCTGCCGATATCTGAGGCCATTTCAAAGCCGCGCATCAAAGCCTATATCGGATCCTGACCGGCCCGCGAGAACAGATTTGGCATCATCGCTGACGACTTTTACCGACGAGGCGAAGATTGCCTTGGATACGTTGTCAGGCCGCGCTGCCGGGCTTTTCGCTCCGTCACTGCGTCTTGGCGTGACCGGGCTGTCCCGCGCCGGCAAGACGGTGTTCATCTCGGCCCTTGTGCACAATCTGGTCCATGGCGGACGCTTGCCGCTGTTTGAGGCACAAAAATCGGGGCGCATCGCCCGGGCTTTTCTCGAAGAGCAGCCGGACGACGCGGTACCACGCTTCCAGTACGAGGATCACATCGCGGCTCTTGTCGACGATCGCGTCTGGCCGGATTCGACGCGTGCGATTTCCGAACTGAGGCTCACCATCGAATACGAATCGGCCTCTGGCTGGAGCCGCATGTTTTCCGCCGGCAAATTGTCGGTCGACATCGTCGATTATCCCGGCGAATGGCTGCTCGACCTGCCGCTGCTCGGCAAGTCCTACGCCGATTTTTCGCGTGAGGCCTTCGAGATGGCCGTGTTGCCGGTGCGTGTCGACCTTTCGCGGGAATGGCGGGCGCTCTCCAATCCGGTCGACCCCAACGCCGAGGCCGACGAGATGACGGCGCGCCGTCTCGCTGAGAGCTTCGCGGCCTATCTCAAGGCCTGCAAACTCGACGAGCGGGCGCTTTCGACCTTGCCGCCCGGCCGCTTCCTGATGCCCGGCGATCTTGAAGGCTCGCCCGCTCTCACCTTCGCGCCGCTGCCGAATCTGGGCGGCCGGCGCGCCCGCTCGGGATCGCTGCAGGCTATGATGGAGCGGCGCTACGAGGCTTACAAGACGCATGTCGTCAAACCGTTCTTTCGCGAACACATCACGCGTCTCGACCGCCAGATCGTGCTCATCGACGCATTGCAGGCATTGAATGCCGGCCCCGGTGCGATGGCCGATCTGGAGCGCGCGGTCACCGAAATCCTGTCCTGTTTCCGGCCCGGCCGGGGCAACTTCCTGACCGACCTGTTTTCGAGGCGTATCGACCGCATATTGGTGGCCGCGACCAAGGCCGACCATCTGCACCACGAAAGCCACGACCGGCTGCAGGCGATCGTGCGGCGGCTAGCCGACCGAGCCGTGGCGCGGGCGAATTTCACCGGCGCCGACGTCGACGTCGTCGCTATGGCTGCCATGCGCGCGACCCGGGAAGGCACGGTCAAGCAGGGCCGCGAGACTTTGCCGGTCATTATCGGCACGCCATTGCGCGGCGAAAAAATCGATGGCGAAACCTTTGACGGAAAGACCGAAACAGCCATATTTCCCGGTGACTTGCCGGAGAAAGTTGATGCGGTGTTCGACGTTTCCGAATCGACCCGCCGGCAGAACAATGACGACCCCGCGATCCGCTTCGTGCGCTTTCGCCCGCCGAAACTCGAGCGCACCGCCGAGGGTGTGACGCTGTCGCTGCCGCATATCAGGCTCGACCGCGCGCTGCAGTTCCTGATCGGAGATCATCTCGCATGAGTGCGCCCCGCAGACCGGCGGCCTTTCGCATAGAGCCGGAGCCCCAGCAGAAGGAAGATTCGACGGCTCACCATGCTGCGTCCGAGGCCGCGCCGGCGCGAAAGCCGCGTACCGTGACGGCGGATCTTGCCGTGGTCACACCGGCGGAGATCGACGTCTTCGACGAGCCTGATATCGTCGCTGCCGAACCGCCGCCGGCGATTGCGCCGCGAAAACGTTCGCCGCTTGGCAGCCTGTTCTTCGGCGCGCTGGGCGTTCTGGTTTCGCTCGCCGTCGGCCTCTGGACCGACCAGCTGATTCGCGACCTGTTCGAGCGCGCCGAGTGGCTGGGCTGGCTGGCTGCCGCTATGGCCGCGATCGCCATCCTGGCGCTTCTGATCATCCTGGTGCGCGAATTCATGGCGATTGCCCGCCTTGCCGAGGTCGAAAAGTTGCAGAAGCGGGCGCTCGATGCGATTGCCCGTGACGATCCGAAGGCCGCCCGCGCCGTGGTCGACGAGTTGTCGGTCTTTGTCTCGGCCAAGCCTGAAACCGCGGCCGGCAGGCGCTCGCTGGCCGAATTGCGCGGCGAGATCATTGACGGCGGCAATCTGGTGCGGCTGGCCGAGACCGAGATACTCGGCCCGCTCGATGCCCGCGCCAGGGTGATGATCCTCGAAGCGGCGAAGCGCGTCTCGCTGGTGACCGCGGTCAGCCCCCGCGCGCTGGTCGACGTCGCTTATGTCGTGTTCGAAGCCGGCCGGTTGATTCGCCGGCTGTCGGAGCTTTATGGCGGCCGCCCCGGCACGCTTGGCTTTTTTCGCCTGGCGCGCAGCGTTCTGGCCCATCTCGCGGTCACCGGGTCGATCGCCGTCGGCGACAGTTTCGTCCAGCAGATCGTCGGCCACGGCCTTGCCGCCCGGCTCTCGGCCAAGCTCGGCGAAGGCGTCGTCAACGGCATGATGACTGCGCGCATCGGCATTGCAGCGATGGAAACCGCAAGGCCCCTGCCCTTTTACGCGGTCAGGCGGCCCGGATTGGGCGATTTCCTCTCCGCGCTGACCTCCTTTGCAGCAAAGAAAGAAAAAGAAACATCCGCTTCCGGAACGTGACTATTGCCTTGGGGTGACAAAGCATTAACCAATCTTGTCCATGGTCGGAAGCGTCCAAACCAGTCTCTTTGTTGCCGGGTGTCGTCGATGAAAAGCGTTATTCTGTCCAGCGGGCTGCCCGTGGCGCTCGCGCTTGTCGCAACCGTCGGCATTGCCGGAAACGCTTCGGCGGCGGAACCGGACAAGCAGTTCTTTCGATCGGTCGAAGGCAAATGGGTCGGCCCCGGAGAAATCGTTGCCGGCAAATACAAAGGCACGAAATTCACCTGCAGCTTCATCGGCTCGACGCCTGACGGCAAGGTCGGCATGTCGCTCGACGGCGGCTGCCGGGTCGGTATGTTCACTCAGCAGATGTCGGCAACGATCGAACACAAGGGCCGGCAGGGCTACAAGGGCAGCTTTATGGGCGGGGCCGCCGGCTCCGGCCTCGACATTATCGGCGGCAATGTCGTCGATGCGCACAAGGTGGTTTTCACCATCAATCGCAATCAGTTGCGCGGCGTTATGCAGGCGCTTGTCCCCGACGACAATTCAATGACGGTGACCGTTGCCGTGCGCGTCGACCAGCAGCTGGTCCCGGTCATCGGCATGAAGCTGAAGCGGATCGATGCAGTCGAGGTCGGCTCCATAACTCCGAACTGACTTTCAGCGTGAGAAGGGCGGCGGCCAAACGGCGCCGCCCTCTTTTGATTTGCAAATGGGCGCTCAGTCCTTGATCGCGGCAATCACTTCGTCATAGGCCTTGCAGGCCTCAGCCGCTGTCGTGCCGCTCTGATATTTGGTTGTGACCGCCTGGACCTTGGCCCCGAGGTCGGCTGCCTTGGCCGGATTCTTGGTAATCGCAGCCTGAAGTGCCGCAGTCATGTCCTGGGCCTTCTTGGTCAGCATCTCGGTCGTGCACTCCGGCGCCTTCGAACAGGCAGAACCGGCAAGTGCCGCGATGCCAACGGCAAGCAGCAAGAACTTCTTCATGTCAGTCATCTCCTCAAAAAAGGGCCGCGACTTGATCGTCGCTCGCCCTTCACTGGCCGAAGCCGGGCGTCCTTAGCGCCGGATTGCTGGAACAAGCAACGCGCGGGAGCCCATTATCCTGTTCAGTGCGCCTGCAATATCGCCTTCACAACACGCCGGATTCGCACTGTTCGATCCGCCCCGAAGCCCCTATCTTGGCCGCTTGTTGCAAGAGAGCGGAACGGCAGGCATGGCGGCAGAGGCATCGAACGGCGATCTGATCCAGGTGGTGGCGCTGCTCGCCGCCGGCGTCGTTGCGGTGCCGATCTTCAGGCGCATCGGACTTGGCTCCATCCTCGGCTATTTGACGGCCGGCGTCGTGATCGGTCCGTTCGGGCTGCGCATCTTTTCCGAATCGGAAGCCATTCTTCATGTCGCCGAACTCGGCGTCGTCATGTTTCTGTTCATCATCGGGCTGGAGATGCAGCCGTCACGGCTATGGGGCATGCGCCGCGAGATTTTCGGGCTTGGCGCGCTGCAGGTCGGCGTCTGCGCGGTCCTGCTGACCGGCGTCGGGCTGGCGGGAGCTTTTCCTATCGCGCAATCCTTCGTCGCCGGCGCCGGTTTCGTGCTCACCTCGACGGCCATCGTCATGCAATTGCTGGAAGAACGCGGCGAACTGGCCACGCCCAAGGGCCAGCGCATCGTTTCGGTCCTGCTTTTGGAAGACCTGGCCATCGTGCCGCTGCTGGCGCTGATCGCCTTCCTCGCGCCGGGCGGCGCCGATATGAGCCTGTCGGATCGGTTGACGGAGGTCGGCATCGGCCTTGCCGCGATCGTCGGGCTGGTGCTTGCAGGACGCTATCTGCTCAATCCGTTCTTCCGTATCCTGGCGGATGCGCGCGCCCGCGAGGTGATGACCGCAGCCGCCCTTCTGGTCGTTCTCGGATCGGCGCTCGCCATGCAGCTTTCCGGCCTGTCGATGGCGATGGGCGCCTTCCTGGCCGGCGTGCTTTTGTCGGAATCGACCTTCCGCCACCAGCTGGAGGCCGACATCGAACCGTTCCGCGGCATTCTGCTCGGACTGTTCTTCCTCGCCGTCGGCATGTCGCTCGACCTGCATGTGGTCGTCGTCAACTGGCAGCTCATTGCCATCTATGTCGTCGCCTACATGATGATGAAGGCGATCGGCATCTATATCGTCGCCCGCATTCTCAAAACCGGCCACCGGGAAGGGCTCGAGCGCGCGGTCTTCATGGCGCAAGGCGGCGAATTCGCCTTCGTCCTCTATTCCGCAGCAGCGGCAGTCGGGATCATCGATAGCCAGGCCAATGCGATGCTAACCGCCATCGTCATCATTTCCATGGTGCTGACGCCGTTGGCAATCATAGCCCTGCGGTATCTGACGCCGCGCGACGAGCAGTCGCTTGAAGGCGTCGATGTCGCCAACGGCCTGACCGGCAGCGTGCTGATCATCGGCTTTGGCCGGTTCGGCCAGATCGCCAGCCAGCCGCTTTTGTTGCGCGGGATCGACGTATCGATCATCGACAATGAGGTCGAAATGATCCAGGCGGCGGCCGATTTCGGCTTCAAGGTCTATTACGGCGACGGCACGCGGCTGGACATCCTGCGTGCCGCGGGAGCCGGGCGCGCACGCGCCGTGCTGATCTGCGTTGACAAGCCCGATGCCGCCGTGCGCATCGCCGAGCTCATCAAGGCGGAGTTTCCGTTGCTGACGGTGCTGGCGCGGGCTTTCGACCGCGGCACGGCGTTGCAGCTCATTCGTGCCGGCGTCGACTATCAGCTCCGCGAGACGTTCGAATCGGCGCTTGTCTTCGGCGGCTCGACACTGGAAGCTCTCGGCGTCGATCCGGAAGAGGTCGCCGAGGTAGTCGAGGACGTCCGCCGCCGCGATGCTGCCCGTTTCGAGCTTCAACAGGCCGAAGGCATACGCGCCGGGCGGCGTTTCCTCAAAGGCAATATCGGCACCCCCATCCCGACGCCGCTCAGCACGCCACGGCGCGTGGGCCAGGCGCTCAACGAGGAGACCGCCGGCGTGCTGCAGAAATCCGAACCGGCCGATTAAACGTTGGAAAGACGCGAATGATGAACGAACTGGACGAGCGCGCTGTCTCCATCACCAGATTCTGGCGCGACGCCGGGGAGGACGCGTGGTTCGAGAAGAACGACGCCTTTGATGCCGACTTTCGCACCCGGTTTCTCGATCTGCACTTTGCCGCCGCCCGCCGCGAATGCGACGGCTGGTCCGAACACGCCGAAGGGTCGCTGGCACTGATGATCCTGCTCGACCAGTTTCCGCGAAACTGCTTTCGCGCCACCGGCCACATGTACGCCACGGACCCGCTGGCGCGGCATTTCGCCGGGAAAGCGATCGCTGCCGGCCATGACCTGGCACTCGACGAAGAGCTCCGCGTTTTTCTCTATCTGCCCTATGAGCATTCGGAGGACCTCGCCGATCAGCTCAAATCGGCAGAGCTTACCGCCGCCAAAGCCCCGATCTATCTGAAATATGCGATCGAGCATCGCGACATCATCCAGCGCTTCGGCCGCTTTCCGCATCGAAACAGGATGCTTGGCCGCGAGACGACACCGGACGAACAAATGTTCCTCGACGGAGGTGGGTTCTCCGGCTGATTTCAGGCACCGATGGCGGCAGCATCAGGTTTTCCACCAATCCCGGCCTGACGGCAGCCGTTCAATGCCCGATGTGTCGACGGCGGCCAGCCGCTCCGATACGCTCTTGCCGTCGACCACAAGCTCCGGCGCAATTTCTGCCAGCGGCGCCAGCACGAAGGCGCGCTCCAGCATGCGCGGATGCGGCACCTCCAGTCCGGTCTCGTGGATGATGCGGTCGCCGAACACCAGAATGTCGATATCGATCAGGCGTGGACCCCAGCGCTCCTCGCGCACCCGCTTCAGTTTTCGCTCGGCGTCGAGGCAAAGGTCGAGCAAAGCCCGTGGCGCGAGCGCGGTCGAGATTTCGGCCGTCGCGTTGAGGAAATCCGGCTGATCGAGCTTGCCCCAGGGGGGCGTGCGGTAGAGCGACGAAACGGCAACGACGCGCGTTCTCTCGTTGGCATCCAGAATGCCCAGTGCCGCAGCCATCGACTTCGCCGGATCGCCGAGATTGCCGCCAAGGCTGAGATAGACGGTGTTGTTGTTGTTACTATTCTGGCCAGACAACGGTCACCTCGACATGATCGAGCACACCCGGCACCGGGGCGTTCGGCTTGCGCACGGTGATTTCGGCCTTTTTGATCTGCGGAAACCGCGCCGTCAGCGCCCTCGCCACTTCGAGCGCCAGCGCTTCGATCAGAAAGCGCCGTTCGCCGGTAATGATCTTCTCGATGACCGCAAAGGCGATGCCGTAATTGACGGTGTCCTCGATGGAATCCTCGACCAGCGCCTGCCCGGGATCCACCGTGAGTGCCGCATCGACATAAAAGCGCTGGCCGAGCGTCTCTTCTTCGTCCAGCACACCGTGCCGGGCAAAGAAGGCGCAGTTCTTCATGCGGATGACATACATGGCTCAGCTTTCCCCGATCTCACGTGCCAGCATAGCATCGGCGATGGCCAGCGCATCCACGTTGATTGCGACATCGTGGACGCGAAAGAGATGCGCGCCTTTGAGCCTCAGGATAACGCTGGTGGCCGCGGTCCCGGCGCCTCTTGCGGCTGCGTCGCGGCCGGTGACGGTGCCGATAAAGCGCTTTCGCGATGTGCCGGCCATCAGTGGAAAACCCAGCGCATGAAGCTCGGAAAACCGTGCCATCA
Source organism: Mesorhizobium sp. M0590 (assembly GCF_040320905.1). Taxonomy (NCBI): domain Bacteria; kingdom Pseudomonadati; phylum Pseudomonadota; class Alphaproteobacteria; order Hyphomicrobiales; family Phyllobacteriaceae; genus Mesorhizobium; species Mesorhizobium sp. M0590. Next base: position 91,132 of record NZ_JAMYQN010000004.1, read on the forward strand.
GGTCAAGATTTTCCGCTGCCGTCTCCTTGGCAAAGCCGAAGCCCGGATCGAGCACGATATGGTCGTCGGCAACACCGCTCCGCCGCGCGATTTCCAGCGACTTCCTGAGGAAGAAGAGCTGATCGGCAATCACGTCGGGCAGTTTCTGCCGGTCCCGTCCAGTGTGCATGACGACAAGGCCAGCGCCGGTTTCGGCCGCGACCCGGGCAATGCCCGGTTCGCGCTGCAGGCCCCAGACGTCATTGACGATATGCGCGCCGGCTTGGACGGCAAGCCGGGCCGTATCCTCGCGATAGGTATCGACCGAGATCAGCGTTCCGCCAGACGTCGCGAGCGCCTCGATGACCGGCAATATGCGAGCCTGCTCTTCCTTTGCGGAGACCGCAGACGCCCCGGGACGTGTCGATTCTCCGCCGATGTCGATGACGGAGGCCCCCTCCTCGACCATGCGGCGCGCCTGAGCCACTGCTTTTTCCGGCGCATCGAACAGGCCGCCGTCGGAAAAACTGTCCGGCGTGATGTTGAGGATGCCGACGACCACGGCCTTGCCGCCAAGGTCGAGATGGCGTCCGTGCGCCAATTGCCATCGCCCTGTCATCATTGCCCATCAACCATGTTCGATCTCGCGGCGTGGCGGGGGATCAATTCCGTTGCGCCGAGGACGGCGGTAAAGCAAGGTGGGGAAAGAGGCAACACGATGAAACGATCCCTCCTCTGCGCCCTGATGCTCGCTCTGACCGCATTCCCGGCCGGCGCTGCAACTCTCGTCAAGACATATAGTTATTTCCCGATCGGCGGCAGGACGCTCGACGACATCGAGACCCAGCTGTCGAAACTCGGGCCTCAGGTGAAAAGCACCGGGTCGCGGCATCCGGGAGCTACCCAGATGGCGTTCACCACCCGCGTCAGCTATGCGCAAAAGCCGGGCTCGTGCTGGATTGCCGACGCTGTCGTCACCGTCAAGGTCAAGGTCATCCTTCCTGAGTGGCGCCGCCCGCGCAAAGCCGATGCCGGCGTCAGGCTGTTCTGGGATACGTTGTCCGCCGACATCAAGCGCCATGAGGAACGCCACGTCGAGATTGCCAAGAACCACGGCCGCGAACTAGAAGACGCCTTGAAGGCGAGCTACCCGGAAAAGACCTGCGAACTGGCAAAGGCCAAGGCCGCAAAAATCACTGCGGCCATGCTTGCCAAACACGACCAGGACCAGATGCGCTTCGATCGCGTCGAAAGCGCCAATTTCCAAAGCCGCATCCTGCGGCTTTTGCACTATCGCATCGAGCGCATTGAGAACGGCCGGCTCGCTCCCGGCTGAACTCCGCGTCGTCGGACAAAGCCAATTTTGCCGAAACATAGTGCCAGCTTCGGAAAACTTTCGAGCCGCTGTCGAAATCGGCCTATAGCGAACGACATATGCCAGGTTCGCAGGGATCAGCCTCCGGCAAACGCCAATCGGCGTACCTAGATGCTTCCCAGCCCGTCGCGGACGTGCACGCAGGCATAATGGATGAACGGATATGGACCAGGCTGTCGACAAGCAAACGATGGTGGAAACCAGCGCGCCGCTGACCGAAACCGAGAAAAACGCCATCATCGGCGGCGTGCTTTTGTCGATGCTGCTGGCGGCGCTCGACCAGACCATCGTCGCGCCGGCGATGCCGACGATGGCCCGTCTGCTCGGGCATGCCGAATATCTGCCATGGATCGTGACCGGCTATCTTCTGACCGCGACCGCCGTGGCGCCGCTCTACGGCAAGATCTCCGATATTTATGGTCGCCGGCCGACCGTCTATGCTGCAATCCTGATCTTTCTCGCCGGCTCGCTGGTCAGCGCCACGGCCCCTAACATGCTGGTCCTGGTTGTCGGCCGGGCGATCCAGGGCGCCGGTGGCGGCGGCCTGTTCGCCCTGACGCAGACCGTGATCGGCGACCTCGTGCCGCCGCGCGAGCGGGCCCGATACGCCGCCTGGATCTCGGGCACATGGGCCGTCGCCAGCATCGCGGGGCCGCTCCTCGGCGGCACCTTCGCCGAACATCTGCATTGGTCGCTGATCTTCTGGATCAACATTCCGCTCGGCCTGCTGGCCATGGCGATCATCAACAACCCGCTCAAGAAGCTGCCGATCGCCGCAAAACATCACCGCATCGACGGCCTCGGCGCGCTGCTTCTGGTCGCGGCCACCTCGCTGCTGCTGCTTGCCTTGAACTGGGGCGGCAGCGAGTATCCGTGGCTGTCGCCTGAAATCCTTGGACTGCTCGCCTGCTCGGCGGTGTTCTGGAGCGCGTTCGCGCTGCGGCTCATGCGCGCGGCCGAACCGCTGATCTCGCTCGAAGTGCTCGGCAATCCGATCGTTCTCGCCGGCACATTGTCGATGTTCCTACTGCAGGCCGCCAATGTCGGCCTGTCGGTCTATCTGCCGGTCTACCTGCAATCGGTCGTCGGCCTGTCGGTCAGTCAATCGGGCACCGCGTTGCTTGGGCTGATGCTCGGCACGGTGGCCGGTGCGACATTCAGCGCGCGAATGATCCCGCGCTTTTTCCACTATAAGCGCATTGCCATGATCGGAACTGTTTTCTCGATCCTGTGCCTCGGCGTGCTCAGCCTGGTCGCCGGGCATGCCTCACTTTTGCTCGTCGAGGTGTTGACGACCTGCGTAGGCCTGGGTACAGGCACGACCTTTCCGGTTGCCACCGTCTCGGTCCAGAACGCCGTCGATCGCATGCACCTTGGCGTAGCGACCGGCGTTCTCACCTTCCTGCGCTCGCTGGGCAGCGCGCTTGGCGTCGCTATGCTCGGTGCCGTCGCCCTTGGTTACGGGCTGCCGCTGGCCAGCGAAGGCACGCAGCCGGCCGGCCATATCGCCTCGGCCATGCCGTTCGTGATGATCTTTCTTGCCGCGGCCGCGATCTTGCTGTTGTCGCTCATCACGCTCTGGCTGATGCCGGAGAAAACGCTTCGCGGCCATGCCGAGGCTGTGGCTCCAGCCCTGGCGGAGTAGACCGGCCCGACGAAAATATGGCGAGGCTCAGTCGATCACGCCGAGCTTCTTCTGCAGACTGGTTGACGAGGTCGTATACTGAAAAACGATGCGCTCGCCGGGGCTGACGATGCGCTTGGCCGCTTGCGCCATCAAGGCGACCTCGTGGAAGCCCGACAGGATCAGCTTCAGCTTGCCGGGGTACCAGTTGATGTCGCCGACGGCGAAGATGCCGGGCACCGACGTCTGGAATTTTTCGGTGTCGACCGGGATCAGGTTCTCGTGGAGGTTGAGGCCCCATTCGGCGATTGGGCCGAGCTTCATCGTCAGGCCGAAGAACGGCAGCATCCGCGTACACGGCACTTCGATATCGCCCTCCGGCCCCTTGATGGTGGCGGAGGCGAGCTGGCCGTCGGCGCCGGTCAGGCCAGTCACCTGTCCGACCTGGAATTCCAGCTGCTTCATCTCCTGCATGGCATACATCTTGTTGACGCTGTCGGGCGCTGCACGGAATTCGGGCCGCCGGTGCACCAGCGTCACGCTCTTGGCAACCGGCTGCAGGTTCAGCGTCCAGTCGAGCGCCGAATCGCCGCCGCCGACGATGACGAGGTCGTGGCCGCGAAAGTCCTCCATCCGGCGCACCGAGTAGAACACGCTCTTGCCTTCATAGGGTTCGATGCCTGGAATCGGCGGGCGCTTCGGCTGGAACGAACCGCCGCCGGCGGCAATCACCACAATTTTGGCTTCGAACACCTCGTTTTCGTCGGTAATGACGCGGAAGCTGCCGTCCTCCAATCTTTCCAGGCTCGAAACCATGCGGCTATAGGTGAATTCGGGCTTGAACGGCGCGATCTGCTCAAGCAGCTTGTCGACCAGGCCTTGCGCCGAGATCGAGGGCCAAGCCGGAATGTCGTAGATCGGCTTTTCCGGGTAGAGTTCGGCGCATTGCCCGCCGGGCCGGTCGAGGATGTCGATCAGATGGCACTTCATGTCGAAGAGGCCGAGCTCGAATACGGCAAACAGGCCGACAGGCCCTGCCCCGACAATGAGTACGTCCGTCTTGGTGATAGCGGTCATGAAGCATGCGCCTTTATGGGAAAACGGCGCGACACTGCATGACCATTGGTCCGCTGCCAAGCGGCAGCCGCAAAAATCGGCTTCAGCCCTGGCGGGCCGGCACGCGCACGACCAGCCCGTCGAGGGCGTCGCGCACCTTGATCTGGCATGACAGCCGCGAGTTCGGCTGGACCTCGTAGGCGAAATCCAGCATGTCCTCTTCCATGGCTTCCGGCTCGCCGACCTCCGCCGTCCAGGCTTCGTCGACATAAACATGGCAGGTCGCGCAGGCGCAGGCGCCGCCGCATTCCGCTTCTATTCCCGGCACCGCATTGCGGATCGCATTTTCCATGACGGTCGAGCCGTTTTCGGCATCCACGTCAAAATGCGTGCCGTCATGGGCGATGAAGGTCAGCTTGGTCATTTGTCACCTGAAGGGAGTCTGAGCCGACATAATCACTCTGCCGGACAAGTCAACTGCGGCGCGAAAGCGCCCGTGCGTGGCGTCTTTGGGATAAGTCCTATCGGCTGATGGCGGCGACGAAGTCGCGCACTTCTTCGATCAGCGAGCCAAGCCGCTTCAGCGTGCTGGCGTCTTCGGGCCGGCATTCGATCGCGCTGGCGCAATCGGCAATGGCGAAGGCGCCGACCCCGCGCGCCGAGCCTTTGAGCCCGTGTGCCAATAGCAGCCGCTGCCTGACATCCGCTTCGACGATCTTGTCGCGCACCGACAGCGCCTGCTGCACGAACAGAGCCAGCACCTCCTGCTCGAGGCTCCGATCGCCCATCGTCTGGCGCGCAAGATGCGCCAGGTCGATCGGCCGCGCCCCGGCTGTCCCCGACACGTCGCCGCCGGGCATCGAGAAGGCAATGCCGTTTTCGCCACGTATCACTTTGAGACTCCGTTCTTCGACCGCCGCAAAAACTAGGCGTATCCGGTGGACAACGGGTTAATGATTGGCCCGGAAAAATGTCGCGATAACGGCGCCGGAATCACGGCTGTGTTAACCTTATATTTAAAGTTTTACGTATCGGGCGGAATGCATGTTTTCTTTACCCGGCTGTGTCATTACGATACGACAGGTCCATTTTCAGCCTCCTGCGCGGGACACGCTAGGCAGAATCAATAAGCAGAACCATAAGTCCCGCGGCAGCTTGTACAGGGTAGCGAAGGCATGGCGAAGAAACCAACGACGACAAGAACGCTCGACAGCGACGTAGCCAGGGAACTTGAAAAGGCACTTGATATCGATCTGAGCGGCGATGCCGGCGGCGACTTCGACATGGCTGCATCCATGGAAGATCTCGAAGCGCAAATATCGCAAGCCGCCGACGAGTTGGCGCGCGAAGGTCGCAGCCAGAACGAAGCGCCTGCCCCGGACCAGACCCAGAACGCGGCACCTGCCGCCAATCAAAGCCAGATCGCAAAACCCGCGCCAAAGGCCAAGCCGGCTGAGTTGCGTCCTGTCGTAACGCGCAATGGCTCGCAGCCGGCAGCTTTCTCGCCGGCCAACGACGATCGTCAAAAAGACTATAAGACGCTCCTGCACACCCTCAATCGGCGCGCCTCGAACACGATCTACTGGGTCGTGGCTTTCGTTTCGCTGGCCTGGATCGCCGGCGCTGGCGGCCTTGCGAACCTGTTGTTCGGACCTGGCATCTGGAACATCCGCACCTTCGATCAGTTTTTCGCCCGTCCGGAGCTGATCGGCCTGGCGGTCGCGGCAATCGTGCCCGTCATCCTGTTCTGGGCATTCGCAGTGATGATTCGCCGCGCTCAGGAGATGCGCCTTGCCGCGCAGTCGATGACCGAGGTGGCCTTCCGTCTGGCCGAGCCGGAAAATCTTGCCCAGGATCGCGTCATGATGATCGGCCAAGCGGTTCGCCGGGAGGTGGCAGCCATGGGCGAAGGCATCGAACGCACGCTTGCGCGTGCCGTCGAGCTCGAAACGCTGGTCCACAGCGAGGTGAACCAGATCGAGCGCTCCTATTCAGAGAACGAGTCCCGCATCCGCTCGCTGGTCGACGGGCTGGGCAGCGAGCGCGAAGCGGTCGTCACCCATGCCGAGCGCGTGCGCGCCTCGATCACCGGCGCCCACGAGACACTGAAAGACGAGATCAACGCCGCCAGCGATATCATTCGCGACAGCATTCTCAACGCCTCGACCAAGCTGTCGATGACGATCAACGAATCCGGCGATACGCTGATCGACAGGATCAACGGAAGCTCGTTGTCGATCTTCGATTCGGTGGAAGGCCGGCTCGAATCGATCACCGATCGGCTGTCGACGTCGGGCGAGGCCTTCGCCAGCCTGCTCGACACCCGGATCGCCAAGCTGACGGACACCACCGATGGCCTGACGCGGTCACTGACCGACCTGCTCGACGACCGCACGAGCGGCATGGTGTCGCTGCTCGGCGGTGCCGCCCGCACACTCAATTCGGAATTCGAAGCCAGCCTCAACGGCATCGAGCGGACGCTTGCTGAACGTGGCCAGGCGCTGATCAGCGAGTTCCAGACCCGCGCCGAGGCGCTCGACACCGGCACGCAGAAGCTCAACGCCGCGCTGGAGGCTCGCGCACGCCAAATCAACGAGACGCTGGTCGAGCGCGCCCGCGAAATCGCCCACACATTCCAGGATAGCAAGGATACGCTGTCGGCGATGATCGATCAGGGCAAGACCCAGATCGGCGCCGACATGGCCGACATCATTTCATCGACCTCGACCATGCTTGAAGCCCGCGCCGGCGATTTCGCCGGGCGCATGGAAGCGGCGCGCCATGTCGTATCGCGTTCGTTCGATACGGACATCGAGCGGCTTGCCGATGCTCGCGCCGGCATCGAGGAAGCCGTCGAGAACCACAGCCGCAAGCTTTCCGAAAGCCGCGACCGGATGGCGGCGGCAATGCAGGCCGATCTGGCGAAGTTCGCCGAAGGTCGCGCCGAAATCGACGCAGCGGTGGCTAACCAGGTGCAGAAGCTAGCCGAAGGCCGCGGCCTGATCTCGCGCGCCCTTGAAGAGGATCTGCGCAAGGTCAACGAATCGCGCGCAGCGATCGACGCTTCGCTGGGCAGCCATCTCGAAAGCCTTGAAGAGGGTCGCAACAGGCTTGCCCAGGCCTTGAACGAAGACTCTGGAAAACTCGTGCAAGCCCGCACGATAATTGATGAAATGGTTGCCGGGCACGTCGGCAAGCTCGCCGAAGGCCGCAGCATCCTTTCGCGCGCGCTCGAGGCCGACCTCGGCAAGCTGGCAGAGAGTCGCGCCGGCATAGACGGCCTCGTCGCCGGTCAAGTCGAAAAGATCGCCGAGGGTCGCGCCATACTCGCCAGTGCGTTGGAAGCCGACATCGCCGGCATCAATGGCCTCATCGAGGCTCATTCGGCGAAATTGGCGCAAGACCGCAGCGGGCTTTCCCAGTCACTCGATAACGACCTGTCCGACATCAGGAGCCTGATCGCCGATCATTCTGGCAGGCTCGCCGATGACCGCAGCCTGCTTTCGAAGACGCTTGAAGACGATCTTGCCAAGCTGGCCGAAAGCCGGTCGAGCATCGATGGGCTGGTTGCCGGCCAGGTCGAGAAGCTGGCCGAAGGCCGCGACATCCTCAAGCGCGCGCTTGAATCGGACCTGAACGCGATCAAGGGCGTCATCGCCAGCCAGTCTGAAAAGCTGGCGGAAGACCGTGGCCAGTTGTCGCGGGCACTGGAGAGCGACCTGGAGGCTGTGCGGGGCGTTGTCTCCGATCACATGGACAAGCTCGCCGAAGACCGTTCGACCCTTTCGAAGGCGCTCGAAGACGATCTCGTCAAGTTGGCCGAAAGCCGCTCGAGCATCGATGTGATGGTTGCCGGCCAGGTCGAAAAGCTTGCAGAGGGCCGCGACATCCTCAAGCGTGCGCTCGAAGCCGATCTGAGCACTGTCAAGGATGTCATCGCCGGCCAATCCGAGAAGCTGGCCGAGGATCGTGGTCAGCTGTCGCGGGCACTAGAGACCGATCTCGAGACCGTGCGGGGCGTCGTCTCCGAACATATGAACAAGCTCGCCGAGGACCGTTCGGCCCTGTCAAAGGCGCTCGAGGACGATCTTGCCAGGCTGGCAGAGAGCCGGTCGAGCATCGACGGGCTGGTCGCAGGCCAGGTCGAGAAGCTGGCCGAGGGTCGCGACATCCTCAAGCGCGCGCTGGAAGACGATCTTACCAAGCTGGCCGAAAGCCGCTCGAGCATCGACGGACTGGTTTCCGGCCAGGTCGAGAAGCTGGCCGAAGGTCGCGACATCCTCAAGCGCGCCTTGGAGGCCGATCTCAGCACGATCAGGGGCGCCATCGCCGATCAGTCGCAGCTATTGACCGATAATCGCGCGCAGTTTTCGCGTGCGCTGGAAGCCGATCTCGGCAACGTGAACAGCCTTGTCGCAACCCACGCAGAGAAGCTCGTCCAGGACCGCTCGACCCTGTCGAAGGCGCTCGAGGACGATCTCGCCAAGCTGGCGGAAAGCCGCTCGAGCATCGATGGGCTGGTTGCCGGCCAGGTTGAGAAACTGGCGGAAGGCCGCGACATCCTCAGGCGCGCGTTGGAAGCCGATCTGGAGAGGCTTGCAATGAGCCGCAGCGAAGTCGACGAGATCGTCGCCGGTCATGTCGGCAAGCTGAGCGAGGGCCGCGACATGCTGACCCGCGCATTGCAGGACGATCTCTCCAGGCTCGCCGAAACGCGCAAGGATGTCGACCGTTCGCTGTCCGGCCATATCGACCAGATCGCCGCCAGGAGCACCGACATCTCCGATGCGATCGCTGCGGACGTAGAAAAGATCGAGCAGGCGTTCAGCCGGCAGACAGGCATCATTGAAGAGCGCGCCAGCACAATGGAGCGGGCGCTGTCGACGGGTGTCGACAACGTGCGCAGTGTGCTCGAAAGAAGCGCGGTCTTCGTCGCCGGCGCGCTGCGCGAGAAGGTCATGGAAGTTACCAGCGCGCTGCATGAGCAGGCGGGCGCGGCATTCAGCGATGCCGACCGCAAGATCGCCGAGCGCGCCGAGCAGACCTCGGCCGCCCTGCTCGCCAGGGCGGAGGACATCGCCCGCACCTTTGAAGAGGCGGATCGTCGCCTCGCCGCCCGCGCCGAGGATACGTCGAGCGCACTGATTGCCCGCGCCGACGACACGTCGAACACCTTGTTCGCGCGTGCCCAGGAGACGGCCGATCAGCTGGCAGCCAGAGCAAGTGAGATTGCCGGCACCTTCGACGTGGCGGACCACAGGCTGGTCTCTCGCGCCATCGAAACGGCCCAGTCGCTGGCTGCACGTGCCGGCGACATCCTGCGCAATTTCGAAACAGCCGACGAGCGGCTGGGCGTGCGCATCGGCGAATCCGCCGAAGCTCTCGCGGCACGTGCGTCGGATCTCGGCCGCATTTTCGATGCCGCCGACCAGCAACTTATTTCGCGCATTGCCGAAGGCTCCGAAGCACTTTCGGCCCGTGCGTCCGAGATCGGCCGCATCTTCGAGGAGGCGGATCATCGTCTGGTGTCCCGCATTGCCGACAGCAGCACCGCAATCGGCGAACATGCCGACACCATTGTCGGTGCCTTCACCAGCACCGAGCAGCGGGTTGCCGAACGCGCCAGGCAGACTGGCCAGGAACTCGCCGTCCATGCCCGTGAAATCGAGCAACTGCTTGCCGGTGCCGACGAACGCCTGGCATCGAGTGCTGCTGCCACTGCGGCCCGCGTCGAGGAGCAGGTCGCCAGCGTCGAGAACCGCCTCGCCTACTCCGCCGAGACAATGGGCCAAAAGCTCAATGAACAGGTCTCGAATGCCGAGGCGCAGTTGGTCTCGCGCGCCAACTCGATCGCCGAAACCTTCACCGCGGTCGGCCAGCATATCGGCCAGAGCACCAATGACGCTGCAAAGTCCATCGGTGCCAATACTCGCGAGCTCAATACGATGCTTGCGGCACGTTCGGCCGAAATATCGAAAATCCTGGACGAGACGGCACGGCCTCTGGTCGAGCGCTTCGCCCAGGGCGGCTCCGAGCTGCAAAAGAGCATGGAAGAGGTCACCGAACGTGCGACCGAGAAGCTGCGCACTCAAAACGCCGCCCTCGTCGACGCCCTCGCCAGCCGCACGGCCGAAACGCTGTCGGCCGTCGAAGGCGCGCGCTCGACGCTTGCCGACAGCGTTGCCGACCTCATCGGCCGCATGACCACCTCCAGCTCGCAGCTCGGTCAGTTGATCGAGCAGGCGGCGGCCAATCTCGGCCAGGTCGACGAACGCCTGACCGGCAGCACGCAAAGCTTCGCAGCGACTACCGAAAAGACCGCGCAGACCTTCGCCAGCTCGGCGCGCCTGGTCGATTCGAACACGACGCGGCTCACCGAGCTGTCGTCGTCGACCTTGCGCGAGGTTGCTTCAATCGCCACCAAGTTCGACGAGCACAGCCGGTTGCTTTCCAGTGCCTCGGACCTGTTGAGCTCGGCCCAGAGCAATCTTGAGCACACACTCGAAAGGCAATCGTCGCTGGAGGACCTTGCCGTCGGCCTTGTCAAGAAGTCGGAAGATCTCGAAAGGGTCATGCGCTCGTTCGAGAATCTGGTCGGCCAGACGCTGCAGAACGCCGAAGGCAAGACGCTGGAATCCGCCGACAAGATCCGTACCGCGATTTCCGAAGTGGTCGATTCGGCAACCAAGCGCTTTGCCGATGCGACCGAGGAGATGCGGCGTACCGCCGGCTCGATCAAGAGCGAGCTCGACCTCACCCGGGCCGAGCTTAAGAAAGGCGTCATCGAGATGCCGGAAGAGGCAAAGGAATCAACCACGGCTATCCGCCGTGCCGTTTCAGAGCAGATCAACGCGCTGAAGGAACTTTCTGAAATCGTTGCGAAATCTGGCCGCAGCGCCGACAGTTCGGAACAGCGCAACCTGCGTCCGGCGCCGCAAGCGCCTGCCGCACGCCCCGCCGAACCGCCACGTCGCCCGGCTCCGGCTCCCGAACAGCGCCGTGCACCGCAGGCGCCTTCGGGCGAGACGGCGCTGCGCGGCACGCTCGACCTCGAACGTCCCGCAGACCAAGCGCCGCGCCAGCGCGACCCCAACGGCCGCACGCCGCAGGGCGGTTGGGTGCGTGACCTCCTGACCGGTGCATCACGCGAAGACGACGCCAAGCCGGCAGCGCCTGCCGAAGCGCCGCGCCCGGCTCCCGCTGCGCGTTCGCCGCTTCATGTCGTGGAATCGCTGAACTCGCTCTCGGTCGATATCGCACGCGCCATCGATCACGATGCGTCGATCGAGTTGTGGAACCGCTACCGGCGTGGCGAGCGTGACGTCTTCACACGCCGACTTTACACGCTGAAGGGCCAGCAGACGTTCGACGAGATCCGCCGCAAATATCAGTCAGAGGCGGAGTTCCGCGCTGCTGTCGATCGTTACTGCGACGATTTCGAAAAGCTGCTCAAGGACGTGTCGCGCAACGACCGCGACAACATCATGGCGCAGACCTACCTGACGTCGGACACCGGCAAGGTCTACACCATGCTGGCCCACGCCAGCGGCCGCCTGCACTAAGCGGGCGACAGAGAACAAACGAAAAGGCGGGATTTCCCGCCTTTTTCATGCCGTACTGAATTCCATTGGCGCTGTAGAGTGCCGTGCCGGCAGTTCCGGCTGTGTCAGATCACGGTGTCCGTCCAGCGGACGATTTGCCCTGCCGCATCGCCGAACGCGGCATCGAGCGCGCCGACATAGGCCTGGTTGCCATTGCCCGAAACGGGCGCGATTGCGCTAAACGTCTTCGAAGCGCGCACTTCACCGTTGCGATCGTTCAACAGGCGCACAAACAGCTCGACCTCGGCATGTTCGCCACCGTCGACACGCACCTCGAACGAGCGGATCTCGACGATCACCTGATAGTCGATCGCCAGCCCCTCGCCTGGCTTGCCGACGCCGGTGAAGCTGCCCGAGCGCTGGAACGTCTCTGCCAGCCGCGCCTGTACGATCATCGGCAGCCGGTCGGCCCATTGCGCGCCCTTGAGATACTGGATCGATCGCGGCGATGGCTTAATGACGATGTTCTGGCTGTCCAGCGCCTTGAGCGCCGATGGCTGAGCGATGAGTATCTGGCGACGGCTGTGGGCACGCGCTTCCAGCGACGGCGCCGAAAGCTCAAACGTATCCAGCGGCGCCGGCTTGCCGCCCAGCGCCGCGCAGCCGGCGAGCGAAAGCGCCAGCAGTGCCGCTCCGGTCTTGAACCCACTCGATCTGACGCTGCCTGAACTGATCGACTTCAAACGCGATCCCCCCCGGATCGTGGAAACAACGCGCATCCGCAAGCTATGTTCTTGCGGTGGGCGCAGGCCGAAGTCAACGGCGCACCCTGCCGTCGAACTGCCGGACCTCACCCTCGCCGCCGGACAGGATCCGCTGTGGATTGCGGCTGAGGTCGGTCACCGCCTCTTCGATGCGGTTGATCGAACGACGGCTGTCCTGGACCAGCGATTCGACGTTTTGCAGCCCCTGTCCCGAGAACCGCGCCAGATTGTCGGTGATGGTGCCGAGGCGGGCGTTCAGCGTGTCGGCGACCTGCTTGAACGATTTGAGCGTCGCCCTGGCATCGGCCATGACGCCGTCGGCCTGACCGGAGCCGAGCAGTTTGTCGACCTTGGCAAGGATACCGTCGACTCGCACCGAGGCATCGTTGAGGCGTCCTGCGAGCTGGTGCGCGTCTTTGATGGTTTCGTCGATGTCGTCGGCCCGGTTGGCGAACTTGTTGGTCACCTTGGCGATGTCGGCGGCAGCTTCATTGGCGTTTTCGCTGGCCTTCTGGATATTGGCCAGCGCGGTGCGAACTTCAGCCGGATCGATGCCGTCGAGAACGCCGTCGACCTTGGCCAGCGTGCCTTGCGTCTTCTGGGCGAACTCGTTGATCGAGCCTACCGCGGTGTCCACGTTCTTGATGACCGCGTCGAACTGCTTGCTGGTTTCCTTGAGGTTGGAAGTGACCGTGTCGACATTGGCGACGATGCTCTTGATCTGGTCCTTGTCGACGGCGTTGAGTAGCCCTTCCGCCGCCTTCAGGGTGCCGTCGAGCTTGCCCGAAACACCCTTCAGTTCGTCCGCCAGCGAGCTGACGCTGGCCAGGAACTTGTCGACGCCGTCCGCATTCCTGGCCAGTGCATCGGAGAAGGTCTGGACATTGTTGACGGTCTGCGTCAGCGGCCCGCGAACATCCTTGGTGAAGCCTTCGAGCTCCGAAAGGACCTTGTCGGCGCGGGTGAAGATGTTCTGCGCCGTCTGCAGCAGGTTGGTGACCGCCGACGGGTTGGCAACGATCTCGGCGACACGGCCTTCCTTTTCCGCCTCGTCGAGAAGTTTTGGCTCTTTGGGGTCGGCGCCCTTGAGCTCGATGTTGGCCTGGCCGGTGAGGCCGGCAAGCCCGATATCGGCCTGCGTCGACTTGGTGATAGGCGTATTCCGGTCTATTTCGGTGTCGGCGATAGCAGCGGTCGGATTGTCGACGTCGATATAGACACGGCGCACGTCGCCGACTTTGACGCCATTGAACAGCACGAAGCTGCCACGGCCGAGCCCCGAAGCGGAGCCTGGAATGCGCACGCGCAGCACCGTCGTCTCACCCTTTTCGCCGATTGCCGCCGTCCAATAGACGAAAGCGAAAGCCGCGAGGATCGCGGCCAGCGTGAAAATGCCGACAATGACGTAGTTGGCCCTGGTTTCCATTGCTCACTTATGGCTATGCGCGCGCCGCAAGATCAAGTTGCCGGGCGCGTTTTCCGCGGAAATAGGATTTTACCCAGGGTTCCTCGCTCCTGAGCATGTCGTCGATCGTGCCCTCGACCAGCACTTTCTTGTTGCCGAGCACCGCCACGCGGTCGCACGCCGTAAACAGCGTGTCGAGATCGTGCGTGACCATATACACGGTCAAATCCATCGTATCGCGCAGCTTGACGACCAATTCGTCGAACTCAGCCGCGCTGATCGGATCGAGCCCGGACGTCGGTTCGTCGAGGAAGACGATATCCGGGTCGAGCGCCAGAGCGCGCGCCAGCGCAGCACGCTTGATCATGCCGCCGGAGAGCTCGGAGGGGAATTTCTGCGCCGCATCCGGCGGCAATCCGACCAGCTCGACCTTGAGCATGGCAAGTTCGTCCATCAGCTTCTTCGGCAAATCGAGATATTCGCGCATCGGCACCTGGACGTTTTCGAGGACCGTCAGCGCCGAAAAAAGCGCACCATGCTGGAACAGCACGCCAAGCCGCATGTCGATGCGAAGGCGCTCCCTTTCGGTTGCCTTCTCGACGTCAACGCCGAACAGTTTGATTGTTCCCGATTGCTTGCGCGTCAAGCCAAGGATGGTGCGCAAGAGAACAGATTTGCCGGCACCGGAGGCACCGACGAAGCCGAGAATCTCCCCGCGCCAGATATCGAGCGACAATTTGTCGAGAACAACCTGGTCGGCGAACGACACCGTGATATCGTGCGCCGACAGCACGATCTCGTCTTCTTTGGCTTTCGCCGCCACCTTGGTCGTGTTTGTGCCCGGCAGCGCCATGTCAGAACTCGATCGCTGCATAGAACATGGCGAAAAGCCCGTCGAGGATAATAACCACGAAGATCGACTTCACCACTGAGGCGGTCACATGCTGGCCAAGCGATTCGGCGCTGCCGCCAACCTTCATGCCCTCGACCGAGGCAATTATGCCGATGATCATGGCCATGAAGGGCGCCTTGATCAGGCCGGCAAAAATGGTGCTGAGGTCGATTGCGACACGCAGCCGGTCGATGAACGCTGCCGGTGCAATATCGGAGTAGAGCCATGCAGCCAAAATGCCGCCGCCCAGCGCGGCAAAGTTGGCGATGATCGTCAGGCAAGGCAGCGCGACGACCAGCGCGACCAGCCGCGGAAACACCAGCACGCCGATTGGATTAAGACCGATCACCTTCAGCGCATCGACCTCCTCGCGCATCTTCATCGAGCCGATCTCGGCGGTGATCGCGCTGCCGGAGCGGCCGGCGATCATGATCGCCGTCATCAGCACGCCGAGCTCGCGCAGGATCAGCACCCCGACCAGGTCGACGACGAAGATGTCGGCGCCGAAATAGCTGAGCTGATAAGCGCCTTGCTGGGCAACGATCGCACCGACGATGGCCGACATCAGCACGACTACCGGTATGGCGCCGACACCCATGCGATCGATTTGATTGAAGATCGCCGCCATGTTGACGCCATGGCCACGGCCAAGCTTCATCTGAGAGCCGCGTATCGTGGCGCCGAGGATATTCATTGCGGCCAGGAAATCGTCGCGCATCTCATAAACGCGCCGGCCAACCGCCTCGAGCCCGCGAATGATGAAGTTGGGCGGCTTTGCCGGACCTGATTCGGCCTCGCGTCGGACCGCATCACCGACGGCGCCGAGCAGGATGGAGGCAATCTCGCTTTGCCCCTGCATCGTGATCTCGACGCCCTTCTTTTCGAAGCTGCTGACCAGGCGGTCGATCAGCCACGCCCCGGCAGTGTCCATCTTCTCGATTTGTGAAAGGTCGAGCGCCAGCGTCTTGAAGCCGCCGCGCTTCTCGATCTTGCGCATCTCGGCATCGACCAGGGCAACGGTACGTGTCGTCCAGGTTCCCGAGAAAGCGCAGCCGAGAACGTCGCCCTCCTCGCCGATCGCGATGCGCGGCTGGTGGTCGGGCTCCTTGGCAGGGCCGCTTGCGTCGCGTTTGCGGATGGTCAACATGGCATCCTGTTTAGCCTGACGGGGCCGACCTGTCGATTTGCCGATATCCTCCTTGTCGCACAGCTGGAGCAGAAAAATATGGCGCGTGTCATTTCGGTCGAGGCCGAGCGCTTTCCGATAGCCGGGACCTTTACCATTTCGCGCGGCTCGAAGACCGAAGCGGAGGTGATTTCCTGCGCCATCACCGAAAACGGCCGTACAGGACGCGGCGAATGCGTCCCTTACAAGCGCTATGGCGAGACCATGGAGGGTGTGCGCGACGCGATCGAGGCGATGCGCAGCGAGATCGCGCGCGGCATCAGCCGCATCGCCCTGCTCGATGCCATGCCTGCCGGCGCGGCACGCAACGCCATCGATTGCGCGCTCTGGGACCTGGAAGCGAAGATCAGCGGAACACCGGTGGCGCATACGATACGAACCGTTCCGTTACGGCTGCTCGAGACGGCGTATACATTGTCGCTCGCCGAGCCGGAGGCTATGGCGGCGCAGGCCCGCGCTAACGCCCAGCGCCCGCTACTCAAGGTCAAGATCGGCGGCGACAACGACATCGCGCGCATCCGCGCAGTGACGGCGGCAGCACCCGACAGCCGAATCATTCTCGACGCCAATGAGGGCTGGAATGACGACAATATCGTCGCAAACCTCGCCTTTGCCGCCGAGCACGGTATCGCCTTGATCGAACAGCCGCTGCCGGCGGGACATGACGGTATTCTTCGCCACATCGCGCATCCGGTACCGATCTGTGCCGACGAAAGCGTGCACGAGGCGAAGGACCTTGAAGCGCTTGTCGGCCTTTACGACGCCGTCAACATCAAGCTCGACAAATCGGGTGGCCTGACCGCTGCACTCGTGCTTCGCGACCGCGCCCGCGAACTGGGTCTTGGTGTCATGGTCGGCTGTATGGTCGGCACATCGCTTGCGATGGCGCCGGCCGTGCTGTTGGCGCAGGATGCCGATTTCGTCGATCTCGACGGTCCGCTGCTGCTGGCCCGCGACCGCGTTCCCGGTCTCGTCTACCAAGGTTCGCTGGTGTCACCGCCCGAGCGGGCGCTGTGGGGCTGAACGCGCGGCAAGCCCGATCAGAGCCAGGCCCGTCAGGGCGATCGGGATCATCGCAAAGAAGCCATTCGCGCCGAAGCGGTCGTAAAGAGGACCGGAAATCAGCGTCGCCGCCGCCATGAAGAAGCCATTGGAGAAGTAGGCGATGCCTTGCGCCGCCCCGGTGCGTTCTTCCGCGACCGTCTCACCGATCATCTTTTGCAGGCCGATCAGCACCAGCGCCACCGAAACCGCGTGCAGCGTCTGGATCGCGAAAAACCCGCCAACGCCAAGCCCAAGCGGCCAGATCAGCGGAAAGGCGAACCAGCGCACGATCGCGCCAATCCCGGCAATCAGCATGATCGAGACGACCGAGAAGGAGGCGAAAGCGCGGGTGAAAACGACGAACATGCATATCTCGGCGACGACTCCCCACCCCCACAGAAGCCCGACAACCGAATCGCTGATGCCGATCGACTTCCAGTAGATCGACACGAAACCGTAGAGAAATGCGTGGCTGGCGGTGATGACGCCGACGCCTGTCGAAAAATAGAGGAAGTACCGGTTGAGGAGTTTCGGTGCCGATTGCTGGATATCGGCGGCCGACAGCGGCGAGGCGCGGCGTGGACGGCCGAGGCGCGGCGCAATCAGTCCGGCGGCTAGCGCGGCACACAGCGCCGCGAAGATGATCACCGGGACAGCCTGGGCACCGCTCGCCGACAGGATGAAACCGCCGGCGAGATTGGCGCAGAGATAGGAGATCGAGCCCCATTTGCGCATGCTTGCGTAATTCGAGCCGAAGCGGCGAACACCTGAAAGGGCGAGCGAATCGGCAATCGGCGAATGCGGCGTCCAGACGACCGTCAGGGCCAACGACACGGCAAGTACCGTTGCGTAGGTCGGCGGCAGGAGGTAGCCGGCGGACAGGATCAGCGATGCGGCGACGAGCGCAACATAGACATTGGCGCGGTCGCTCGCTTTGTCTGCCAGCGCAGTAAGAAAAGGCGTCGTCGCCACGCGCAGGAACATCGGCGCGGCGAGGATCACGGCTATCTGTTCGGCATGGAACCCCTTCGCCTGCAGCCACAGCGGGAAATACGGCACATGCGTCCCGAGCGGAACGAAGAGCGTAAAGAAGATCAAGCTCATGCGCAGTTCGAAATGGCGTGGCTTGACGAGCTGTTCGGGCGAAAGCGGCGGCAGCGAGGACATTGACAGGCGATCCGTCGGCACGGCATTCAGCCGGGTCGGCCCGCCACACCTGCCGCTGCTTAACACGGCGAAAAAGTCGATGAAACCGCTGGACTAACCGATTGAAGCGAGATGCGGCCGGATTTGGTCAAGCCGCCCGGACTGCCCTGCCCTTGATGCCGATCGGCACGAGCACCTCGCTGCCGACCGGAGTCTCCGGCAGGACATGCGCCCAGTGCAGGATCTCAATCCGGCCGTCAAAATGCTCGACCACCGCCGTGCAGCTCTCCACCCAATCGCCGGTGTTGATGTATTGCACGTCCTCATAGCGTTCGATCGCGGCATGGTGGATGTGCCCGCAGATCACGCCGTCGACATGCGAGCGGCGCGCCTCCTCGGTCAGCACGGTCTGGAACGAGCCGATGAAATTCACCGCCTTCTTGACCTTGACCTTGGCCCAGGACGAGAACGACCAGTAAGGCAGGCCGAGCACCTGGCGCAGACGTGTGATGACGCGATTGACCAGCATCGCCGCGTCGTAGGCGTAGTCGCCGAGATAGGCCAGCCAGCGCGCATTGTGGACGACGGTGTCGAACTGGTCGCCATGAATGACAAGAAGGCGTTTGCCATCGGCGGTCTCGTGGATGGCGCGGTCGGCGACGACAATGCCGCCGAAATGCACGCCCTGGAACTGGCGCGCGAACTCGTCGTGATTGCCGGCGATGTAGGTGATGCTGGCGCCCTTGCGCGCCTTGCGCAGCAATTTCTGGACGACGTCATTGTGGCTCTGCGGCCAATGCCAGCTTCGTCTCAAGCGCCAGCCGTCGACGATGTCGCCGACGAGATAGATGATATCGGCATCGTGATGGCGCAGGAAATCGATCAGGAACTCGGCCTTCGCCGCCTTCGATCCGAGATGGACGTCGGAGATGAACATGCTGCGGAAAGTGCGGGGCTCTGCGCCGGACATCATTTGTCACCGTTGCTTTCGCGTGAGGCTATGCCCCGATTCATGCAACAAGCGTATGACGGTTGCGATTGGTCCAGCCATACGGGTAGGTTGCCGCGGCAATCAGAGGAGAAAACCACTATGGATCTCGGCATTCGCGGCAAGAAGGCCATCGTCTGCGCTTCGAGCAAAGGCTTGGGACGCGGCTGCGCCATGGCACTGGCAGAGGCAGGTTGCGATCTGGTGGTCAATGGCCGCAACGCCGACGTGCTGGCCAAAACCGCCGCTGAACTGCGCGAGAAATTCGGCGTCAAGGTGACCGAAATCGTCGGCGACGTATCCAAGCCCGATGTCCAGAAGGCGCTGCTTGCCGCCTGCCCCGATCCCGACATCCTCGTCAACAACAATGGCGGTCCGCCATTTCGCGATTTCCGCGCGCTCGACCGCGAAAAGATCCTCGAAGGCGTCACCCAGAACATGGTGACCCCAGTCGAACTGGTTCAGGCGGTGATCGACGGTATGGCGGCGCGCGGCTTCGGCCGCATCGTCAACATCACATCGCTGTCGGTCTATGTTCCTATCCCCGGCCTCGACCTGTCGTCCGGCGCCCGCGCCGGCCTCACTTCGTTCCTCGCCGGCGTCGCGCGCACGGTGATCGACCGCAATGTGACGATCAACAACATGCTGCCGGGAAAACTCGATACCGACCGGCTGCGCGGCCCGCACGAGGCCGGCACGCCCGAAGATCCGGCCGCCGCCGCCGCGCGCAAAGCGCAAGCAGCGGCCAATGTTCCGGCCAAGCGACTCGGCACGCCGGAGGAATTCGGCCAGATCTGCGCCTTTCTGTGCTCGGTCCATGCCGGCTACCTGACCGGACAGAACATACCGGTGGACGGCGGCCTCTATGTCAGCGCGTTTTAGTGGCAGAATCCAAGGCTTGATACCCGCTGGAAACGGCGGGCAACAGGCGCCCTCAGGCAAGCCGAAACAGGGCAACATTATGCTCAAAACGGCGCCCAGTTCACAAGGACTAGGGTTAGTCCGCATGTTATGTCCTGCCTCGCACATGAAAATGAGACCGGCGAATGGCGTCTATTTATCGCTTTGTTGCGCAAAAACTGCTGTCGCACGGGGTTCGAGACACGGCCGACGGCAACCTTGCAATTGCCGACAGGAGATTGTTCCTTGACTTCGTTCGTCTAGAACGAGCGGTTAGGCTAGAGGATTTCGCTACAGTCCAGTCTGCGGTGGTGGCGATAGAAAATCGTTGCTTATCAATGGGTAAACGTCATATCGCGGTGTTTGCATACATGTATCTCAGGTTTTCGGATGCGGCCCCAAAGTTTACTCACCTGGACATCGAGCTTGAGGAAGAAGGAGGTATCCGCCGAACAGTCGACTACCGGCGTAGGGTGTCGTCGACAGAGCGACTTGTCGGCGAGTGGGCTGCCGCTTGGTACGATCGCTATTCCAAGAGTTTCTTTCGTGCACTTTATAGGAGCAACAGCCCCACAGCGAACTAGCGAAAGAATACCTAATCGTCCGCAAACCACCTGAAGCAGACATTCGGCTCGCAGCTCGCTCCAGCAACGCGCCTATCGCCCCAACATTTCAATGGCAGACCGTACAGGCCGGCGGGCGATGCGAAGCCATAAGCTCGCGCTTGCGACATATCACCCCTCGAAAAGGCTCGGCTGCATGCTAAGAGACTCAAAACACCAAACGGACTGAACTGAGGAGGCGGCCGTCATGACAGGCGAAAGCAAGAAGGCGGCCCGATCCGACCTCGACGAAGCAGCGCTCTATTTCCATAAGCACCCCCGTCCCGGAAAGCTTGAAATCCAGGCGACGAAGCCGCTCGGCAACCAGCGGGACCTGGCGCTTGCCTATTCGCCGGGTGTCGCCGCCCCCTGCCTTGAAATCCGCGACGATCCGGCAACCGCTGCCGACTATACAGCCCGCGCCAATCTGGTCGGCGTTGTCACTAACGGTTCGGCGGTGCTCGGCCTCGGCAATATCGGTCCGCTCGCCTCCAAGCCGGTGATGGAGGGCAAAGCGGTGCTGTTCAAGAAGTTCGCCGGCATCGATGTCTTCGACATCGAGATCGACGCACCTGGCATCGAGCGCATGGTCGAGACGATCTCGGCGCTGGAACCAACCTTCGGCGGCATCAACCTGGAAGACATCAAGGCGCCCGAATGCTTCGAGGTCGAGGAGCAGTTGAAAGCCCGCATGGGCATACCGGTCTTCCATGACGACCAGCACGGCACCGCCATCATCGTCGCTGCCGCCGTGCTCAACGGGCTGGAATTCGCCGGCAAGTCCATCTCGGACATCAAGATAGTCACGTCAGGCGCCGGCGCTGCGGCGCTTGCGTGCCTCAACCTTCTGGTCTCGCTCGGCGCGCGGGTCGAAAACATCTGGGTCACCGACCGGTTCGGCGTCGCCCATAAAGGCCGTGTCGAGGAGATGGACCGCTGGAAAGACCCGTATGTGAAGGATACCGAGGCGCGTACGCTGGCCGACGTTCTGCCCGGCGCCGACGTGTTTCTCGGCCTGTCTGCCGCCGGCGTGCTGAAGCCGGAATTGCTCCACCACATGGCGCCCAAGCCGCTGATCCTGGCGCTGGCCAATCCCAATCCCGAGATCATGCCGGAAGCGGCGCGGGCAGCGCGGCCCGACGCGATGATCTGCACGGGCCGCTCCGATTTCCCCAACCAAGTCAACAACGTACTCTGTTTTCCTTACATCTTCCGTGGCGCGCTGGATTGCGGCGCAAGCGCCATCAACGAAGAGATGAAAATGGCTGCCGTGCGAGCGATTGCAGCGCTTGCCCGCGAAGAGCCGTCCGACGTTGCCGCACGTGCCTATTCCGGCGAGACGCCGATCTTTGGTCCGGAGTTCCTGATCCCGTCGCCTTTCGATCCGCGGCTGATCCTGCGCATTGCCCCTGCCGTCGCTAAGGCAGCCTGCGAGACCGGCGTCGCGACCCGGCCGATCACCGATTTCGCCGCCTATATCGACAAGCTGAACCGCTTCGTCTTCCGCTCCGGCCTGGTCATGAAGCCGGTGTTCTCGATGGCCAAGATGTCGAGCGCCAAACGCGTCATTTATGCCGACGGCGAGGACGAGCGCGTGCTTCGCGCCGCCCAGGTCGTGCTCGAGGAAGGCATTGCCGAACCGATCCTGATCGGCCGCCCGCATGTCATCGAGGTGCGGCTGAAGCGCTACGGGCTGCGCATCAAGCCGGGCGTCGATTTCGGCTTGATCAACCCGGAAGACGATCCGCGTTACCGCCACTATGTCGACCTTTTGATCGAGCTTGCCGGCCGGCGTGGGGTGACTACGGAAGCGGCGCGCACCATGGTGCGCACCGACAATACGGTGATCGCCGCCCTTGCCCTGAAGCGCGGCGACGCCGACGCCATGGTCTGCGGCCTCGAAGGCCGTTTCGAGCGCCATTTGCGAAACGTCACGCTGATCATCGGGCCACGCGCCGGCATTAGGGATCGCGACCTGTCGACGCTTTCCATGCTGATCTCGCAGCGCGGCATCATCTTTCTCACCGATACCCATGTCTCGGTCGACCCGACCGCCGAGGAGATTGCGGAAATGACCGTTTTGGCGGCCGAGGAAATTCAGCGTTTCGGCATCGAGCCCAAGGCAGCGCTACTGTCGCATTCTGATTTCGGCTCCCGCGATTCGCCAAGCGCCATGAAGATGCGGCAGGCAGCGGCAATCCTGGCGCGCATCGCGCCCGACCTGCAATGCGACGGCGAGATGCATGCCGACTCGGCACTGTCGGAGCAGCTGCGCCAACGCGTCTATCCGCATTCGCGGCTGAAGGGCGAAGCCAATCTGCTGGTGTTTCCCAATCTCGATTCGGCGAACATCACGCTGACGGCACTGCGCACGATGATGGACGCGCTGCATGTCGGCCCGATCCTGCTCGGCACCGATAGCCCGGCGCACATATTGACCCCGTCCGTCACGTCGCGCGGCGTCGTCAACATGACGGCACTGGCCGTGGTGGAAGCCGCGCACAAGGCGCAAGCCATCGTCGATCTGGGGTAGCCGCGGGCTTTCTCAGATTGGCCTGAACCGGAAATGTCCTGTCTGCCTGAAGGCAAACAAAGTGTCCTCTTCTTTGGCGCCGCCGCCGATATTGTGAATAACCAGCCTTCTTGTCGGCACCACAGTGGAGCGATTGGACGACACGATGGCAATATGCGGCAGATTGCCCGGCAGCATCTGGGCGACAAGATCCCCAGGCCGATAGTCGGCCGGGTCTTGGCTGACGGGCAAGGCGGCACCACGCCGCTCGAAATAGACCGCAAGATTGGGCACACGGCGGTGGTCGATGTTGCGGTCCGGCGCTTTCAGGCCCCAAGCCTTCGGATAGGCGGCAAAATTGGCCCGCATATCCTCATGCACCAATTCTTGCAGATCGAGATCGAAGGCGCGGCGATAGGCACGGATCACGACATCCGTGCACACACCCCGCTCGGGCTCAACGTCCCCGCCCGGATAGGCCAGGCGTGTATAGGTCGGATCGTAGAGTGTGGTGACGCCGATCTGCTCACGGGCAGCTTCGACCAATTTGGTACCCCAATCCGGCGTGATGGGCTTTTCCTGCGCCATGGCAACCGGCATCGCCAGGCACAAAAGACCAAATTGCAGTGCGGCTCGACGGGTAATCGCGGTCATGCCAAGCCTCCGGGCATTGCTGGATCCGGGCATTCTTCTGGGCGAATACGCCTTTTTCGTGCAGCGCCAGGATGTCGCGGTTCTGGCTCTGTCCGAATACGTCGTGTGGCGTGGTCGACATGCCAGCACTCGTCGTGATCGAAGCCCCGCACAAGGCGCAAGCCATCGCGCATTTGGGCTGAAGCCGGAATCGGCGGTATGCTAAACAAACGGTTAACCGCAAGCGCGGTAGCTTTCAGAACGGCAGACAGGCGGAGTTTCGGAGGGATGACGGGCGCATGTTGGAAGCTGACGCGTGCCGCCGCGCTGCTCGGTGCCCTGCTACTGTGCGACATTGCCGTCACTCAGGCGCAGCCCGCTCCGCGCCTCTGCCGCCAGCTTGAAGCCGATCTTGCCGCCGCTTCTCGTGGTGGCGGCGGCAAACCGGCCTTGTTCAGGAAATATGACGACGCAATCGTCCGGCAGCGCCAGCAGATTTCAAAGGCCGTCAGCCAGGCCAGCAGCGCCGGCTGCGGCTTTTCGCTGTCTCGCCGCAACGCCAACGCATGCGCGGCACTCGACGCCACCATCGATCGCATGGCAGCCAATCTCGACGCCCTGCAGGCCAAGCGCGCCGACCTTGCCGGCGGTGGTTCGCGACGCGATCGCGCGCGCATATTGACGTTGCTTTACGCCAATGGCTGCCGCGATGATGCGGCGCGGACGCCCGCGCCGGTCCGCGAAGCCAGCCGTGAAAACGGCAAGCGAAACCTGCTCGACCAGCTTTTGGGCAGTGACGCAAGTGAACCGGGCGCGCCCGACCAGCCTGAAGGGCCCAGCCAGGCCGAAGAGCTAAGCCAGCCGGGCAACATCCGCACCATGCTCAACAACGCCGACGACTTGGGGCAGCCGCGAGGCGAATTCCGCACCATGTGCGTGCGGACCTGCGACGGTTATTTCTTTCCGATGTCGAATGCCGCCTCACTGGGCGATTTCGAGCGCGACCAGAAGAATTGCGAATCGAGCTGCCCCGGCACAGAAATGCAGGTTTTCTACACGCGCGGCATGAATGGCGATTCGGCGTCCATGACGTCTTCGGTGACCGGCAGGCCTTATATCGAACTGCCGACGGCATACCTCTACAAGCAGTCCGACATGCCGCGGCCGCCGACCTGCGGCTGCAATGCCGCGCAGAATTTCGAGATCATCGCCGGCAACCCGCCAACCCGGGCACAATCTGAGGCGAATGTAGAGAGTACCCCGTTCATTCCGCTGCCGGTTGCTAGGCCTGATCCGGGCGCCGACCCGGAGTCCTTGGCCAATGCGCAAGACGGTCTCGACCGTGAGGCGATCAGACGCCTTGCCGTCAAGCCCGTGCCTTCGCCGACGTCCCTGCCCCCGCCAGAACAGCGCAAGGTCAGGGTCGTCGGGCCAACGTTCCTTCCCGACCCAGCAGCGGCAACAGATCTGCAAGCTCCGGACCCGAAGGCTGTCCCGTAAGCGCCAGCCTGAGCGGCATGAACAGCGCCTTGCCCTTACGGCCGCTCGCCTCTCGGATCTTGCCGGTCCAGTCTTTCCAGACGGTGCCGTTCCAAGGCTCCTCCGGCAGCAGTTCGAACGCCTGGCGAAGAAAGTCGCGGTCATCGTCGGAAAACTCCGCCGGCTCCTCTGGACCGTCTCGAAGCGTACGCCACCAGATCGCCGCATCGGCCAGCCTGTCGAGATTGCCGCGCACCGCCAGCCAGAAAGGCTCGGCCTGTTCGCCGGAGATGCCGAGCACGATCAGCCGGTCGCGCGCCTCGGAAAACGGCATGTGATGCAGCAGCGTGCGGTTGAGCACGAAGAGCTCGTCCGGGTCGAATTTGGCGGCGGATTTCGATGTTGCAGCCGGATCGAAGCGCTCGGCTAGCTCGGCCATCGTTGGCACCGCCACGACGTTTTCCGAGGTGCCGACGAGCACCGCCAGCGAAGCGATCGCCATCGGCTCGATGCCGCTCTCACGCAGGCTCTGGATGGACAGCGCGCCGGTGCGCTTCGAAAGTCCCTCGCCTGATGCCGTTGTCAGGAGATTGTGGTGGCCGAACACCGGCGGCTCCGCGCCAAGTGCTCGGAACAGGGCTATCTGGACGCCGGTATTGGTGACGTGGTCGTCGCCGCGAATGACATGGCTGACGCCCATGTCGATGTCGTCGACAACCGAAGGCAATGTATAGAGGTAGGTGCCGTCCTCACGCCGCAGAACCGGGTCTGAAAGCGAGGCGAGGTCGACGGTCTCTTCGCCCCGCACCAGGTCGTTCCAGTGGATTTCGGTGCGCTCCGGCTGCAGCGGATCGCTGCTGAAGTTGGGCAGCAGAAAGCGCCAGTGCGGCCGCCGGCCATCGGCCTCATATTCCGCCACCTGCTCGGGTGCCAGCGTCAGCGCCTCGCGGCCATAGACTGGCGGCAGGCCACGCGTGCGGCGCACCTTGCGCCTCAGGTCGAGCTCTTCGGGCGTCTCATAGCAGGCATAGACGAGGCGCGCCTCCTTCAGCTTCTGCAGTGCGGCATCATAGACTTCGACCCGCCGCGACTGATACTCCGTGGCGTCGGGGAAGATGCCCAGCCAATGCAGGTCATAAAGGATGGCGTCGGAAAATTCCTGCGTCGAACGGGCAACGTCGGTGTCGTCGAAGCGCTGGATGAAGCGGCCCTTGTTCTTGATGGCGAACAGCCAGTTGAACAGAGCGGTGCGCGCATTGCCGATATGGATGCGGCCGGTCGGTGACGGGGCGAAACGGACGGTAACTGTCATGAGCGGGGCGTACCGGATGGTTTTGCTGTTGACAAGACGCGCCCCCGCGCTCTGCGGCAGACATAGAACATGACGAAGGCGAAGAAAAGACTGCAGCGCCACGCGTCCATCAGGACGCGCGGCGCCGCAACCGTCAGATCACCATGCCTTTGGTCAGTTCAAGCGCCTGGCGTTCGAACAGCCGGCGGTAGATGCCGCCTTGCAGCCGGATCAGTTGGTCATGCGAGCCCTCTTCGACGATGCGGCCGCGATCGAACACCAAAAGCCTGTCCAGCGCCCGCACCGTCGACAGCCGGTGGGCAATGACCAGCGTCGTGCGGCCGACCATCAACCGCTCCATCGCCTGCTGGATCAGCACCTCCGATTCCGAATCGAGGCTCGACGTTGCCTCATCCAGGATGAGAATGCGCGCATCGGCAAGAAAGGCGCGTGCGATTGCAACGCGTTGACGCTCACCACCCGATAGCTTTACGCCACGCTCGCCGACCAGCGTGCCATAGCCTTTCAGCAAATTGGCGATGAAGTCATGCGCGCTGGCCAATCGCGCCGCGTGCTCGATCTCGGCCTGCGTGGCGGCCGGCCGGGCATAGGCGATGTTTTCGGCCAGCGACCGGTGAAACAGGATCGGTTCCTGCTGGACAATCGCGATCTGTGCGCGCAGCGACGCCTGCGCCACATTGGCAATATCCTGGCCGTCGATCAGGATATTGCCCGCAGTCACGTCGTAGAGGCGCTGGATCAGCTTGACGAATGTCGTCTTGCCGGAGCCCGAATGGCCAACCAGCCCAACCCGTTCGCCCGGCGCGATGTCCACCGAAAAGTCGCGATAGAGCGGCAGGCGGTGGCTGCCATAATGGAACGTGACCTTGTCGAAGGTGATACGGCCATCGGTGATCCGGATCGGTTTGGCTCCGGGCCGATCCTCAATGCCGAGTGGTTCGGACTGGAAGTCGACCAGTTCCTCCATGTCGTTGATCGAGCGCTGCAGATTGCGGATATGCGTGCCGATGTCGCGCAGATAGCCTTGCAGCACGAAGAATGAGGTCAACACGAAGGCGACATCGCCGGCGCTCGCCTGCCCCCACGACCACAACAGCAGGGAGAATCCGATGACCGCTGCCCTCAAAAGCAGCAGCATCGTCCCTTGCGTGGTGCCGTTGACAGTGCCGCGCATCCAGGTGCGGCGCGTGCGGCCGCGCCATTTAGCGACGACCTCGGCAAGCCGTGTCTCCTCGCGTTCCTCGGCGCCAAAACCCTTGACCACGGCGTTGCAGCTCACCGCGTCGGCCAGCGAGCCGCCGAGCCGTGTATCCCACGCATTGGCAAGCCTTGCCGCGGGCGCGACATAGCCAAGCGACAGCATCGTCGTCACCGCGATGAACAGAACCGAACCGGTGGCGACGACAGCACCCATCAGCGGCCAGAACCAGCCAAGCAGCAGCGTCGAGCCGACGAGCATGACGACCGATGGCAGCAGCGCGATCAGGATCGTGTCGTTGAGCAGGTCGAGCGCCCACATGCCGCGCGTTATCTTGCGCACCGTCGATCCGGCGAAGCTGTTGGCGTGCCAGTCGGTGGAGAAGCGCTGGACGCGGTGGAAGGCATCGGCGGCGATATCCGCCATCATCTTCAACGTCAGCTCGACAATGGCCATGAAGGCCAGATTGCGCAGCACGACACCGGTGAGCGCCAGGGCCACCAGCATCGAAAAGGCCGCTGTCGCCGCGTTCCACGCAACATCGTCGGCCGCAGCACTGCTGGCGACGGCATCGACCAGCCGGCCGGAATAGAGCGGCGTCAGCACGTCGGCCAAGGTCGACAGCAGGAACGTGCCCATAATGCCGGCAAGCCGCCACGGCTGACGCCGCCAATGGCTGAGCGTGAAGCCAAGAACGCTGCGAAAGGCGCCCGCGCGCAAATCTATTCGAAAACGAGTCATGATGTCATTCGGGCGCAAACGAGCCCGATCCCACGAAAGTAGAAATTGAAAAACCGCGTCGGCGCCGTTTGGCGCCCGGAGATGCGGAGGTTTGGCGTATTTGGCGGCCCTGTAGAGGGGCGGCGACCGGCAGCGGCGAAATACCTGCCTCGGTTCAGCCTTGCCGCGAGGCTATCTCGCGGCGCACTGACCAAGACCTAGGCTTCGCGGCCTCGCATAACGATGTCAAATCCTAGCATTCGGTTCCTCCTGAAGGGGAATCGCGGAGAGGTGTTTATAGAGACGCCTCAACGCCGCGCCAAGTCAGTAGATAGCCAAAAGCGCATCTGGTCCAAGCAGTGAGACGATTTTGCAACAATCGCGGGTTGTGCGCTGCCTCTGTTCAGGTTGCCGGGATACGGTCGAAGCGCATATAGCGGCCGTCGGTGGAAGGCCTGAAGCCGAGCTTCTCGTAAACCGCATGGGCGTCGTTGGTCGACAGGCTCCAATGCGTGACCGTCTTGACGTCCGGGTGGTCGATAAGCGCCTGGACAAGCCGGGTTCCGATGCCTTGTCCGCGATACCCGGGCCAGACAATTATGTCGGCGAGATAGGCAAATACCGTACGGTCGGTGATCGCCCGGCCGAAGCCGACCTGATTGCCGCCGACATAGGCGCCGACGCACAGTGAGTTGGCGAAGGCGCGGCGGTGCAGTTCGTCGCTGCGGCCACTGCCCCAATAGCTCTCCTTCAAAATGTCGGACGTCGCCCGGAAGTCGATCCGCGACGGGTCGAAGCTGATTTCAAGGTTGGCCATGGCTAAACCGTTAAACAGGCCAATCGCCTACCCGCCATCCCTGAACCGGTTGGTAATGGGATAGCGGCGGTCGCGGCCGAAATTCTTCCTGGTGATCTTCACACCGGGTGCCGCCTGCCGGCGCTTGTATTCGGCGACGTAAAGCAGGTGCTCGACGCGCGTCACCGTCGCCCGGTCATGGCCGCGCGCGACGATGTCGTCGACACCCATCTCGTTTTCGATCAGGCACTCCAATATGTCGTCGAGCACCGGATAGGGCGGCAGCGAATCCTGGTCCGTCTGGTTCTCTCGCAGTTCCGCCGAGGGCGCCTTGTCGATGATGTTGGTCGGGATCACCTCGCCGGACGGACCGAGCGCACCCGGCGGCACATGCGCGTTGCGCCAGCGCGACAGCGCATAGACCTGCATCTTGTAGAGGTCCTTGATCGGATTGAAGCCGCCATTCATGTCGCCATAGAGCGTCGCGTAGCCGACCGACATCTCGCTTTTGTTGCCGGTGGTGACCACCATCGAGCCGAACTTGTTGGAAATCGCCATCAGGATGGTGCCGCGGGCCCGGCTCTGCAGGTTTTCCTCGGTGATGCCTTCCTTGGTGCCCTCGAAAAGCTGTGTCAACGTGTGCAGGAAACCCTCGACCGGCTCGAAGATCGGCACGATGTCGTAGCGGCAGCCGAGCGCGCGGGCGCAGTCCTCGGCATCCTTGAGCGAGTCCTTCGAAGTGTAGCGGTAAGGCATCATCACGGCGCGCAGCCGTTCCTCGCCGAGCGCATCGACGGCAAGTGCCGCGCAGATCGCCGAATCGATGCCGCCGGAGAGGCCGAGCACGACATTCTTGAAGCCGTTCTTGTTGACGTAATCGCGCAGGCCCAACATGCAGGCGCGGTAGTCGGCCTCCTCCTTCTCCGGGATTTTCGACATCGGTCCGTCAGAGCAGAACCAGATGTCATTCTTTCGCTTCCAGGTGGTGACGTTGACCGTCTCCTCGAACTGGCTCATCTGGAA
This sequence comes from Mesorhizobium sp. M0590, assembly GCF_040320905.1. NCBI lineage: Bacteria > Pseudomonadati > Pseudomonadota > Alphaproteobacteria > Hyphomicrobiales > Phyllobacteriaceae > Mesorhizobium > Mesorhizobium sp. M0590. The sequence goes on from NZ_JAMYQN010000004.1 coordinate 121,307, forward strand.
GGCCAGCGTCTTGTCAGAACCTATGGCAAACGATGCGCCATCGAAAACCAGCTCGTCCTGGCCGCCAAGCTGGTTGGCATAGATAATCGGCAGTCCGCATTCGATGACCTGGCGGATGACGATCTGGTGGCGGACGTCGACCTTGCCGCGGTAATAGGGCGAGCCGTTCGGGACCAGCAGGATTTCCGCGCCGCTTTCGGCCAGCGTCTCGCAGACGGCAACCTCGCCCCAGATATCTTCGCAGATCGGCACTCCCACGCGCACGCCGCGGAAATTGACCGGCCCCTGGATCTCGGGGCCGGCCTGGAAGACGCGCTTCTCGTCGAACTCACCGTAATTCGGCAGATCGAGCTTGTAGCGTTCGGCAAGGATCTTGCCGCCATCGGCAAAGATGATCGAATTGTGCGTGCCGGTCTTGCGCTTCAACGGCGTGCCGATGACGAAACCCGGGCCGCCGTCGGCGGTATCGCCGGCGAAATCCTCCGCCGCCCGCTCGCAGGCCTTCAGGAAGGCGGGCTTCAGCACCAGATCCTCAGGCGGATAGCCGGCAAGGAAAAGCTCGGTAAACAGCACGAGGTCGGCGCCTTGGCGGGCGGCATCCGCCCTCGCCTCGCGTGCCTTGGCAAGATTGCCGGCGACGTCGCCGACCGTCGGATTGAGCTGGGCGACGGCGATGCGCAATATGTCTGGAGCGGTCTTGTCTGTCATGCCCGTGGGTTTAGCGCGGCAAAATTCGTCGAGCAATGGCGTTCGTTTGGACCAAACAGTCGACCCTATTCGCCCATATATTCGCGCAAGGCTTCCGGCGGATGGTTCTCGCCGATCGACATTGCCAGAATGCGCGAAATGTGTCGGCGCGGCAGCCCGGTTTCCGCCGCCCAGGCGTTGATCTGCGCCTGGATCCTGCCCAAATCCCTCTTCGACGTCGGGCTCTCCGCAATGTCGAGTCCGGCATCGCGCAGTGCGGCCGCCATATCGGCCGAGACAACAAACGCGTCCCACTCCAGCCAGCGCAGAAAATACTGGCCGGTATTGCCGCCGAGCCGGCTGCCGTGCTTGCCGAGATAGGCCATCAACCCGATCTGGTCATCCGCCGGCCAATTGGCGAGGAATGTGCCGAAGCTGCCATGCTCCTTCGACACGCGCTCGACGAAGGCTGCGTTGTCGCGTACGGATTTGATCTTCTGCGGATTGCGCACGATGCGCTTGTCGGCGGTGAGATCGTGCCAGAAATCGTCAGGTTGGAACAACAGCCGCCTCGGCTCGAAGCCGAGAAATGCCTCTTCGAAGCCCGGCCATTTCTGCTCGATGACACGCCAGACGAAACCGGCGGCAAAGACCCGCTCAGCCATAGTCGACAAGATGCGATCGTCCGCAATCTTTGCCACCGCGGCATTGTCAGGCATTGGACCCAGCAGCGACGTAAGGGCTGCCTCACCGCCTTTGCGTTTCGCTGCACGGGCGCGAATTTTCTGAAAATCCACCATTGTTTCCTGACCCCATCGCGTCAATCTACCACTTCCCGTATGAACCGGCAGCTTCTACCTCATCGCTGACGATGGAGGCGACGATGAACAAAACGATCGAGGACCTGGCAAGCCGCTGGCTGAAGCGAAAGCCGGACGGCCTCAGCGCGCTCGAAAGCCGGGTACTGCAATCTACGCTCGAGCGCACCACGATCTCCAAGGACACCAACAAGGCCGTCGCCTTTCACCAGACGTTTGGAGATCGCCTTGCCGACACTATCGCCCGGATCGGCGGCTCGTGGTCCTTCATCCTGGCATTCATTGGCTTCCTGATCCTGTGGACGGCAGGCAATGTCTGGCTCTTGTCGCGCGCCGCCTTCGATCCCTATCCCTTCATCTTCCTCAATCTCGTGCTTTCCATGGTTGCCGCCCTGCAGGCGCCAGTGATCATGATGGCGCAGAACCGCCAGACGGAGCGCGATCGAATCGACGCCGCCCACGACTATGAGGTTAATCTCAAGGCCGAGATCGAGATCATGGCGTTACACGAAAAGCTCGACGAACTGCGCCACAGCCAGATCATCGGCATGCGAGACGAGATCGCCCGGCTGGCCGAGCAGGTGAAGCGCATCGACGACATTCTGTCGAAGCAGCGAACGTCTTCATGACGGAAGCCATCCATCGTCTCATTGAGCAATATGGGTTGGTCGCAGTTTTTCTGGGCTGCGTGGCCGAGGGCGAAAGCGCCGCCATCCTTGGCGGTTTCTTCGCGCATCAGCATGTTTTCGTCCTGTGGCAGGCGTTTCTCGCAGCCGCGCTCGGCGCCTTCGGTGGCGACACGTTCTTCTTCATCTTGGGGCGGAGCTTCGCCGACCATAAATTCGTGATCAGGCTCCGTGCCCGGCCGGGCTTCAGCCACGCCTATCGCCTCGTCACCTCTCATCCCAACATCTTCGTGCTGTCGAACCGCTACATCTATGGCCTGCGACTGGTCGGCGGAATCGCGGCCGGGCTGTCGGGCATCGCCGCGGCGCGCTTCATCATCCTCAACGCCATCTCGTCGGTAGTCTGGGCGGCACTGTTCTGCACTGTCGGTTATGTCTTCGGGCTGGGCGCGGAGCACATCGTCGGCCAGGCGCTGGCCCGCCACGAGCGGTTGCTGATCGCTCTGGCAATCGGCCTCGTTGTGGCCATCCTCGGCTGGCTCGCGGCCCATATCGTCGCCAAGAAGGAACTCCACAAGGGAAGCTGATCGTCAATCAATGCCGAGCGCACGATCACCCTTCTCGAGGATCAGCGGAATGATCAGGTCTTCCTCGTCGGCAAGATGCCGGGTCAACATGGCGATCAGCCGGCTGTTCTCGTCAGCATAGGCATCGGCGGCGAAACGCTGTTTGTCTTCGCTCTCCTGAAGCGTGCGGATGAAGGCATTTGCCGCCTGGCCATTGCGCTCCAGTCCCTCATGGATTGTGTGGTGATCGGCATCCAGGATTTCGAAGCCGCGCTTCAGACGGGTCTCGGCCCTGGCGAAGACCGGGAAATAATGATGGTCCTCGACATTGTGGTGGCCGTCGAGATTGCCGAGGAAATGGTTGAGGCGCGGCGCGAACCAGCGCGCGAATTCCGGCGCGTTCAGCCTACCTTCTCGATAATCGCCGATACCATTGGTGAGCATGCCGCCAAGCTCGCGGAACATATCGTGCCGCTGCAGCCACATATTGGCCACGCCGTGGATGTTGGCATGCGCCTGCCAGACCTCGCGTGGAAATTTTTCAACCAGCCAGCGAAGATCGTCCGGCAGGCCCTCACGTTCGAGCAGCAGAAATCCGGCGGTATCGGCCATATCGGTCTCCTCAGACCATGATCCCGAAAAGTGGTACCGGTTTTCGGAAAAGATCATGGTCAAAACGAGAAATGCAGTGACGGCATGTAGTGTCTGAAACCTCAGATCGGTACCCCGAGGATCCGCTCGATGACGGCGACGCCCCAGACGCCGGCAGCGATCACCACCGAAATCAGCACCGCCAGCGAACCGCAATCCTTGGCCAGTTGGATATCGATGTTGAATTCGCGGCTGAACGCGTCGCATGCCGCCTCGATGCCGGTATTCAACACCTCGATCATGATCATGAGCAGCACCGCGCCGATCAGCAACGCATAGCCGCGCCACGATTCCGAAAGGAACCAGCCGAGCGGCAAGGCAAGCACGAGCAGTGTCAGCTCCAACTGGAAAGCCTCCTCGCCGGCGGCCAGTTTGCGAAACGCCCGCACCGAATTGTAAAAAGCGTCGATCAGCCGCTGCATGCCAAAACCCTTCGGAATCACCGGCAGGGGATTAGCGCAATGGCTGGACCAAGGGAATAAGGCGACCTCTTCAAAATCAGTCGCCTGCCACCTTGATCGACGGTGTCGACTTCTCGAACTGCGGCAGCCCGTCATCGATGGCGTAATAATCGCCCTTGTCGCCGACGAAGATATGGCATTCTCCTTGAAGCCCGGTTGGCGCGTCGAACAGCCCTGCCATGACCGAAACATAGCCATCATCGCTCGGCTTCCAGAACAGCAGAGAGCCGCATGTCTTGCAGAAGCCGCGTCTGGCGAACGAAGAAGCCTCGTACCAGGTGATGCTCTCCGCGCCGGTGATTGTGATGTCGCGGTCGGCAACATTGGTCGCCGCATAAAAATGCCCGCTCTGCTTCCGGCACTGCGAGCAATGGCAGTAGACGACACCGCGTAGCGGTCCTCGTGTCTGGAACCGCACTGCCCCGCACAAGCATGATCCGCTGTGACTGTCAGCCATGTCGGCCTCCCGATGCAATTGCCATCGCCTGGCAGGATTCCAGTTTTGCGCGCGTTAGGCACGAGCAAATGCGACACCGGCGGGATTGAATACAAAAAGCGCCGGTTTTCGCCCGGCGCTTCTTCAATGACATCAAAGTTCAGATCGTATCAGCCGTTGACGGCCTGCTTGTGCTGGACCGGATGGGTCTTCTTGAGCAGATCGGAGACCAGGAACGCCAACTCGATCGCCTGGTCAGCGTTGAGGCGCGGATCGCAATGGGTGTGGTAGCGATCCTGCAGCTCTTCGGCGGTGATGGCGCGGGCGCCACCGGTGCATTCCGTGACGTTCTTGCCGGTCATCTCGACATGGATGCCGCCCGGATGCGTGCCTTCGGCGCGATGCACCTCGAAGAAGGTCTGCACCTCCTTCAGGATGCGGTCGAACGGCCGTGTCTTGTAGCCGGCGGCCTCGATGGTGTTGCCATGCATCGGGTCGGACGACCACACCACGCTGCGGCCTTCCTTCTGCACCGCGCGCACCAGCTTCGGCAGGTGGTCAGCAACCTTGTCGGAACCGAAACGCGCGATCAGCGTCAGCCGGCCGGGCTCGTTCTCCGGATTGAGCAGGTCGATGAGCTGCAAGAGGCCATCCGGCGTCAGCGACGGGCCACATTTCAGGCCGAGCGGGTTCTTGATGCCACGGCAGTATTCGACATGGGCATGGTCGGGCTGGCGCGTTCGATCGCCGATCCAGATCATGTGGCCGGAGGTGGCGTACCAGTCGCCGGAGGTCGAATCGACGCGGGTCAGCGCCTCCTCATAGCCGAGCAGCAACGCTTCGTGGCTGGTGTAGAAATCGGTCTCGCGCAGCGCGTAATTGGTCTCCGAGGTGATGCCGACGGCCTTCATGAAGTCCATCGTCTCGGTGATGCGGTTGGCGAGAGACTCGTATTTCTCGCCCTGCGGGCTGTCGGACACGAAGCCAAGCATCCATTGATGCACGTTCTCCAGGCTGGCATAGCCACCTTGGGCGAAGGCACGCAAAAGGTTGAGCGTGGCCGCTGACTGGCGGTACGCCATCTCCTGCCGCGCAGGATCGGGAATGCGCGACTTGGCATCGAACTCGATGCCATTGATGATGTCGCCGCGATAGCTGGGCAGCGTCACACCGCCCTTGGTCTCATTGTCGGACGAGCGCGGCTTGGCGAACTGGCCGGCGACACGGCCGACCTTCACCACCGGCTGTGCGCCGGCGAAGGTCAGCACCACCGACATCTGCAAGAAGACGCGGAAGAAGTCGCGGATATTGTCGGCGCCATGCTCGGCGAAGCTCTCGGCGCAATCGCCGCCCTGCAGAAGGAATGCGTCACCGGCAGCGACGGCTGCAAGCTGCTTCTTCAGCTTGCGTGCCTCACCTGCAAAAACCAACGGCGGAAACGTGGCAAGCTGGGCTTCCGTGTTCCTCAGCGCGGCAAGTTCCGGATAGGCAGGAACCTGCTGGATCGGCTTAGCTCTCCACGAATTCGGCGACCATTTCGTCATCGAAGCACCTAACGCTCTTTCACACGGACGCCATCGCCCGCCAATCCGCCCCACATGGGGTCGCGGCTCCATACACGAAGCCGATTTCCTATTCTAGACCGGAAGTGGTCGCGTGGCGAATGAGCACGGCACGGCGAAAGTGCCGGTGCGGCTGTGCCCAGACCACCAGCGACGCGCTGCTACGCCGCCTTCTCCACCAGCCGCGCCAGCTGCGTCATGACAACCGCTGAGCCAGCCAGCCGCTTCTCGGGCGTCGCCCAGTCACGGCTGAAGACGACGCTCTGGTCCGGACGGATCTTGGCCAGCGAGCCCTGTTCGCCGATGAGCTTGACCAGCCCGACCGGATTGGGGAATTCCCGCTTGCGGAAATGGATGACGACGCCTTTCGGCCCGGCGTCGAGCTTCTCCACGTTGGCCTTGCGGCAAAGCGCCTTGATGAAGACGATCTTCAACAGATGTTCAACCTCTTCCGGCAGCGGCCCGAACCGGTCGATCAGCTCGGCGCCGAAAGCATCGATCTCTTCCGTATTTTCGAGATCGCCAAGACGACGATAGAGCGCGAGCCTCAGCTGCAGGTCCGGGACATAGCTTTCCGGGATCATTACCGCCGTGCCGACGGCGATCTGCGGCGACCAGCCGCCGTCCTGCACCTCGCCGGAATCCTTCACTTCGGCCACCGCCTCCTCCAGCATCTGCTGATAGAGCTCGAAGCCAACCTCCTTGATGTGCCCGGACTGCTCTTCGCCGAGCAGATTGCCGGCGCCGCGGATGTCGAGGTCGTGGCTGGCCAGCTGGAAACCGGCGCCTAGCGTATCGAGCGACTGCAGCACTTTCAGCCGACGCTCGGCTGTATCGGTTAGCTTGCGGTTGGCGGGCAGCGTGAACAGCGCATAGGCGCGCACCTTCGAACGGCCGACGCGGCCACGCAACTGATAGAGCTGCGACAGGCCGAACATGTCGGCGCGATGCACGATCAGCGTGTTGGCGGTCGGTATATCGAGGCCGGATTCGACGATGGTGGTCGACAAAAGCACGTCGTACTGGCCGTCATAAAAGGCATTCATGATATCGTCGAGCTCGCCGGGCGGCATCTGGCCATGGGCCACCGCCACTTTCAGCTCAGGTACAGATTCGCGCAGAAAATCATGGATTTCCGCGAGATCGCTGATGCGCGGTACGACGTAGAAGGAATGGCCGCCGCGGTAGCGTTCTCTGAGCAGCGTCTCGCGGATGACCAGCGGATCGAAGGGCGAGATGAAGGTGCGCACCGCCAGGCGGTCGACCGGCGGCGTGGCGATCAGCGACAGCTCACGCACACCGGTCAAGGCAAGCTGCAGCGTTCGCGGGATCGGCGTCGCCGACAGCGTCAGAACGTGGACGTCGGTCTTGAGATCCTTCAGCCGCTCTTTGTGCTTGACGCCGAAATGCTGCTCCTCATCGATGATCAGCAGACCAAGATTCTTGAACGAGATCGAGGAGCCGAGCAGTGCATGCGTGCCGACGACGATATCGATCTGGCCTTCGGCGATGCCCTTCTTGGTCTCCGCCAATTCCTTGGCGCCGACCAGCCGCGAGGCCTGGGCGACGCGGATCGGCAGGCCGGAGAAGCGCTGCGAGAAAGTCTTGAAATGCTGGCGCGACAACAATGTCGTCGGCACCACTATGGCCACCTGAAAGCCTTCCATCGCCCCAATGAAGGCGGCGCGAAGTGCAACTTCGGTCTTGCCGAAGCCGACGTCGCCGCAGATCAGCCGGTCCATCGGCTTTCCGGCGCCTAGATCATCCATGACCGAATCGATCGCCGTCTGCTGGTCATCGGTCTCCTCATAGGGAAAACGCGCTGCAAACTCGCCATAGAGGCCTTCCGCCGGCACCAGCGCCGGTGCTGCCCGCATCTGCCGCTCGGCGGCAATGCGGATCAGCTGCCCGGCCATGTCGAGCAGGCGTTTCTTCAGCCGCGCCTTGCGCGATTGCCAGGCGCCACCGCCAAGCTTGTCGAGCGTCGCCTCGGCCGAATCCGAGCCATAGCGCGACAGCAGCTCGATGTTTTCCACCGGCAAGAATAGCCGATCGTCGCCGGCATAGTGGATCTCGAGGCAATCGTGAGGCGCACCAACCGCCTCGATGGTACGCAACCCGATGAAACGGCCAATGCCATGGTCGGCATGGACGACGATATCGCCTGACGACAAGGCCGAAGCCTCGGCGATGAAGTCGGACGCACGCTTCTTGCGCTTCGAGCGCCGGATCAGCCGGTCGCCGAGAATGTCCTGCTCCGCGACGACGACCAGTTTCTCTGTCTCGAAGCCGGATTCGAGCGGCAGCACGGCCAGTCCCGCCTGCCCCGGCTCAAGCTTTTCGGCTTCTGCAAGCGTCGCCACCGGCTTCAGATTGCCAAGATGATGCTCGGCCAGGATCTGACCAAGCCGGTCGAGCGAACCCTCAGTCCAGCCGGCGACGATGACGCGGCGGCGTCCAGCGCGCTCGTCGGAAATGTGTTTTACGACGACGTCGAAAACGTTGGCGTTAGGATCGGCGCGTTCCTCGACGAAGCTGCGGCCGTGGCGCGAGCCGGCATGGAACACCTTTTTCGCGCCGGCATCGGGCGCGTCGAAGGCCGTGAAATCTATCGCCTCGCGCGGGCCAAGCGAGGCAATCAGGTTCTCGGGCGACAGATAGAGCAGATCCGGCGGCACCGGCTTGTAGGGCACCGCGTCCTTCAAGGCGCCGTCGGCCTGCTTCTTGCGCGCTTCGTAGTGGTCGAGGATCAGAGTGTGGCGCTCGGCCAGTGCCTCATGCGCCAGATGGTCGAAAACCACAGGCGCATCGGGCAGGTAGTCGAAGACGGTTTCCAGCCGCTCATAGAAGAACGGCAGCCAGTGCTCCATGCCGGCAAACCGCCTGCCCTCGCTGACCGCCGCATAGAGCCCATCGTCGCGGGAGGGCGCGCCAAAGGCTTCGATGTAGGCGCGGCGGAAGCGGCTGATGGTTTCCGGCGTCAGCGCCACCTCGCTCATCGCCTGCAGCGCCATCGATTTGCGTTGGCCGATGGTGCGCTGGGTTGCGGTGTCGAAGACGCGGATCGATTCCAGCGTATCGCCGAAGAAATCGAGGCGCAGTGCCTCCATCCAGCCGGGCGCGAAGAGATCGAGAATGCCGCCGCGCACCGCAAATTCGCCGATGCCGCGCACCGTCGGCACTCGCTCGAAGCCGGAAGTCTCCAGCCGCGACACCAGCACGTTCATGTCTATCTGGTTGCCGGGTTTGGCGTGGAAGGTCTGCGCCTCGACGAGTTCAGCCGGCGGAATGCGTTGCAACAGCGCATTCGCGGTGCTGAGGACGACGGCGCGGTGCGGCTTTTTCGCCAGCGCAATCATTGCGGCCAGTGCGTCGAGCCGCCTTGCGGCGGCATCGGCGCCGGGCGAGACGCGGTCGTAAGGCAGGCAGTCCCAGGCCGGCAGTTCCAGCACCGGCAGGCCTGGAGCGGCAAAGGCAAGCGCCTCGACGATCGCCGGCAGACGCTGGCCGTCGCGCGCCACGAACAGCACCGGCTTGTCAGGGGCGATCTCGTGCGCAGCCTGCACCAGCGCAAAGGCTTCGTAGCCGTCGGCGACGCCATCGACGATGAACTGGCCGGCGCGGCCTTTCGGCAGACCGATCGTAGGGATAAGGCTCATGGCTACACGTTGTTCAGAAGGTCATCTCCCGGCGCGAAGCCAGGATTTTTTGCAGGACGGCACAGTCGATATCCGCCGGAACCGGGCGTTCGCCAGTGACGAGAGGCAGGAATTCGGTGTCGGGAATGTCGAGGAGCCTCTCATATTGGTCGATTTCGTCGCCGGTCAAGGCGCCGATCTCGGCGTCGGCGAAGCTGCCGAGTATAAGGTCCATCTCGCGCATGCCGCGGTGCCACGAACGAAACAGAAGCTTGCGGCGGCGGGCATCGAGCCCCTCGCTTGATCGTTTCGTTCCGGTCATCTTGCAACATCCTTGCCCAGGCGGCGCATATAGCGTGGATAGAAGGCGGTGTCAGCCTTGCGCTACAGTCGCCGCAACATAAGCTGACATCATGCGTCCCTCCCTCCTCGATCCGCTGTTTGTCCCGATCACCTCGCTTGTCGGGGTCGGGCCAAAAGTTGGCGCCCTGATCGAAAAAGTCGTAGCCGCCGACCTCGGCGACCGGGCCGCGCGCGCCGGGGACCTCTTGTTCGTGCTGCCGCATACTGTCATCGACCGCCGCAACCGGCCCGGCATCGCCGGCTCGGCCGAGGGCGCCATCGTCACACTCGATGTATGCATCGACCGCCACCAGCCGCCGCCACGCGGCAACAGGTCGGTCCCGTACCGAGTCTACGCCCATGACGACACCGGCGAGATCGCGCTGACCTTCTTCCATGCCCATGCCGCCTATCTCGAAAAAGCAATGCCCGTAGGCGAGCATGTCGTCGTCTCCGGCCGCATGGAATGGTTCAACGGCCGCCCGACCATGGTTCATCCCGACCATATCGCACTTGCCGGCGACACGGAAAACCTTCCCTTGGTCGAGCCGGTCTATCCGCTGACCGCCGGGCTCTCTGGCAAGGTGCTGCGCCGGGCGATTGGCCAGGCGCTGGCCCGCCTGCCGGTGCTGCCCGAATGGCAGGACGGTGAGTTCCGGCGCCGCCATGCCTTTCCTGCTTTCAGCGATGCGCTCAACCGCATCCACAATCCTGCCGACCCGATCGACGTCTCTGTCGACGGCGCAGCGTGGCGGCGCCTTGCCTATGACGAGTTCTTGGCCGGCCAGGTATCGCTGGCGCTGGTGCGGGCCAAGGTCCGCCGATTATCTGGCCGGCCACTCGTCGGCGACGGCCGCATAGTCGAACAACTGCGCGTGGCACTCCCCTATTCGCTGACCATGTCGCAGGAAATGGCGCTTGCCGAAATCAACGCCGATCTCGGTGACCCCGAACGCATGCTGCGCCTTTTGCAGGGCGATGTCGGCTCCGGCAAGACGGTGGTCGCGCTGCTTGCCATGGCGCGTGCCGTCGAGGCCGGCGGCCAGGCGGCATTGATGGCGCCGACCGAAATCCTGGCGCGCCAGCATCTGGCAACGATTGCGCCGTTGGCGGAACGGGCCGGCCTGCGTGTCGCCGTCCTCACAGGTCGCGAAAAGGGCCGCGAGCGTGCCGACACGCTGACCGGGCTGGCCAATGGTGACATCGACATCGTCGTCGGCACCCATGCGCTGTTCCAGGAAACGGTGACGTTCCGTGACCTCGTGTTCGCCGTCGTCGACGAGCAGCACCGTTTCGGTGTCCACCAGCGCCTTGCGATCACCGCCAAGGGCGACGCGCCCGACATGCTGGTGATGACGGCAACGCCGATACCGCGGACGCTGGTGCTGACTGCATTCGGCGACATGGATGTGTCGAAGCTGACGGAAAAGCCGGCCGGCCGCCAGCCGATCCGCACCGTCACCTTGCCGCTTGAACGGCTCGACGAACTGATCGGACGCATGCTCGACGCCGTCGCCGATGGCCAGAAAATCTACTGGATCTGTCCGCTGGTCGAGGAATCCGAGGAGATCAAGCTGATGTCGGCCGAGGACCGTTTTGCCTCGCTGGAGCCGCTGTTCGGCGACCGCATCGGCCTGGTGCACGGCCGCATGAAAGGCACCGACAAAGACGAGGCGATGCGCGCCTTCAAGCAGGGTGACACCCGTATCCTGATCGCCACCACAGTGATAGAGGTCGGCGTCGATGTGCCTGATGCGACAATCATGGTTATCGAGCATGCCGAGCGTTTTGGCCTTACCCAGTTGCACCAATTGCGCGGCCGGGTCGGGCGTGGCGACAAGCCTTCATCGTGCGTGCTGCTCTACAAGGATCCGCTCGGCGAGACGGCAAAACGCCGTTTGTCGGTAATGCGCGAGACCGAGGACGGCTTCCGTATCGCCGAAGAGGATCTGAAGCTGCGCGGCGAAGGCGAGTTGCTCGGCACCCGCCAGTCCGGCACGCCGGGCTTCCAGGTGGCGCGCATCGAGGCGCATGCCGACCTGCTCGAGGCCGCTCGGGACGATGCGCGGCTGATCCTGTCGCGCGATCCGGAATTGCAGTCCGATCGCGGCACGGCGCTGCGCCTGTTGCTCTATCTGTTCGGCCGCGACGAGGCCGTGCGGCTCCTGCGTGCCGGCTGAGGCATCGTGTCGAGCGGAGGATTGGCAAGCGCGCCGTGGATCTGCTCGCCGTTCACCGTCACCATTTTGACTGCCGGCGCCACCAGGCCGGCCGAAACGATCAGCTTGGCTCCGTCCTCGATCGTCATGTCGAGCAGCACGATGTCGGATTTCGGCACATACATCAAAAAGCCCGTCGTCGGATTGGGCGTACACGGCATGAACACGGCAATCAGCGGATCGCCTTCCCGGTCGAGCTTCTGGTTGATCTCGGTTTCTTTCTCGCTGGCGACGAAGACAAGCGACCAGACCCCTTTACGCGGATATTCGACCAACCCGACCTGGCGGAACATGTCGCCCTTGTTCGACAGCACGGTCTCGAAAATCTGCTTCAGCGAACGGTAGATGCCGCGCACCAGCGGCATGCGGCCAAGCAGGCGCTCGCCGAAGTTGACGATGGCGCGGCCAACGATATTGGCGGTCATAAAGCCGATGAAGGTGATGAGGATCAAGGCAACGATCAGCCCAAAACCCGGCACTGGAAACGGCAGGTAGGTGTCCGGATTGTAGCGTACCGGAATGTAGGGTTTCACCCAGGAATCGACCCAGCCGATCAGCGACCAGGCAATGTAGGCAGTAATCGCCAGCGGCGCGCAAACGACGAAGCCGGTCAGGAAATAGTTTCTCAGCCGGGTCATGCCTGAGGTCTTGAGAGCATCCGACATGGTTCACCGCAGCGTGTGTTTGCAGCGCGACACTACTGAACCCCAAGGCGCTTTGGAATGGCGAAGTTTTTAAACGAGACCTATTCCACCGTTACCGATTTCGCCAGGTTGCGAGGCTGGTCGACATCCGTGCCCATGAACACGGCGGTGAAATAGGCGAGCATCTGGATCGGCAGCGCGTAGATGATCGGCGAGATGATTTCCGGCACGTCCGGCAAAACGATCGTCTCCATCGTCTTCACCGTAGCGTGTGCGGCGCCCTTGCTGTCGGTGATCAGGATGATCTTGCCGCCGCGTGCCGCGACCTCCTGCATGTTCGACACGGTCTTTTCGAAGATGCGGTCATGCGGCGCGATGACGATGACGGGCATGTTCTCGTCGATCAGCGCGATCGGGCCGTGTTTCAACTCGCCGGCAGCATAGCCTTCGGCATGGATGTAGGAGATCTCCTTGAGCTTCAGCGCACCTTCCATGGCCAGCGGAAAATTGGTGTCACGGCCGAGATAAAGCACATTCTTGTAGTGCGAGAGGTCGCGCGCGACCTTTTCGATCTGCCCGTCGAGCTTTAGCACCTGGTTCGCATAACGCGGCGCTTCCGACAGCTCGCGTATCAGCGTTTTCTCCTGCTCCTGCGAAATCGTTCCGCGCGCCACGCCCGCCCGCACCGCCAGCGAGGCCAGCACGGAAAGCTGGCAGGTGAACGCCTTGGTCGAAGCGACGCCGATCTCCGGGCCGGCCAACGTCGGCAGGATGACGTCGGATTCGCGCGCCATGGTCGATTCGCGCACATTGACGACCGCGCCGATCTTCATGCCGGCCTTGCGGCAGTAGCGCAGCGACGCCAGCGTGTCGGCGGTCTCACCCGATTGCGAGATGAAGAAAGCGGCATCGTTCTTCGACAGCGGCATCTCGCGGTAGCGGAACTCCGAAGCGACATCGATGTCGACCGGCAGCCGCGCATAGCGCTCGAACCAGTATTTGCTGATCAGCCCGGCGAGATAGGCGGTGCCGCAGGCCGAGATCGCCAGCCGGTCGATCTTGGCGAAATCGAACGGCAGGTCGAGCGGCTTCGAGACGCCGCTGACGAAATCAACATAATGCGCCAGCGTGTGCGAGATCACTTCCGGCTGCTCATGGATTTCCTTTTCCATGAAATGGCGGCGGTTGCCTTTGTCGACCATGAAGCTCGTGCTGAGCGACTGTTGGCGTTTGCGGTCGACCTTGTTGCCGCCCATGTCGAAGATATCGACCTCGTTGCGGCGCACCACCGCCCAGTCGCCGTCTTCCAGATAGGTGATCGAATTGGTGAAAGGGGCAAGCGCAATGGCGTCGGAGCCAAGGAACATCTGGCCGTCGCCATGACCGACCGCGAGCGGCGGGCCATTGCGCGCGCCGACGATCAGATCCTCGTCGCCCTTGAACATGATGGCGAGCGCAAAGGCGCCTTCCAGCCGCTTCAGTGCCTTGTGCGCCGCCTCAACCGGCTTCAGCCCCTTGGCCAGTTCGCGCGCCACCAGATGAGCGACGACTTCGGTATCGGTCTGCGAGGCGAAACTGTAGCCGTCGCGCATCAGCTCGTCGCGCAATTCGGCGAAATTCTCGATGATCCCGTTATGGACGATGGCGACGCCGTCGGAAAAATGCGGATGCGCATTGCTCTCGTTCGGAACGCCATGTGTGGCCCAGCGCGTGTGGCCGATGCCGATCATGCCGTCGAGCGGTTCGTCCTTCAGCCGGCGCTCGAGATTGACCAGCTTGCCCTCGGCACGGCGGCGGTCAAGCCTGCCGTGCTCGATCGTGGCGACGCCGGCCGAGTCATAGCCGCGATATTCGAGCCTTTTCAGCGCATCGACGATAAGCGGCGCGACCGGCGAGTTACCGACAATTCCAACGATACCGCACATGGCGCTTGCCCCCGATTCCGACCTCAAACCCGGCGCTATTTAGAGACTGCCGGGCTGTCGCGAAAAATCACATTCCATTTCGTCCGGTATCAGCCGGACTATCCTGCACAGATGCACCATGACAGGGCGCACTTGCAATCCGGTTACTGCAATTGCTCAGTTTCTCCGCTTATGTATCCTATCTCGCCTCAACGGCTCCAGAAATCAGTCAAAGACATGATGCGGCTATGAACGAACGAATTGACACGGTGACGCTTTGGCGTCCGGTCGGCCCCCGCGAATTGGAGTTGATCCAGAAGGCAGGGATGCGCGCCTTTCCTCCTCGACTTGCCGATCAGCCGATCTTCTATCCGGTCACCAGCGAGGCCTATGCCACCCAGATCGCCCGAGACTGGAATGTGCCCGCGAGCGGATCAGGTTTCGTGACGCGTTTCGAGGTGCGTCGCAGCTTTCTGGACCGTTACAGCGTCCAGCATGCCGGCAGCCGGGCGCATCTGGAATACTGGATCCCGGCCGAAGACCTGTCGGCCTTCAACGATGCAATCGTTGGCGAAATCCAGCTTGTCGCCGAGTTCCGCTAGTCTACCCTTTTTTGCGGGCCGCCGCGGCCTGAGAAAAACGCTCTCGCAACTCCTTGCCCTTGCCGGCTAGAGTCCGCTGGCGGGCGCGGCCGAAGGCCAGCGCATCGTCGGGTACGCTTTCTGTGATGACGCTGCCCGAGGCGATGTAGCCGCCCTTGCCGATCGACACCGGCGCCACCAGCGAGGAGTTCGAGCCTATGAAGGCGCCCTCGCCGATATCGGTGAAGAATTTCGAATAGCCGTCATAATTGCAGGTGATGGTGCCGGCGCCGATATTGGCGCCGGCGCCGATGCGGGCATCGCCGATATAGGTCAGATGGTTGACCTTGGCGCCCTCTTCGACGATCGCCTGCTTGACCTCGCAGAAATTGCCGACCTTGGCCTTGGTTCTCAGATCGGCCCCGGGCCGCAGCCGCGCGAACGGCCCGACATCGCAATTCGACGCGATGGTGGCGCCTTCGATATGGCTGAAGGCATGGATCTTGGCCCCCGTGGCGATTTTCACGCCCGGCCCGAACCAGACATTGGGTTCGACGATCGTATCGGCGCCGATCTCGGTGTCGTGCGAGAAGAACACGGTTTCGGGCGCGATCAGCGTAACGCCAGAAAGCATCGCCTCGCGCCGGCGGCGCTGCTGCCAGATATCTTCCGCCTGGGCAAGCTCGGCACGGTTGTTAATGCCGAGCGCGTTCTCGAAACTGGCTTCGGTGGCGACGACATCAAGTCCCTGCGCAGCGGCGATCTCGACGATGTCGGTGAGATAATACTCGCCCTTGGCGTTCTTGCTGCCGACTTGATCGAGCAGCTTCAGCGCGTGCCTGCCGGCGACCGCCATCAGCCCGCCATTGCAGAAGGTGATTTTCTTCTCCTCGTCCGAGCAGTCCTTCTCCTCGCGGATGGCCACGAGCTTGCCGGCCTTTTCGATAAGCCGGCCGTAGCCCGAAGGATTTTCCGTACGGAAGCCGACCACGACGACGGCCGCACCTTCCGCCAGCTTCAGCCGCGCCGCCGCGAGCGCTTCCGGATCGATCAACGGCGTGTCGCCAAACATCACCAAGATGTCGTCATAACCTTTTGATATTGCTGCGCGTGCGGCAAGCACGGCGTGCGCGGTGCCGAGACGTTTTTCCTGGACGAAAGCCTCGGCCTTCGGCGCAAACTTGAGTGCCGCCTTGCGCATCTCATCGGCGCCATGGCCGATCACCAGCGCCAACTCGCCGCTGCCGGCGGCTTCGGCCGCCTTGACGACATGGGCAACCATCGGCAGGCCGGCGATTGTGTGCAGCACTTTCGGCACTGCACTCTTCATGCGCGTGCCTTCGCCGGCGGCGAGGATGATGGACAGGCAGGTTCTCTGGCTCATGGGATGGCAACCGTTGAAAGGGGTCTGGAATCGAAGCGTTAGTAGCACTGGCGCCATGCTGCACCAATGCGGTTAAATTCCGGTGAGACGGTGGAACCTCCAACCCGCGACACGCTCAAGCCGATCGGCTCACGCGGCTTCCGCCTCGTTGCGTGATGCGAAACTGGAGGCTCGGCCACGGCCGTATTGCCGTGGCGAACAGTTCATGACCCGCTTGAAGGCTGTGCTGAAGGCGCTTTCGGATTCGTAGCCGAGCGAGAGCGCTATGACGGCGACGGGATCGCTGGAATTCGTCAGCCGTTCGCCGGCCAGCAGCATTCGCCAGCGCGTCAAATAGTCCATCGGCGACGCGCCAACCGTCTCCTTGAATCTGAGCGCAAAGGTCGATCGCGACATGCCGGCCCGTTCCGCCAGTTCCTGTAACGTCCAGCCATGCGCCGGATCGTCATGCATGGCGCTGATCGCCGCGCCGATCTGTTTGTCCGCGAGGGCAAAGAGCCAGCCGATGCCACCTTTCAATCCTTCCGAAAGATGCAGCCGCAGCGCCTGAACCAGCATCATGTGGGCGAGGTGCTGGATCATCAGAAAGCCGCCCGGCTGCGGCTCGCGCAGCTCCTGCATCATCCGCTCCACCGACCAGCGCAGCGCCGACTGGTCCGACTCTTTGCGGATATGCACAATGGCTGGCAGCATCCGCAACAGGATGCCGGCATGATTGCCGCCAAGCGCGAAGCGGCTGCTGACCAGAAAGAAATCACCACCGCCATTGTGGGTCACGACACCGCCGGCTCGCGCAGGCGGAAAAATCCTGACGGCTTCAACAGGCGTCAAGCTCATGTCGCTTGCAAGGCGGAAAGGCCGTCCACTCGGCAGCAGGAAGCAGTCTCCCGTCTCAAGGCGCACTGCGTCAGCAACGCCCTCCACAGATAGCCAGCACCGGCCGGAGACCACCGCTCCGGTCTTGATGCTTTGCTGCTGGTCGGGGAACTGGATCGACCATTCACCACCAGCATCGAAACCGGCTGACATATAGTTTCGCGGCTTCAGCAGCGAGAGCACATCTGAAAGGGGATCCACAGGTCATTCCGGACGATTGCGAAGATAATACGGACTTTGCCGCATAGATCGTATTTTCTCAAGCGCCTATCACGACATAACTGAGCCGCGAAAATGGTCGTGGTCAGAAACGAACAAGGAGAAGTCGTGATGCGTGTTTTCGTTACCGGAGCGACCGGATTCGTCGGTTCTGCCGTCGTTCAAGAACTCATCGGCGCCGGCCATCAGGTGCTCGGCCTCGCCCGCTCGGCGGCGTCGGCCAAGTCGCTTGCAGCCACCGGAGCCGAGGTGCATCGAGGTGACCTCGAAGACCTCGAAAGCCTCAGCAGGGGCGCAGCGGCAGCTGATGGCGTGATCCATGCCGGCTTCAACCACGACTTCTCGAAATTCGCGCAAAATTGCGAGATGGACCGGCGCGCCATCGAGGCCTTGGGCGGTGCACTCGAAGGCTCCGAGCGGCCCCTGCTCGTAACCTCCGGAACCGCGCTCCAGGCGCGGGGCCGTATCGCGACCGAGGAAGATGTGCCTGTCCCCTCTTCCGCTTCGTATCCCCGCGCCTCCGAAGCGACAGCCGCCGCGCTGGCGGCACGCGGCGTGCGCGCGTCGGTTGTGCGCCTTCCTCCGGCGGTCCATGGCCAGGGCGACCACGCCTTCGTTCCTATTCTCATCGACCTCGCTCGCAAGAAGGGCGTGTCGGCCTATATCGGCGAAGGGCTCAATCGCTGGCCTGCCGTGCATCGGTTCGATGCCGCTCGCGTTTACCGGCTTGCGCTCGAGCATGGAGCCGATGGCGGGCGATATCACGCGATCGCCGAAGAAGGCGTGCCGTTCAAGGACGTCGCCGGCGTGATCGGCCGGCACCTGAACGTGCCGGTGGTCGCCAAGTCCGCGGAAGAAGCCGCCGATCATTTTGGCTGGTTCGCGATGTTCGCGGCGATGGATGTCCCGACCTCGAGCGAGCGGACTCGCGCGCTGCTGGGGTGGACGCCGAGCGGACCCGGGCTCATCGCCGATATCGACCAGCCGGGCTATTTCGAAGGTGAATGGACCGCGTAGCTGCGGTGCCTTGCGCCGCAGCTACGGCCTCGCGCTTCGGCCGGGCGGCAAACCTATCCCAATTGCCCCAGCACCGGGAAAGTCTCGAGCAACCAATAGGACACCGCCTGCACGCCGCCGGTCAGGAAAAACACGCCGGCGACCACCAGCAACGCGCCGATGGCCTTTTCGACGCGGCCGAGATGGACGCGGAATTTCCCGAGAAAGCGCATGAAGGCGCCTGAAAACAGCGCCGCAACGAGGAAGGGAATACCGAGGCCGAGCGAATAGGCGGCAAGCAGCAGCGCGCCCTCGCCCACCGTCTCGCGGCCGCCGGCAAGCGTCAGGATCGGCCCCAGCACCGGGCCGATACAGGGCGTCCAGCCAAAGGCGAAGGCCAGGCCCATTACGTAAGCGGCGATCAGGCTGGCCGGCTTGCCTTGTGACTGGAAGCGCGCCTCGCGTGAAAGCAAAGGGATGCGCAGTACGCCGAGGAAATTCAGCCCCATCAGGATGATCAGCACGCCGGCTGCCATCGCCAGCGGCTCCTGCCAAACGCGCAGCAAATGGCCGATCGTCGAGGCACCGGCGCCGAGCGCGACGAAGACAGTCGAGAAGCCGAGCACGAAGGCGATGGAGGAATTGATCAGCGCGCCTCGCGCCCCGGCCTTTGCCGTAATGCCGGCTTCGCCGCGGAAATCGTCGACCGAGACGCCGGCCATATAACATAGGTACGGTGGCACCAGCGGCAGCACGCAAGGCGACAGGAACGAAATCGCTCCCGCCCCGATCGCACTGACATAGCCGACGTCCAATGCCATTTCCGTCTCCCGATGACTGCGCAGCCATATAGCCGCGACAACAGCTGTCCGCCAATCACCATCGCGTGGCCCCATCACATTGGGTAGCAAGCCGACGCCCGCCCGGGAAGAAAGGGCAGCCAGGCAGCGTTGATCAAACGAAGCTGCGTTGTTCCGCGCGCTTTTCGAATGATCCAGGGAGAAGTCCATGAAAACGATCGCAACTGGCATGGCCGCGCTTTTGCTGGGCACTGCCGCATCCTTCGCCGCCGAGGCGTGGAAGGAAGCGGAGGTCGGCAGCACCAAGATCTACACCGACGCCAGCGGCATGACGCTCTACACCTACGACAAGGACGAGGCGGGCAAGTCGAACTGCTACGACAAATGCGCCGCCAATTGGCCGCCGCTGAAGGCTGACGCCAACGCCAAGGCCGAGGGCGAGTGGACGATCGTCGACCGCACCGACGGCACCAGGATGTGGGCCTACGAAGGTAAGCCGCTCTACACGTTCATCAAGGACAAGAAGGCCGGCGACGTGACCGGCGAGGGTGTCGGCGGCGTCTGGCATATCGCCAAGGCCGACTAGGCCTTGAGCTTCTGATCGGCTGTAACAGGCGGTAACACGGCTGGTCGCTGGGAACTCGACCCAACCGCCCCGGCGGCCAGCTTTTCAGCACGGTACTTCCTTGCGACTGTCCGAGCAAAATGCCGGGCTACCGATTGCGCGCTTCACAGCATCTGTTCAAGCAGGGCTGGCGCGTGCTCGATGTTTCTCTTATATCCGCGGGAGAGTTTGTCCCGTTCTCCAGGATCAATTGCCGGGCTTGTCCAGCGATAGGCTGCCCATTTCCCTTATCCAGGATTGCGGAAAATCGCATGGCGCCGTTGGGTTGCGCATTCCGTACAGGGCCGCATTTTGACTGCTTGGCCTTGACCGGATGCAAAAGCGCGGCCATGTGAGCGACACATTGAACGAGATTTCGTCGCGCGCAGCGGAATTCTTCTGCCGCATCACAACTGATATGAGACCGTATGGACGTCGTCGTCGTCGAATCGCCGGCCAAGGCGAAGACAATCAACAAATACCTCGGCAAGAACTACAAGGTTCTGGCCTCGTTCGGCCATGTCCGCGATCTGCCGGCCAAGGATGGCTCGGTGCGTCCGGATGAGGACTTTGCCATGTCCTGGGCCGTCGACACCGCGTCTGGAAAGCGTCTCGCCGATATTGCCAAGGCGGTCAAGGACGCCGACGGGCTGATCCTCGCCACCGATCCGGACCGCGAGGGCGAAGCGATCTCCTGGCATGTCCTGGAAGTGCTGAAGCAAAAGCGCGCGTTGAAGGACAAGCCGGTCAGCCGCGTCGTCTTTAACGCCATCACCAAGGCGTCCGTGCTGGAGGCGATGGCCAATCCGCGCCAGATCGACGCGCCGCTGGTCGATGCCTATCTCGCCCGCCGCGCGCTCGACTATCTGGTCGGCTTCACGCTGTCGCCCGTGCTGTGGCGCAAGCTGCCTGGCGCCCGCTCCGCCGGCCGCGTCCAGTCGGTGGCGCTGCGTCTGGTCTGCGACCGCGAATCCGAGATCGAGCGCTTCATCCGCGAGGAATACTGGCAGGTCGCCGCCATTCTCGGTACGCCGCGCAAGGAAAATTTCGAGGCGCGGCTGACCGCCTTCGAGCGCAAGAAGCTGCAAAAGCTCGACATTTCCAACAAGGCGCAGGCCGACGACATCAAAGCGATGCTCGAAGGCGCCAGCTTCAAGGCGGCGTCTGTCGAAGCGAAGCCGACCAAGCGCAATCCCGGGCCGCCCTTCACCACCTCGACGCTGCAGCAGGCAGCCTCATCGGGTCTCGGCTTTTCGGCCAACCGCACCATGCAGGTGGCGCAGCGGCTCTATGAGGGCATGGAGATCGGCGGTGAGACCACCGGCCTGATCACCTACATGCGAACCGACGGCGTGCAGATGGCGCCGGAGGCGATCTCTGCCGCGCGCGATGCGATTGCCAAGGAATTCGGCCCTAAATACCTGCCTGAAAAGCCGCGCGTCTATTCCGCCAAGGCCAAGAATGCCCAGGAGGCGCACGAAGCGATCCGTCCGACCGATTTCATGCGCACGCCGGCTTCCGTCAAGCAGTATCTCGACGCCGACCAGGCGCGGCTTTACGAGATGATCTGGAAACGCGCCATCGCCAGCCAGATGCAGCCGGCCGAGATAGAGCGCACCACGGTCGAGATAGAGGCAGTCAACGGCCCTCGCACCGCCGAGCTTCGCGCTGTAGGCTCGGTTGTTCGCTTCGACGGCTTCCTTGCCGCTTACATCGAGCAGAAGGAAGAAGATTCGGAAGACGAGGAAAGCCGCCGCCTGCCCGAGATCCGTGCCGGCGAGCAGCTCACACGCGAGGCGATCAACGCCACCCAGCACACCACCGAGCCGCCGCCGCGTTATTCGGAAGCTTCGCTGATCAAGAAGCTGGAAGAGTTGGGCATCGGCCGGCCGTCGACTTATACGGCGATCCTGAAGACGCTCGAGGATCGTGACTATGTCACCATCGACAAGCGCAAGCTGGTGCCGCAGGCAAAGGGCCGGCTCTTGTCGGCCTTCCTCGAAAGCTTCTTCGAGCGTTATGTCGAGTACGACTTCACCGCTTCGCTGGAGGAAAAGCTCGACGAGATTTCCGACGGCAAGCTCGCATGGAAGGACGTGCTGCGCGATTTCTGGAAGGATTTTTCCGGCGCCGTCGCCGACATCAAGGAGTTGCGCGTCACCGACGTCCTCGATGCATTGAACGAGGAACTGGCGCCGCTGGTCTTTCCCGCGCGGGAAGACGGTTCGAACCCGCGCATTTGTCCGAAATGCGGCACCGGCAACCTGTCGCTGAAGCTCGGCAAGTTCGGCGCCTTCGTTGGCTGTTCGAACTATCCCGAATGCTCCTTCACCCGCCAGCTCGGCGACGCCGCCAATCCCAATGGAGAGAACGGCGGTGGCGAAGACGGCACCAAAGTGCTCGGCAAGGACCCCTATACCGCCGAGGAGATCACGCTGCGCAATGGCCGGTTCGGCCCCTATATCCAGCGCGGCGACGGCAAGGATGCCAAGCGCTCCAGCCTGCCCAAGGGCTGGACTGTCGATTCGATCGATCACGAAAAGGCACTCGCCCTTTTGTCGCTGCCGCGCGACGTCGGCAAGCATCCGGAATCCGGCAAGATGATTTCGGCCGGGCTGGGGCGCTACGGGCCGTTCGTGCTGCATGACGGCACCTACGCCAATCTCGACAGCATCGAGGACGTGTTCTCGATCGGCCTCAATCGCGCCGTCTCCGTGATCGCCGAGAAGCAATTGAAGGGCAAAGGCGGCCGCAATGGCGGCACAGCCGCTGCGCTCAAGGAACTTGGCGAGCATCCTGCCGGCGGCGGCAAGATCGTCGTGCGCGACGGCAAATACGGGCCTTATGTGAATTTCGGCAAGGTCAATGCGACGCTGCCGAAGGGCAAGGATCCGCAATCGGTGACGATCGAGGATGCGGTGGCGCTCATTGCGGAAAAGGAAGCCAAGGGCGGCAATGGCGCCAGGAAGCCCTTCCGCAAAGCGGCCGCGCCTGCGAAGAAATCGGCTGCGGCCAAAAAACCGGCGGCCAGGAAAAAGGGATAGGACGGGTTGGCGCGCAAAGTCTCCGGAAGAAGCCACGGCGATCTGCGCACCGCCGATACCCGTGCCAAGGTCAGGGACAATTACCGGCCTTCACGCGAAGAGATACTGCGTTACATCGCCGAAAATCCGGACCGCGCCGGAAAACGCGACATCGCCAAGGCGTTTGCGCTGCGCGGCGAAGACCGCATCTGGCTGAAGGACGTCTTGCGCGACCTGCAGGATGAAGGCCTGCTGACCAAGGAGCGCAAGCGGCTTGCCCGTGTCGGCGCCCTGCCCCACGTCGCGGTGCTCGACATCTTCGGCCGTGACGCCGACGGTGTGCTGCTGGCGCACCCGACCGAAGCGATTGGCAATGGCGAACCTCCGGTCATAGCGATCCGCGTGTCGCGCGGCGGCAATGGCCCGACGCCTGGTATCGGCGACCGCGTGCTGGCCAAGACCTTTCCGACCGACGATCCGGCAGGCCCCGCCTATACCGGCCGGGTTATGAAGATATTCGAGAAGCGCACCGATGCGGTTCTCGGCGTTTTCCGTGTGCTGAAGGACGGCACGTTCCGCATCGAGCCGGTGGAAAGGCGCCAGCCGGAGCTGGTCGTCGACAAGGAATTCCAGAACGGCGCCAAGAATGGCGACCTGGTCGAGGTCGAGCCGGCGCGGGCCTCCCGCTACGGGCTGCCGCGAGCCAAGGTTCTGGCGGTGTTGGGCTCGCTGACCAGCGAAAAGGCGGTCTCGATGATCGCCATTCACGCACACGACATTCCGCATATTTTTCCCGCCGACGTCATCGCCGAGGCGGAGGCGGTCAAGCCGGCGACGCTTGCCGGCCGCGAGGATTGGCGCGAGCTGCCGCTGCTCACCATCGATCCGGCCGACGCCAAGGATCATGACGACGCGGTGTTCGCTATGCCCGACACCGACGAGAAGAACGCCGGCGGCGTGGTTGTCACCGTCGCCATTGCGGATGTCGCTGCGTACGTGCGCTATGCCACGGCGCTCGATCGCGAAGCGCTGAAGCGCGGCAATTCGGTCTATTTTCCCGACCGCGTCGTACCGATGCTGCCGGAGCGCATCTCGAACGACCTCTGTTCGCTGCGCGAGGGCCAGGATCGTCCGGCGATAGCGGTGCGTATGACTTTCTCGGCCGATGGCCACAAACTCAGACACTCCTTCCATCGCGTCATGATGAAGTCGGCGGCGAAACTCGCCTATCAGCAGGCGCAAGCGGCGATCGACGGCGCACCGGATGACACGACTGGCCCGATCCTCGATACGGTGCTGAAGCCGCTATGGGACGCCTACGCGATCCTGAAGCGCGGCCGCGACACGCGCCAGCCGCTTGAGCTCGATCTGCCCGAGCGCAAGATCCTGCTCAAGCAGGACGGCACCGTCGACAAGGTCGTCGTGCCGGAGCGGCTCGACGCGCACAAGCTGATCGAAGAGTTCATGATCCAGGCCAATGTCGCCGCCGCCGAGACACTCGAGGCGAAGCGCCAGGCGCTGGTCTACCGCATCCACGATGCGCCCTCGCTCGCCAAGCAGGAATCGCTGCGTGAATTCCTGCAGACGCTCGGCCTGTCGCTGGCGCGCGGCGCGCAAATGCGGCCGAACCAGTTCAACGGCATCCTCGCTCGCGTGCGCGGCGCCGACAATGAGGGGCTGGTCAACGAAGTGGTGCTGCGCTCGCAGAGCCAGGCCGAATATTCGCCCGCCAATATCGGCCATTTCGGCCTCAACCTGAAGCGCTACGCGCATTTCACCTCGCCGATCCGTCGCTATGCCGACCTCATCGTGCATCGTGGGCTGATTGCCGCACTCGGCCTTGGTCCGGGGGGCCTGACGCAGGACGAGGCGGAGCGGCTGGAAGAGGTCTCGGCGCTGATTTCGGCGACCGAGCGGCGCGCGATGGCCGCCGAGCGCGACACGGTCGACCGGCTGATCGCTGCCTATCTCGCCGAGCGCATCGACGACCGTTTCGACGCCCGCATCTCGGGCGTCACCAAATCGGGCCTGTTTGTCCAATTGCCGCAGTATGGCGCGGATGGCTTCATTCCGGTTTCAACCCTGGGCGGCGACTACTATATATACGACGAAACTGCTCGATCGCTTTTCGGAGAACGCACCGGCAAGGGCTATCAGCTTGCTGATCGCGTCGAGGTTCGCCTGATCGAGGTGGCGCCGATGGCCGGCGCGATGCGTTTCGAGATGCTGACCGAGCCAAAGCCGCTGCCCGGCTCCAAACGGTCGTTCCACAAGGCCAAAGGCCGCGCCCGGGCGTCGCAATCGCGTCCAGGCTCGCGCGGCAGGAGACGGTAATGCCAACAGAACTGCAGGTGGAAGAACGGATTTTCGGCGGCGAACATCACTCGGGCCGGACCGCCCGGCCGCTATGGACGGCAATGAAGCGCGGCATGCTCGGCCGCTGCCCGCATTGCGGCGAGGGCAAGCTGTTTCGCGCCTTCGTCAAAACCGTCGACAAATGCGATCATTGCGGCGAGGAACTTCACCACCATCGCGCCGACGACCTGCCGGCCTATCTTGTGGTGGTCATTGTCGGCCACATCGTGCTCGGCGCCTTCATGGGTGTCGAGGCAACCTCGACGCTGTCGACCTGGCAGCACATCGCCATCTGGGTGCCATTGACCATCATTCTCGCCGTCGTCCTGCTGCAGCCGGTCAAGGGCGCTGTCATCGGCCTGCAATGGGCGTTTTATATGCACGGCTTTGGCGGTGAAGAAGATCTGATCGAGTCGCATCCCGAGGCTTGAAACCGAGGCTGGCGCAATCGGCATGGCTGGACGCCACTTTCGCATCGGAGAAGATTCCGCTAGGTCGAGCGCATGGACGTTATGACCAAGGCGGAAGTCGACAAGGTTGAGCGGAACGCGCTCGAGGCCAAGCCTATACGCCCGCGCGACGCCGCGACGCTGATCCTGCTCGATCGCAAAAGCGACGAATTCCTGGTGCTGATGGGCCGGCGCCACGCCCGTCATGCCTTCATGCCGGGAAAATTCGTGTTTCCTGGCGGCCGCACAGATCCGGCCGACAGCCGCATCCCGATAGCCACCGCACTTCATCCCGAGGAAGAAGCGAGATTGACCGCTGGCATCGGTCGCACCAGCCCGGCTCGCGCCCGCGCCATTGCCTTGTCGGCAATCCGCGAAACCTATGAGGAGGCCGGCCTGCTGATCGGTCAAAAAGGCGTGTTCGCAACCGCCAGGCGCGACTGGCAGGGCTTTGTCGAACACGGCGTCATCCCATCACTGCAAGCGCTGCGCTTCGTCGCACGCGCCATCACCCCGCCCAACCGGGTGCGCCGCTTCGATACGCGCTTTCTCGCCGCATGGCGCGACGATGTCGCCGTGCAACTGCCGGATGGCGGTCCGACCGACGAGTTGGAAGACGTCGTTTGGCTGCCGCTGGCCAAGGCCCGGCAAGTCGATATTCCAGACATCACGCGCACGGTCCTGGAGGAGCTGGAAACCCGGCTCGTCCGGGATCCGCTGCTGAGCCCCGGCGGTCCCGTGCCGTTCTACCGGCTTGTCCGCAATCGCTTCGTCCGCGAAATTCTCTAGAGCAGCCAGGCATTCCATGACAGTCGATATCCAGCCGCAGGGCAAGGAACGCGTACACTGGCTGCCGATGGTCGCGGCGATCTCGTCGATCAGCGTCGTCGGCATTGCCATCGGCCTTGGCATGCCGCTGCTCAGCGTGATCCTGGAAACGCGTGGCCATTCCGCGTCGATGATCGGTCTCAACACCGCGGTCGCCGGCCTCGCCTCTATCGCCGGCGCGCCGCTCGCCACCCCGCTCGCCATGCGGTTCGGGGTCGCCTGGACGATGCTTGCCATGATCGCCGCCGGGGCGCTGGCATTTGTCGGTTTCCATTTCGCGCCAGCTTTCTGGATGTGGTTTCCGCTGCGCGTGCTGCTGCATATCGCGCTGACGGTGCTGTTCATCCTGTCGGAATTCTGGATCAGCACCTCGGCGCCGCCACACCGGCGCGGACTGGTCCTCGGCATCTATGCCACCGTGCTGTCTCTCGGCTTTGCCGCCGGGCCTTGGCTGTTCGCCCATCTCGGCAGCAGTGGCTTCCTGCCCTTCGGCGTTACCATCGCCTTGGTTACGCTCGCTGCCATACCGGTCCTGGCGGCACGCAACGAGAGCCCGACGATCGTCTCGGACGGCGAAACCAGCAATTTCCTGCGTTACATCTGGCTGGTGCCGACGGCAACCGCCGCCGTGCTGGTGTTCGGCGCGGTCGAGACCGGCGGCTTTGCACTGTTCCCGGTCTACGGTAGCCGCATCGGCTACTCAGAGGCGGACGCCGCCCTTTTGCTCACCATGATCGGGCTTGGCAATGTGCTGTTGCAGATCCCGATCGGCATGATCAGCGACCGCGTCAGCGACCGCCGCTATCTGCTGATGGCCTGTGCCACTGTCGGGCTTGCCGGCACGGTCTTCATGCCGTTCTTCGCGCATAACTGGCATTTGATGGCAGCGCTTCTGTTCATCTGGGGCGGTGTGGTCGCCGCTATGTATACAATCGGTCTTGCTCACCTCGGCTCCCAGCTTTCCGGCCACGAACTGGCCTCCGCCAACGCCGCCTTCGTTCTCTGCTACGGCGTCGGCATGGTGCTTGGCCCGCAGGCAATCGGCATCGGCATGGACGCTTTCGGGCCGTCGGGCTTCGGTTGGGCGCTCGGCCTGTTCTTCGCCTGCTATATCGTGCTGGTCGGCACCAGGCTGCTCCGCAAAATCCTCTGAGTCGGCCCAGCTGCCGACATCGCTCCCACTGCTGACCAACTCCTGACACAACCATGTCAGGAGGGCTCGAGTATATGCTCCCCCAAAATGCATAGCAGGGAGACCTCGGATGATCGATAGTGGCTTTGAAACGAAATCGCTGCGGATGGAATTGCTGCTGCTGGTGACCTTTCAGGCACCGGCAGCCGATGTCGACCGCATCATGGAGGCGGTGGTCGCGATCGTACCGCTCGGAATGGGCAAATATGACAGCAATGCTTTCCAGTCGGCGGACGGCATCGAACGCTACCGGCCGCTTGAAGGTGCCGCCGCCGGCGCCGAGACGGAATTGCGCAGGCGGCCAGGGACTGTCGAGGTGTCGTTCGAACTGCCTGACGACCAGAAGCTCGCCGCTCGCGTCGTCGAAGCGATTTACCAGGTTCATAGCTATCAGGAGCCGGTGATCCGCATTCAGCCACTGCTTGCCAGCCGCTCCAAGGGTCTCGACGACCGCGCCAACCCGAACCGCTGGTGGAACACGACGGGAGACTGGAAGAAGGCGTTGCAACCGGAAACCGTCGCGGCGGAGTGACCGGAACCTGGTCGTATCTCGGTTTGAATTTGGCTGTCAGGAAGCCTGCCGATGAATGATGAAGCAAACCGCAAACCGGCAAGCGATCCCCAGGACCTGGCGCGGCTATTGGTTTCTCGCGAGCAAGCGGGAGACGCGGAAGGAATGGCTGCTCTTTACGAACCCGGTGCCATCCTCGCTACCGGCAACGGACAGTTGGCCTGCGGCAGAGATGCCATCCGCCGATTTTACGCCAAGTTGGTGGCAGCGGGACGAAAGTTTGATCTCGGAGATCAGCGTCCGGCTATCATCAACAGGGATTTGGCGCTCACTTCCACGCGCCTTGCCGATGGCACCGTTACTGCGGAAATCGCTCGCCGGCAAGGTGACGGGAACTGGCTTTGGGTGATCGATCAGCCGTCCATCGCTCGATACTCATAGCTAGCATTCAAACTGAGACGCCACCCGGAGGACGGCCGGAGGCACACAGGAGCCTCCCGCGGCTGTCGGCACCCAATCAAATTGTCGGGTTTTGGTAGCACATCAATGTCCGCTTCGTCCCCAGCCTCCATCGGCTGGCAATAAACCCGGACAACTCATGTGCTACCTAATCCGGACAACTCATCTGCTTACGACACAGAACCTGGACAAGGGTTGACTTTCCGGGCGCGTTCTTTATGTGTCGCGGCAAGTTTCCCGCGTCCGGGTGTTTCCCGTGCTCCAGCGGCCAAAACTCCACGAACATTAACGGACGAACATCATGGCCAAAGCCGCAAACATCAAGATCAAGCTTCTGTCGACCGCCGACACCGGTTTCTTCTACGTGACCAGCAAGAACAGCCGCACCAAGACGGACAAGCTGTCGTTCCGCAAATACGACCCGGTCGCCAAGAAGCACGTCGAATTCAAGGAAACCAAGATCAAGTAATCGGGTTTTCTCTCGCAGTACCGAAACGCCGCCTTCCGGGCGGCGTTTTTCATTTCGGGATGCAGGATTAGCCGATGCGATCGCCGCTTGCCGGATCGAACAGATGGAGCGATGCCGGATCAGCCGATAGGCGCACGGCCTCACCCGGCTTCACGCTGGCCCGGCCCATGGCAAACACGCAGACCTGCTGGCCGGCAAGCCCGGCATAGAACTGGGTGGACAGGCCGAGCGGCTCCACGACACCCACCTCGCCCTTCAGCGCGCCATTGTCGGCGAGCCGGATATGCTCGGGCCGCAAGCCGACGGTGATCGCATCGCCATCCCTGAGCGGCAGGCCGTCCGGCAGCCTCAGCTTCTGGCCGTCGGCCAGGATGGCATCCGGCTTGGCGCCCTTTTCAACTACGGCAGGCAGAAAATTCATGCCGGGCGAGCCGATGAACCCGGCGACGAACATGTTGACCGGCCGGTCGTACAGATCGAGCGGCACACCGACCTGCTGGACGAGGCCGTCATGCATGACGACGATGCGGTCGGCCATTGTCATCGCTTCGGTCTGGTCGTGGGTGACATAGACCGAAGTGGTCTTCAATTGCTGGTGCAGCGCCTTGATCTCGGCACGCATGTGGACGCGCAGCTTGGCGTCGAGGTTCGAAAGCGGCTCGTCGAAGAGAAAGACCTTCGGGTCGCGCACGATGGCCCGTCCCATGGCGACGCGCTGGCGCTGGCCGCCGGACAATTGCCGCGGCAGGCGTTGCAGAAGCGCATCGAGCCCGAGCCGCTTGGCGGCACTGTCCACCCTTGCATCGATCGCCGGCTTGCCGGCCTTTCTCAGCATCAGGCTGAAACCCATGTTCTTCGACACGTCCATGTGCGGATAGAGCGCGTAGGACTGGAACACCATGGCAATGTCGCGGTCCTTTGGCGCAATGTCGTTGACCAGGCGCTCACCAATATGGATTTCGCCGTCGGAGACTTCCTCCAGCCCGGCGATCATACGCAGCAGTGTCGATTTCCCGCAGCCGGACGGGCCGACCAGAACGACGAACTCGCCGTCGGCGATTTCGAGATCGACCGCGTGCAGAACGCGCACGGCTCCATAGTCTTTGCGGACTTTGTCGAGTGTAACGGAGGCCATCGATCTATCCCTTGACGGCACCGGCGGTAAGGCCGGTGACGAGGTAGCGTTGCAGGAAGGCAAAGAAGACGCAGACCGGGATCAGCGCCAGGATGGAAGCAGCCATCATCTGTCCCCAGTCGACCGCGAATTTGCCGATATAGGTGAGCAGGCCGACCGCGAAGGTCTTCTGGTCGTCGCTGGAAATCAGCATCAGCGCAAACAGCAACTCGCTCCAGGCGGCGGTAAAGACGAAGCCGAGCGTCGCGCCCATGCCGGGTAGCGTCAGCGGCACGATCACCTTGCGCATCGCCTGCAGGCGCGTGCAGCCGTCGATCATGGCTGCCTCTTCCAGGTCTCGCGGGATGCCGTCGAAGAAAGATTGCATCAGGAAGGTCGCAAAGGCCGTATTGAACGCGGTGTAGATGATGACGAGGCCGGTCAGGCTGTTGATGAGGCCGATCTGTCCCATGATGCGGTAGATCGGCGGAATGACCATCACCAGCGGAAAAGTCTGGGTGAGCAAAAGCAGGATGGCCAGGGTCGCCTTGCCGCGGAAGGAAAATCGCGACATGGCGTAGCCGGCCAGCGTGGCAATGACCGTTACGAAGGCTGCCGTCGACACCGAAACGATAACGCTGTTCAGGAAATAGCGCGGAAAATCGGTGGCTTCGAGCACGGTGACGAAGTTCTGCAGCGTCGTTTGCGACGGCCAGAAAGTGATGCCTTCGGAATAGAGCAGCCGCTCCGGCGTGACCGAGATCTTCAACGTCCAGAAGATCGGGAACAGCGCGAAGGCCATATAGGCGGCGATGGCGCCGTAAAGGCCGATGCCGCCGAGAATGCGCGAGGAGACGGAGCGTCCGGCAATCATCAGACGTGCCTCACCAGCGAGCGGCGGATGCCTATCAGCGCAATCGCATAGACGATGAGCAGCACAAGCAGCAGCACCGCCACCGCCGAGGCATAGCCCTTATCCAGTGACTTGAACGCGCTGACATAGATATAGACCGGCACCGTGGCGGTCGAACCGGCAGGCCCGCCTTCGGTCATGACGAAGATCAGGTCGGCGAATGTGGCGATCCATATCGTGCGCAGCATGACGGTAATGACGATGGTCGGCGCCAGGAACGGCAGCGTCACCTTGGTGAAGCGCTGCCACGGCGAGGCGCCGTCGATCGCCGCCGCCTCATGCAGTTCTGACGGGATCGACTTCAACGCCGCCAAAAGCGTGACGGCAAAAAAGGGAATGCCGAACCAGACATTGGCGACGATCGGCCCCCACATGGCTGTCGAGGGATCGGAGAGCACGTTGGTTGGCTCGGCTTTCAGCCCCAAGGCGTAGAGCCAATGCGGCAGCGGCCCGATGATCGGGTTGAACAGCCAGGCCCAGGTCAGGCCCGAGAGGAAGGACGGTACCGCCCAAGGCAGGAACACCACGGCCTGCACGATCTTTCTGCCCCGGAACGGCGTATCGAGCAGCAGCGCCAGGCCAAGTCCAAGGAAAAATTGGAAGAACAGGCTGGCTGCCGTCCACCATAGCGTGTTGACGAGCGCCTGCCCGAGCACAGGATCCGACAGCATCGCCTGATACTGCCCAAGCCCGACATATTCGGATTTGAAAGCGGAGAATTTGCGGAACGAGTAGCCGACACCGATAACCAGCGGCACCAGGAGCACGACGACCAGCAGCGCGATCGCCGGGCTGAGATAGAGCCAAGGCTCGATCGCGGCATGGGATAGCCGCTTCTTTCGCGGCCTGCCGGCGGATCGGATTTCGGACACGGCATAGGTCATTGGTACTTGATCGTCTCCTGGGTAAGCACGGGCTGGCGACAGCGCCTTCCCCGTTTACGGGGAGATGCCGGTCCACCCTCCGCAGCTGCAGCGCAGCTGCTGCGGAGGACGGGCAGGCAGATGAGAAGCAGCGCGAGCCAAGTCGGGTTGGCGCCGCCCCTCATCCGTCACGTCGTGACACCCCCTCCCCGTGAACGGGGAGAAGGAACAAAAGCTATTTCTTGTTCTTGGCCAGCCAGTCCTGCTGTTCCTTGGTCAGGAACTTGGCCCATTCGTCGGCCACGTCCTTGGCCGCCTTCTGGCCAAGAAGCACTTCCTGAAAATTCTTGATCGCCACCTGGTCTACGAAATTGCCAAGGTTTTCCAGATGCGTCGGAGGCGTCACCATCTCGTATTTGTCGCCGTTGTTCAGTTCCTCGAACCAGCCTTTGAACTGCTCGGTCCTGAAGTGGGCGTCCTGGTCGGCGCCGTTGTGGATTGGAATGACACCGACTTCCTTTGCCCATTCCAGATTGTCCTTGGGCGACAACAGCGTCGCCATCAGCTTCCAGGCATCGTCCTTGTGCTGGGAATTGGCGAACATCGCCCAGCCGGCATAACCGAGCGTCGGATAGGATTTGCCGCTCGGCCCGACCGGCATCGGCGCCACGGCGAAATCGTCGGCGCTCATCTTGTCGGCGATGCCGAGCAGCGCGTCGGGATCCTGGTTCAGCATGGCGCAGGTGCCGCTGTAGAAGCCGGTGACGGTCTCGTTAAAACCCCAGCTCACCGCATCCTTCGGCGCCAGGCCGTTCTTGTACATGTCGGCGAGCATCTGCAGGCCCTTGACCGAGCCTTCCTCGTTGATGGTCGAGGTGCCGTCCTCGTTGAAATAGCCGCCCTTGCCGGCGGCGATGTTCATGAACATATGCATGCCGTTGAAGGCGCCCGGGCCGCCGCGCAGGCAGTAGCCGTATTTGCCCGGTATCGCCGAGATTTTTTTGGAGTCCTCGACGAATTCATCGAGCGTCGCCGGCGGACCGTCCAGACCGGCCTCCTTGAACAGCTTCTTGTTCCAGAACAGCGCGTTCAGGTAATAGCCGTAAGGGATCATGTACTGCTTGTTATCGACCGTCGAGCCGAACTGCTTGGCACGCTCGCCCAGCGTTTTGGCATCGTCCCATTTGGCCATGTATGGCCCGAGATCCTCGAGCTGGCCGTTGGTCGCATAAAGACCCATCCAGCGTTCCGGCATCTCGACGATGTCGGGCGTGTCGCCGGCCTGCACCATGGTGAGGAACTTCTCGAACGCCTGGCCCCAGGGCAGCGATACCAGCTCGACCTTGACACCCGGATTGGCCGCCTCGAATTCGGCGATCTGCTTCTTGAGGAATTCGGTACGCGGCGGGCTGGTGATGACCTCGACCATCTTGACCGTGGAATCGGCCAGCACGCTGCCGGCGGAAATCGCCAGACCCGCGACGGCACCAAGAAGGATGCTCAGTTTTTTCATGTTCAGCACTCCCATTTTGAACGGCTCCTTTATCTTTTTGCTCTGTCGAAGGCCTGGGCAACATCCGCCCACAGGTCTTCGACACTTTCCAATCCGACACTGAAGCGGATGGTTCGTGGGCTGACGCCGAAGCGCGCCATCGAATTCAGGCCCGGCGTCTGCTCGAGCGAGGCCTTTGCCGGAACGACCAGGCTTTCATGGCCGCCCCAGCTGACGCCGATGCGAAAGAGTTTCAGCGCATCGACGAAAGCCGGGATGTCGACGTCTTCCGTCACTTCGAACGAGAACAGCCCGGCATAGCCGGCAAGCGTCGCCTTGCCTGGATGGTTGGAATAGGCCGGGTGGTTGACCCGCTCGACATGGTCATGCGCTTTCAGCCGTTCGGCGATGGTCAGCCCGCTCTTCATGTGATGCGGCAACCGCAGCGGCAATGTGCGCAGGCCACGCAGCAACAGCCAGGCCTCGAAAGGCGAAAGTTTGCCGCCGAGATAGGAATAGGTCTGCTCGTTGATATGTCGGATATGGGCGGCCGAACCGGCCACCACACCGGCGACGGTGTCGCTGTGGCCGCCGAGATATTTCGAGGCCGAATGCAGCACCAGGTCGACACCGTGCGAAATCGGCTTCTGGAACACCGGCGTCGCCCAGGAATTGTCGATCGAGGTGATGATGCCCTGCTCTTTGGCCAGCCGCGCCAGGTGGGTTATGTCCTGGAGCTCGAACATCATCGACGTCGGGCTTTCCAGGTAGAGCAGCTTGGCGCCGGGAAGTGCTGCCGCGACCGCGTCCGGATCGGAACCGTCGACATAGTCGACCTTGATGTTGAGCCGTGGCAAAAGCCGTTCGAACAGCCGGTAGGCATCGCCGTAGCAATTGCGCACGACAACCATGCGCTCACCGGCACCGACGAAAGCAAGCACCGTGGCGCTGATCGCCGCCATGCCGCTGGAAAAGCCGCGCGCGGCCTCCGCGCCTTCGAGAGCGGCGACACGCGCCTCGAACTCCATGACCGTCGGGTTGTCGCCGCGCGAATAGATCGGCTGACGTCGCCTGCCGGCGAATGTGTCGGCCATCTCGGAATAGTCGGCGAAGGTGAAGAGCGAAGTCTGGTAGATCGGCGGGACCACCGCGCCGCCGGGGAAAGGCTCGTCATGGGCGAGAAGCGTCGCTGCCTCGGCGAGATAGTCGTTTTCGAAACCGGCGGGATGATCGCTCATGTCTGGCCTGAAAGTTCGAGTTTGGCCGCGCCGCGCTTCAGATCGTCCTCGACGGTGGCGATCAGCTTGAGCGCCTCGGCCCGGGCCCCCTCCGGATCGTGCGCGGCGATGCGTTCGTAGATGGTGCGGTGGTAAGGAAAGCTGGCGTGGCCGAAATCACGCACGCCGAGCGGATGCTCCCAGAAACGATAGAACAGTTCGTGCATGGCGGCGATGATCTGCTCGAACAGCGGATTGCCGGAACTGCGGTAGATCGACTGGTGGAATTCCCAGTCCTCCTCCGCCGACATCCCGGCGCGGGTGTGGAAGGCCTGCTCCATAATGTCGAGCTTGCGCCCGATCTCGACGAGATCTGCCTGGCCCGCGCGGACGGCGCACAGGGCGGCGGCTTCCGCTTCCAGTGCCCGGCGGATTTCCAGCGTCTGCATCAGGCTGGTGAAATCATTGCCGCCGGCCAGCGTCAGCGGCATGTGCAGCATGTCCAGCGAGACCACTCCCTTGAGATAGGTGCCGCTGCCTTGCCGCCGTTCGACCAGGCCGAGCCCTTCCCAGCGCGTCAGCGCCTCGCGCACGGTGTTGCGGCTCACCTTGAGGCGCTCGGCAAGGATGCGTTCGGTCGGCAGTCTCTGGCCGGGCCCGAGAGCTTCCCGCATCACAAAGCCGGCCAGCGCCTTGAGCACCGCGTCGTCGCGAGCAGTTGCCTGTATGGGGGAAAGGCCGAATTCGGTCATGCCAACGGGTCACCAAATGGCTCAATGGTCCAACCAATTTCTGCATAGAAGACGGGCCCTGTCAACCGACTGCGGGCGCATACGCTCTGCCCAGCCGGCTATTTCAAAGGGCGCTGTCGCTGCCGTAACAAAAACCAAGCGTTTTCCGGGTCTTGGCGTAGAATCCTGATGTATTTTGAAAATTGGGGGCCGGCCGGCGTTTGGCAGCGGTACGAGGAGGCCACTATGTGCCAGCGCCGGCCGGCCGACCCCACGGACCCAGGAGATGCGGCGGACCTGAGCATCATGGGGTATTCTTCGGGTCGAACCGGCGATCTAGCCTCGTGCCGGTTACGTCTAAGGGCTGCACATTTGCGCAACAACTTATGGAAATCAACCGTTTCTTAACCAAGCCTCGCAAATCGCTTAGATTAAGGTAAATTCGTAACCTTGTCGCGTTGACCGGGCAATTGGTGTTCGGTGCTAAGCCGCCTTGGCGACGACGCGATTGCGGCCGCCGCTCTTGGCTTCGTAGAGCGCGAGGTCGGCGCGTTTCATCAGCGCCGAGACCGTGTCTACCCCCTTCAGCACCGACGACACGCCGACGCTGACGGTGACTTCGACGGCCTTGCCTTCGGTGCCGACGGCAAACGGCAGCTGGGCGATTTCGGCGCGAATGCGCTCGGCGACCTTTTCGGCTACCGCGCCGTCGGTGTCCGGCATCACCACGACGAACTCCTCACCGCCGAAGCGGCAGGCCAGGTCGATGCCGCGCACATTCTTGCGCAGCCGCCGCGCGAATTCGCGCAGCACGTCGTCGCCGCCGTCATGGCCATGCGCGTCGTTGATGCTCTTGAAGCGGTCCAGATCGGTGATCATCACCGACAGCGGCCGGCGCCGTGCCACGGCGCGGTCGAACAGCGTCTGCAGATGGCTGTCGAGATAGCGGCGGTTGTGCAGGCCGGTCAGGGCATCGGTCACCGCCATCTCGATGGTCTGGGTGACGCTGGCGCGAAGCTGGTCGTTGTAGCGCTTGCGGCGCACCTGCGTACGCAGCCGCGCGGTCAGCTCCTGCTGGTCGATCGGCCGCATCAGATAATCGTTGATGCCGAGTTCGAGGCCGCGGATGATACGCCCCTCCTCGCCCTCGTCCGCCAGAAGGATGATCGGCAGGAAACGGGTGCGATCGAGCGAGCGCAATTGCGAGCAGAGCCTCAGCGGGTCGAAATCGGCGAAGGCCGTCGAGATCATCACGCATTCATACGGCTGCTCGGCGGCCTGGAAGAAGCCGGCATGCGGATCTTTGGCGACGTCGAGATCGGCACTGCCGCGCAGCATCTTCTGGATGCGCTCGAACGAGGATTTGCGCTCGTCGACCAGCAGCACCTTCGGCACCGCATCGTCAGTAGCGAAGTTGCGGCTCAAAAGCTCCTCGATGCCGATATTGCGTGTCGTCGAGGCGCGCAGCCGCAGCTCGTCGGTCAGCGATTTCAGCCTGACCAGGCTCTTGACGCGCGTCATCAGTTGCAGATCGTTGACCGGCTTGGTCAAAAAATCGTCGGCGCCGGCCTCGAGGCCGCGCACCCGGTCCGAAACCTGGTCGAGCGCGGTGATCATCACGACAGGGATGTGCGATGTCGCCGGGTCGCCCTTCAGCCGCCGGCAGACCTCGAACCCGTCCATATCGGGCATCATCACGTCGAGCAGCACGACGTCGACCTTGCCGTTCTCGCAGATCTCGATCGCGTCCGGCCCGTTGGTGGCGGTCAGGACCTCGAAATATTCGGCGAGCAGCCGAACCTCCAGCAGCCTGACATTTGCTGGGATGTCGTCGACGACGAGGATCCGCGCGGTCATTTCACAAAGCTCCGGCTCGGCTGGAAAGATACATCAGGCATCGCCCAGGTAGGATTTGATGGTTTCGATGAAACGCGGCACCGAGATCGGCTTGGAGATATATGCCTCGCAGCCGCCCTGGCGAATGCGCTCCTCGTCCCCCTTCATCGCGAAGGCGGTGACGGCGATGACCGGGATGACGTGGAGATCATCGTCCTCCTTCAGCCATTTGGTGACCTCGAGGCCCGACACTTCCGGCAGCTGGATGTCCATCAGGATGAGGTCCGGCCTGTGCTGCCGCGCCAGATCCAGCGCTTCCAGGCCGTTGCGTGTGCGCACCGTCTCGTAGCCGCTCGCTTCGATGAGGTCGCGAAAGAGCTTCATGTTGAGCTCGTTGTCTTCGACGATCATAACCTTCTTTGGCATCGATTTCCCGTCCCGGCTGGCCTTCCACTCGAAGGGTGCCGTCATGCGCCCCTTGTCGGCACGCACCAAACCTGTTCCCACTATACGGCAATATGATTGACGAAACGGAAACCGGTCGCCCTAAAAGCGTTCGGATTCCAGGTCGGCGAGCTTGCTGCCGGCGACACTTGCCACTACTGCGAAAACAGAACGATTCCGCCCATGAAGGAAGGTAGCGATGGCAAACGCAGCGTCAATGCGCGAGGAAGCGGAAACGGTTGCCGTAAAGGCGTTGGGCTTCGTCGCCGCCGATTCGGAACTTCTGCCCCGCTTCCTGGCGATCACCGGCATCGAAGCCCATTCCATCCGCCGGGCGGCGGGCGAGCCGGGATTCCTGGCCGGCGTGCTGCAGTTCATCCTTGCCCACGAGCCGACGTTGATGCGTTTTTCCGAGGAGACCGGAACGCCGCCCGCCGCAGTCGGCAAGGCATTGCGGGCGCTGCCGCTCGGCGACGACAATCATGAGCATTCGATATAAGCGGCGATCCCGAGACTGCGGGCAGATCGCGGCGGCGAAAATCGTGAGCGCACTCGGGCGTTAACGCCAGCCGCTTCTAGAGCAATTCCAGGAAAAGTGTGAAACGGTTTTCCGTCCGGATTGTGCAAAAACAAAGACATGGAGCGGTTCGGCGTTTCCGGGAAACGATGAACCGCTCCAAGCTCGGCGCTTAGGGTTTCAACTTCGCCCCTGCCCCGCCATTGTCATTCTCGCCCGAGCCATGATCCGGAACGGTAGCCTCGCTTGGGTCCATGACGGGGTTGTCCTGAACGGCATCGGCCGGCTTCAGCATGGCGCCGTTGACCGTGACCGAACCGTCTGCCTTAGCGTTGACGACCCATTCCAGTCGACCATCCGGCAGCGCCTTGCCAAATCCTTTGACGGCGAGTGCGAAGGGGAAATACTGCGCCGCTTCCGGCTCGGTCTTGGCCGCCGTCTGCAGAGCCTCCACAATCTTGTCATAGCCCGCGACATCGATGGTCATGCTCGCCTCGGGCTTCTTGCCGGGGAACGTCATTTCACCTTCCATCGCAATCTCGATGTTGCCGTTCTTGATCGTGCTGTGTCCGAGAATGGCCTTTGGCGTCTTGGCCAGGAAATCGGCGAAGATCTGGTTGCCGAAATCTGCCGGCAGCGGTGGATCCTTGCTGAAATCAAGGGTTTCGATGGTTTTCTTCGCCATGCTGTCCAGATCGATGTTGGTGCCGCCGAAGTTGAGGTCGATATCCGTCGGCAGCAACGCAACGCTCCAGCTGGGCAGCACCTGCTGTGGTATTGTCAGGCCGGAAACCTTGAACGCGTAGTTGATCTTGCCGTCCTTGGCGATGCCGTCCATGCCGACGGCGGTATTCAGTTGCGTCGCACCGAACTTGCCTACCGGGCTCTCCACCACAAAGTCCTTGAAGCCGTAGGTGCCGTCGATCCGCTCCCACAATGGCAGTGCTGCCGTCAGAAGCGATTTGAACTCCGCCTCATCCGCCTTGAATTTGGCTGCATCATCAGTCGCCACGATGAAAGCAAGCAGGTCGAGCAGCGGCTTTGTCCGCAAACCCTTGCCGGACGCATCCACCGCCGCGTGCGGCGATTTGACGTTGTATGAGAATTTCAGACCGCTCTTGGGATCGTCCAGTCTGACGGTTTCGGCAAAGGCGGTCATTGTCTGTGAATACGCAAAATCTATGCCGCCATTCGCTGATTTCGTCGCGCTCATGCTGCCAGCGCCGCCATCCGCAGAGGCTTCCACATTCTGCAGCGGGCTTTTTACACTCATCGTGACGCCCGAAGTGGAACCCGAGGCGTTCACAAAGGCCGCCAGATCAGGGGCATAGATAGCGGTGAACTTGTTGTTTGAAATGGAAAAGTCGATGTGCTGCGGCCCCTCCGGACCGACGAAATCAATAGACCCCTTCGGAGACACGTCCACCGAAACATCCCACTGACCATCTTTGCGCGGCTTCGCCAGAACGAAGTAAGGCGTGACGTCGAACTTGAAGGCTTGCTGCTTTGCCATCAAATCCGTGACTGGCTTGAAGTCGAAAGCGAGCTTGTAGGCATCGCCGTCGACTGAAATTTTCACGAACCCGATATCGAACAGCTTCTTGCCGATGTAGTGCGCCAGATCGTCGGAAAGCTGCTTCGCGCCTTGCCTGTCGACCGCTTGGCCGAAGGCAGGCGCGCTGAGCGCGAGAACAAAGACGACTGGCAGGACACGGTTCACGCTTGTTCTCCGTTGGGCCATGGGAATTTTCTGCCCTTTCTCATTTCGTAGGGAATTACTATCACAACCGCAAGGCGAGCCGGACGGATCGATGTCGACCGCGGCATTGCCTACAGCACCAGCCGCACCAGCGGTCGGCCTGGCTTGCGTTCGACCAATCGCTCGAACCCGGCCTTTTCGAAGACCCGCGACGAGCCGACGAACAGCCCGATCGAGCGCGAATCCTTCGACAGGTCGATCGGGCAGGCTTCGATCAGCCGCGCGCCGTTCTCGCGCGCGAAGTCGATGCCGCCTTGAACCAGGCGGTGCGACACGCCCCTACCCCGCGCCTTGGTGCGGATGAAGAAGCAGGAGATCGCCCAGACGCCCGGATCGCTGGCGTCGGCGGGGTCGATCGGCGCCGACCCCCTGCCCTGGTTGTTCCATTCGGGCACGTCGGCACGCGGGCCGATCTGCATCCAGCCGACCGCCTGGCCACCCTCGAAGGCCAACAGGCCGGGCGGCGGCCCGGCCTCGATCCGCGCCTTGATGTGATCCTTGTTGCGCTCCCGGTTGCTCGCGCGGCGCGCTGCGGGCGACAGCCGGAAATGTGTGCACCAGCAGCCGTAGCAGGCGCCTTGCCTACCGAAAAGATCTTCGAAATCCGCCCAAAGCTCGGGCACTAGCGGCGCTATGGTCGTATTCATGAGCTCTCTCCCGGCCCACCGCCTTGTCGTGGCGTCCGTCCTGACGTACCATTGCATTTGTTCTCTTTATGTTCGCAGCGATGGCGGCCCCTGTCAACAATCCCGAACACGGTTTTTGCCGCGACTGCCTGAGTTTTCAGCGCAGCGAGGCACGCCGTTGCGAGCGCTGCGGCAGTCCACGGCTCGCCCGCCATCCGGAGCTCTACCGGCTGCGCCTTGCCCATATCGATTGCGACGCGTTCTACGCGGCGGTCGAAAAGCGCGACAACCCGGCGTTGAAGGACCGGCCATTGATCATCGGCGGCGGCAAGCGCGGCGTCGTCTCCACCGCATGCTACATTGCCCGCATCCACGGCGTGCGCTCGGCAATGCCGATGTTCAAGGCGCTCGAAGCCTGCCCGGAAGCGGTGGTCCTGCCGCCGGACATGGAAAAATACGTGCGCGTCGGCCGCGAGGTGCGCGCCATGATGCAGGCGCTGACGCCGCTGGTCGAGCCGCTCTCGATCGACGAGGCCTTTCTCGACCTCGCCGGCACCGAGCGCCTGCATGGCCTGCCGCCTGCGGTGGTGCTGGCGCGCTTCGCACTCGGCGTGGAAAAGGAGATCGGCATCACCGTTTCGGCCG
This sequence comes from Mesorhizobium sp. M0590, assembly GCF_040320905.1. Taxonomy (NCBI): domain Bacteria; kingdom Pseudomonadati; phylum Pseudomonadota; class Alphaproteobacteria; order Hyphomicrobiales; family Phyllobacteriaceae; genus Mesorhizobium; species Mesorhizobium sp. M0590. The sequence continues at coordinate 162,764 of NZ_JAMYQN010000004.1, forward strand.
GCCTTTCCTACTGCAAGTTCCTGGCCAAGGTGGCGTCGGACTTTCGCAAGCCGCGCGGCTTTTCGGTGATCGGCGAGGCCGAGGCTATCGGCTTCCTGGCCGAGCAGCCAGTGACGCTGATCTGGGGGGTCGGCAAGGCCTTTGCCGCCACGCTCGAGCGCGACGGCATCCGCACCATCGGCCAGTTGCAGCGCATGGAACGTGGCGATCTGATGCGCCGCTACGGCGTCATGGGCGACCGGCTCTACCGGCTTTCGCGCGGCGAGGACGACCGTCGCGTCGTTCCCGACCAGGACGCGAAAAGCGTCTCGGCGGAAACCACTTTCGATACCGACATCGCCTCCGTCGACGAATTGGTCTCGGTGCTGAGGGCGCTGTCGGAAAAAGTCTCGGCCCGGCTGAAGAAATCCGGCATTGCCGGACGCATCGTCGTCCTCAAGCTGAAGACCCAGGATTTCAAGATCCGCACGCGCAATCGCCAGCTCGGCGATCCGACCCGGCTGGCCGACCGCATCTTTCAGACCGGGCTCGAGCTGCTGCGCAAGGAAGCGGATGGCACGAAATACCGGCTGCTCGGCATTGGCGTCAGCGATCTCTCCGACGATGACCGGGCGGACCCGCCCGACCTGGTCGACGTCCAGTCACGCAAGCGCGCCATGGCCGAAGGCGCCATCGACACGCTGCGCGGCAAGTTCGGCCGCAAGGCGGTGGAAACCGGCTATACCTTCGGCAAGGGCCGCGATGCCCATCCGCCCGAACCGGTCGAGGACTAGTTCCTCTGCACAGAGGTTTTGGTTCTTTGACAGAGCCTGAAAGGGCTGTGGATGGGAGCCTGCCGATCGGGCTGCCAATCTCCAAGGTTGCGATTAGCGATAAGCCACCACGTCTTCGTCATCCCAGGGCGGAGCAGGAGCGAAGCGACGTCGCGGAGACCCTGGGATCCATGCCGTGACGTCAGCCGAAGAATACAGCGGCTCAGAACGGCGCTTGTATCCGCAACTGTGCCAGCTACCCTTCAGCCATGACCGGCTATACCTACATGACCGCGAGCCAGAAGCGCGGCACGATCTACATCGGCGTCACCAACGATCTCGGCCGCCGCATGCCGGAGCACAAATCCGGCCAAGGTTCGCGCTTCCCCGGCCGCTACGGCGTGCAGCGCCTGGTCTGGTACGAGGAACATTTCGACATTCGTGACGCCATTCAGCGCGAGAAGTCGCTGAAGCGCTGGCCGCGGCAGTGGAAGATCGAGCTGATCGAGAAGACCAATCCAGAGTGGTTCGAGCTTTTTCGCGGAACGGGGTGGTAGTTCGGTTCTGGTCCGCAGGCGCACTGCCGCGTGGTAACGGCATGGATCCCAGGGTCTGCGCCGCGTCGCTTTGCTCCTTGCTCCGCCCTGGGATGACGAATTGGAGGGATGTTTCAGCCAATCTCCGAAGTTAGCGGTTTGCCACTGAAATTGGCCGCTGACAGAACTATCGACGGTTGCTGCCGATCGGCTTAGCGATTAGCGCAAACGCCCATCGCTTCGTCATCCTGGGGCGGAGCAAGGAGCGAAGCGACGCGGCGCAGACCCCTGGATCCATGCCGCGACATCAGAGCGCTGCCGTGGTGCGGAATTGTGCTCCGCTGCACTCTTCGGCTAAGGTTACCGCATGGATCCCAGGGTCTCCGCGACGGCGCTTCGCTCCTGCTTCGCCCAAGGATGACGAAGTTGGGGAAGTTTCGGCCGATCCCGAATGTTTATGAAGGTCCAACGAAACGAACGATGAAATCTTGGCTGCCGATCGGCTTCCAACCTGTCAAGATCGCTGTGCCGGGACTGACTGCTGCCCACCCCGAGCCGTCGTTCGCGTCGGTACTAAGCGTCAGATTTTCACAACCAGACCATGATCCCGAACCGAAGGTCCGCGTACGCGAAAAGATCATGATCAAACAAGAAGATCACGTGCGCTGCAGATCGATCCGGGTGGTCACCACACTTTTCCCGGTTTTCGGATCGGTATCGACGACGATCAGCCGCATGCCATCCTCGCCGTTCTTCTCGACCGTCATTCGCGCCTTGCGATCGCCATTGACCTCCTTCGCCCAACGGATGCCGAGATTGATCGCGTTGCCGGAGCGGCTGCCGCTCAATTGCGCCGGCCCGGTGCGCGATCCGACATAGGTGCCGCTGTATTTCGTCCCGCTGGACCTGAGATCCGCGCTGATGGCGCGCGTTACCACGATAAGACCGCGGCAGCTGCCGTCGAGCGACAACGAGCTCGACGTCGCGTCGGAATTGAAGCGGCACGAGACATTCACCGTCGGCGAATCGGTGGTCACCTTGACGATGCCTTTGCCGGCGAAATTCCCCTGGAATGAGCGAAGAAAATCCGGATCGTCGGCATGCGCTGCGCCGGCCCCGGCGGCCGTCAGGCAGCCGGCAAGTACAAATCGTGCGAATGATTTCATCGGACCGCTCCTCGTTGGTATCCAAAACACAGAACGCAAGCACTGACGGACCAACGCTTCCCTCAGCGGCGGGTTCCGGCTTCAACATCACTGCGTGAAGCGCTGCACGGCTGGCCCAGCCGAATGCGTCGGCTAGCGGTTGCGATGAAAGCGCCGGCTTGCGACATAGCCGCATGGCACCCGCACCCTCGATCCCCAAGGCCGCGTTCTGGATGGCGCTGTCGATCGCCTCGTTCCTGGCGATGTCGGTGGCTGGCCGCGCCACGACGGCCGAACTAAACGTCTTCCAGGTGCTCGAGCTGCGCTCGGTGATCGGCTTTTTCATCCTGTTGCCGCTGGTCATGATGTCAGGCGGTTTTGCGGCGATGCGCACCGGACGCCCGCTGGCTCATATCGCCCGCAACGTCGTCCACTATACCGGCCAGGCTGCCTGGCTCTACGCCCTGACGCTGATCCCGCTTGCGGTACTGATCTCGATCGAATTCACGACGCCGATCTGGACCGCTTTGCTGGCCGTCGCTTTCCTCGGCGAAAGGCTCTCCCGGCCACGGCTGGCGGCGATCGTGCTCGGGCTGATCGGCGTTGTGATCATCGTGCGTCCGGGCGTCGGCGCGGTCAATCCGGGCCATGTCATCGTGCTGGGAGCCGCGGTCTGCTTCGGCGTCTCGGTGGTCCTCGTCAAGTCGCTGACGCGGACGGACAGCGTCGTGCGCATCATCTTCTGGATGCTGATCATCCAGTCGCTGCTTGGCTTGGTCCCGGCGCTTTACGAATGGCAAAACCCGCCGCTTGAGCTCTGGCCGTGGATCCTGCTCATCGCCTTCACCGGCATGTCGTCGCATTTCTGCATGGCCCGCGCACTTGTCTATGCCGATGCGACGGTCATCTCGCCAATGGACTTTTTGCGCGTGCCGCTGTCGGCGGTGATCGGATGGCTGCTCTATCACGAGCAGATCGACGCCTTCACCGCCGGCGGCGCCCTGCTGATCCTCATGGGAAATCTGCTCAACCTGCAGCGGAGAGCACCGCAACCGGCGGAGATCGCCGCTTCATAAGCGTGCGCTAACTCTTAGACCAGTTCCACCTCGACCACGCCCGGCACCGCCCGCATCGCCGACGCGATCTGAGGCGATACGCGGTAGCGGTTGGGCAACTCGATCTCGACCTCGCCCTCGCCGCCTTCCTTGATGACGATGATGCTCACCTGACTGTCGCCACGCTGGCCAAGCTGCGATTGGATTGTCGATGCCGGTGCGTCATTTCTGACGAAGATGCGCAACGCTTTCTGGATACGGCTTGCCTCTTCCTCCAACGACTGCACGGTCTGGATGCGCAGATTGACGCCTTCAGGCCTGTCCTCGGCCGAAACGGTGATCACCACCGAGCGGCCGGCTTCGAGCAAGTCGCGGTATTGCGCCAGCCCCTCGGAAAACAGCACCGCTTCATACTGGCCGGACGTGTCGGAGAACTGCACGACGCCCATCTTGTTGCCGGTGCGCGTCTTGCGCTCCTGCTTGGTGGTCACCGTGCCGGCGAGCCGGCCGGCGGCAGCACCGCGTTTGACGGCGGCCGAAAACTCGCCCCAGGTCTGCACCCGCATTTTCTGCAGCGCCGCCTTGTATTCGTCGAGCGGATGCGCCGAGAGATAGAACCCGACCACCTGGAATTCACGGTGCAGGCGGTCGGCGGCGAGCCAGGGATCGGTCGCCGGCAAGTTGAGCGCCTGCGACTGTGCGCCGAGCGAGGCGCCAAAGATGTCATGCTGGCCGGTGACGGCATTCTGCTGCGCCAGCGACGCCAGCCCCATCATCCGCTCGACGCCGGCCATCATCGCCGCGCGGTCATGACCGAAGCAGTCGAGCGCGCCGGCCATGATCAGGCTTTCGAAGACGCGCTTGCCGACGATCTTCGGATCGACCCTTTCACAGAAATCGGCGAGGCTCTTGAAGGGTTTTTCGCCGCGCGTGGCGACGATGTGCTCGACCGCCGCGTCGCCGACGCCCTTGAGCGCGGCCAGCGAATAGAAGATGCGGTTCTCGCCGACCTCGAAATCCCGGAACGACGTCATGACCGACGGCGCCACCACCTCGATGCCGAGGCGCAGCGCATCCTGGCGGAAATCGGCGAGCTTGTCCGTATTGCCCATGTCGAGCGTCATCGATGCCGCCAGGAATTCGACGGGGTAATGCGCTTTCAGATAGGCGGTCTGGTAGGAGACGACGGCATAGGCGGCGGCATGCGATTTGTTGAAACCGTAGTCGGCAAACTTTGCCAGCAGGTCGAAGATGAAGTCGGCTTGCGGCTTGCCGACGCCGCGCTCGACCGCGCCCGAAACAAAGCGCTCGCGCTGCTTGTCCATCTCGGCGCGGATCTTCTTGCCCATGGCGCGGCGCAGCAGATCGGCTTCGCCCAGCGAATAGCCGGAGAGCTCCTGCGCGATCTGCATCACCTGTTCCTGGTAGACGATGACGCCTTGCGTCTCCTTGACGAGATGGTCGATCTTCGGGTGGATCGACGCCATCTCCTCCTCGCCGTGCTTTCTGGCGTTGTAGGTCGGTATGTTCTCCATCGGCCCCGGCCGGTAGAGCGCGACCAGCGCGATAATGTCCTCGATACAGTCGGGCCGCATGCCGATCAGCGCCTTGCGCATGCCGGCACTTTCCACCTGGAACACGCCGACCACCTCGCCGCGCGACAGCATGGCGTAGGTTTCGGGGTCGTCGAGCGGAATGTGGGCAAGATCGATCTCGATGCCGCGGCGGCGGATCAGCTTGACGGCCCTGTCCAGCACCGTCAGCGTCTTCAGGCCAAGGAAGTCGAATTTCACCAGCCCGGCCTGCTCGACATATTTCATGTTGAACTGCGTGACCGGCATGTCCGAGCGCGGATCGCGGTACATCGGCACCAACTCCGACAGCGGCCGGTCGCCGATGACGATGCCGGCGGCGTGCGTCGAGGCGTGCCGATAAAGACCTTCCAGTTTCTGCGCCGTATCGAGCAGCGTCTGCACGATCGGCTCACGCTCCGCCTCTTCGGCAAAGCGCGGCTCGTTGGCGATGGCGTCGGCGAGCTTGACCGGATTGGCCGGGTTCGACGGCACCATCTTGCTCAGCTTGTCGACCTGCCCGTAAGGCATCTGCAGCACGCGGCCGACGTCGCGCAGCACCGCGCGCGCCTGCAGCGTGCCGAAGGTGATGATCTGGCCAACCTGGTCGCGGCCGTATTTCTGTTGGACGTAGCGGATGACTTCCTCGCGCCGGTCCTGGCAGAAGTCGATGTCGAAGTCGGGCATCGACACGCGGTCGGGATTGAGGAAGCGCTCGAATAGCAGCGAAAAACGCAGTGGGTCGATGTCGGTGATGGTCGTGGCATAGGCGACCAGCGAGCCGGCGCCCGAACCGCGGCCCGGGCCGACCGGAATCCCTTGTGCCTTGGCCCATTTGATGAAGTCGGCAACGATCAGGAAATAGCCCGGATATTTCATCTTCTCGATGACGCCGAGCTCGAAATCCAGCCTTTCGCGATATTGCTCGACGGTATAGCCGGGCGTCGGCCCGTGCGCCGCCAGCCGCGCCTCTAGCCCTTCATGCGCCTGCCTGGCAAGCTCCTGCGCCTCCGCCTTGACCGCAGCATCGGCGTCGGCGACATCGCGGCCGGCAAAGCGCGGCAGAATCGGATTGCGGGTCTTCGGGTAATACGAGCAGCGCAGCGCGATCTCGACGGTGTTGTCGATTGCTTCCGGCAGGTCGGCGAACAGCCTCGCCATATCGGCCTGGCTTCTCAGGAAGTGGTCGGGCGAAAGGCGGCGGCGATTGTCGGCCGCAACCACGGAACCTTCGGCGATGGCGATCAGGGCGTCATGCGCCTCATAGTCTTCACGAGAGAAGAAAAACGCCTCGTTGGTGGCAACCAGCGGCAGATCGTGGCGGTAGGCGAGATCGACCGACGACTGCTCGATGGCGCGGTCGTAGCCGGACACCCGCTCAAGCTCGACATAGAGCCGGTCGCCGAACAGGCTCTTGAGCGCCGAGAGCCGGGTCTCGGCGAGTTCGCGGCGATCCTGTTTCAAGGCAGTGCCGATCGGACCGCGCGGCCCGCCCGTAAGGCAGATCAATCCGTCGGTGTGGCCCTGCAGCATCTCGCTCGTCAGATGCACCGCTTCGCCGGGCGGTGTCTCGAGGTAGACGCGGCTGACCAGCCTGACCAGATTGCCGTAGCCGGCCTCGGTTGCGGCGATCAGGACGACCGGCCGCATCTCCGGTCCTTGCCGCCTGCGGTCGCGCTGGCTGTCGCTCGCCTCGCCGGAAAAGGCGAGGTCGATCTGGCAGCCGATGATCGGCTGGATGCCGTCCTTTACCGCCTTCTGGGCGAATTCCAGCGCGCCGAACAGATTGTTGGTGTCGGTGACGGCGATTGCCGGGCATTCGTCCTGCACCGCATGGCCGACGATCTTGCCGAGCTGCAAGGCACCTTCGAGCAGCGAATAGGCCGAATGCACGCGCAGATGAATGAACCGACGCGCCGCCGCCTCCGCCCGCGACGCCTTTGCATAGGCCTCGCGCAGCAAGGGATCGCGTGGAAGTCTTTCATCCGCCATGGTTTTTTCGCGCCGCCTCACAAGGACTCAGTCGATGAAGATGTATTGTCCGGCACCGGGTAACACGAGTCCAGCGGTAGTGATTGGAGCTTTGGAAGTTTAGAGCAACCGCCGAAGCTGCCAATCTCCCCCCTCGTGGGGGAGATGTCCGGCAGGACAGAGAGGGCGCTGTCCCGCCAACCTCAGGTCGGAAACACAAAACCCGCCACAGCGGGCGGGTCATTGGAGCCAATTAGCACCATAGCCAAATTAGTAGCATAGCCGCCGGCACAAAGCAAGAACAAAATACGCTGTGACGGCAAAAAAGTGCGAATTCCTCACGGCCTCGCCTTGTCCCTCCTCAAGCGAGCATGCTCAACCAATTGCAAAGTCGCGTTCCTTCGCGCCCCCCTCTGTCCTGCCGGACATCTCCCCCTCTAGTGGGGAGATTGGCCATCATCTCGGCTTTCGCCAATTTCCAACGTTGCAGGAGCGAGCGTGGCGCCGAGGCTGCCAATCTCCCCCCTGGAGGGGGAGATGTCCGGCAGGACAGAGGGGGGCGCTGTCCCGCCAACTTCTGACGGGCGTCGAGGGCGGATTTCAGTACTCACGCAAATTCCATGATCACCGCGTCGACGGCAAGGCTGTCGCCGGGCTTGGCGTTGAGCTTCGAGACGATGAGATCGCGCTCGGCGCGCAGCACGTTTTCCATCTTCATCGCCTCGACCACGGCAAGCGTCTCGCCGGCCTTGACCTCCTGCCCCTCGGCAACGGCGATCGATACGACGAGGCCGGGCATCGGGCAAAGCAGCATCTTCGAGGTATCCGGCGCCACTTTTTCCGGCATCAGCCTTTCGAGCTCGGCGGTGCGCGGCAGCATGGCGCGGGCTGTCACCGAGATGCCTTTCCAGGCGATGCGGAACCCGTTCAGCACCGGCCTGACTTGCGCCGCGACCTTGCGGCCGCCGACCGCGCCGCGCCAGATGAGATCGCCCGGCCGCCAGTCGGAGGCCACCGTCAGCGGTTTGCCGCCGTCGATTGTGAGGTCGAGCTCGATCGGAATGGAAATCATGCCTTCGACGACGGCAACCGAAAGATAATCCCGGCCGATCTTCACCACCCAATCGCGTTTCAAGGCGCCCGAATGCGGCGCCAGCCGCCCGCCCAGCCGGTCGAGCCGGTCGCGGCGCAGCAGTTCGACCGCGGTTACGATCGCGGCCAGCACCGCGTTTTCTTCGCTGTTCGGCACAATGGGCGCGAAGCCGTCGGGATATTCCTCGGCGATGAACGCCGTCGATAGCCGCCCTTCCCGCCAGCGCGGATGCTGCATCAGCGCCGCCAGGAACGGTATGTTGTGCTCGATGCCGTCGACGACGAAACTGTCCAGCGCTTCCGACATCGCGTCGATCGCCGCCAGCCGTGTCGGCGCCCAAGTGCACAGCTTGGCGACCATCGGGTCGTAGAACATCGAGATTTCCGAGCCTTCGGTGACGCCGGTATCGTTGCGGATGACGATTTCGCCGAATTTTCCCTCTTCCGGCGGCCGGTATTTCGTCAGCCGGCCGATCGACGGCAGAAAGTTGCGATACGGGTCTTCGGCATAGAGGCGGCTTTCCACCGCCCAGCCGTTCAGCTTGACGTCGCTCTGCTTGATGGCGAGCTTTTCGCCGGCCGCCACGCGGATCATCTGCTCGACCAGGTCGATGCCGGTGACGAGCTCCGTCACCGGATGCTCGACCTGCAGCCGCGTGTTCATTTCCAGGAAATAGAAGTTTTTGTCGCTGTCGACGATGAACTCGACCGTGCCGGCGCTCTGGTAGTCGACGGCCTTGGCCAGCGCCACCGACTGCTCGCCCATGGCTTTGCGGGTCTTGGCGTCGAGGAACGGCGACGGCGCCTCCTCCACGACCTTCTGATTGCGGCGCTGGATCGAGCATTCGCGCTCGCCGAGATAGAGCGTGTTGCCATGCGCGTCGGCGAGCACCTGGATTTCGATATGGCGCGGATCGACGATGAATTTTTCGATGAAGACGCGGTCATCGCCGAACGAGCTTTTGGCCTCCGACCGCGCCCGGTCGAAGCCGTCGCGCACCTCTGCCTTGCTCCAGGCGATGCGCATGCCCTTGCCGCCGCCGCCGGCCGAAGCCTTGATCATCACGGGATAGCCGATTTCGCCGGCTATTCTTTCGGCATGGGCGGCGCTTTCGACGACGCCGAGCCAGCCGGGCACCGTCGACACCTTGGCCGCGTTGGCGAACTTCTTCGATTCGATCTTGTCGCCCATCGCCTTGATGGCCTTGGGCTTCGGGCCGATGAAGACGATGCCTTCCTGCTCCAGCGCTTCGCAGAAGGATGCCCGCTCGGACAGGAAACCGTAGCCGGGATGCACGGCCTCTGCTCCTGTCGCCTTGCAGGCGGCGATGATCTTTTCCGCGACCAGATAACTTTGCGCAGCCGGCGAAGGCCCGATATGCACCGCCTCGTCGGCCATTTCGACATGCACGGCGTCGCGGTCGGCGTCGGAATAGACCGCGACGGTGGCGATGCCCATCTTGCGCGCCGTCTTGATCACGCGGCAGGCGATCTCGCCACGGTTGGCGACCAGGATCTTTGTGAACATGCAGGCCTCGTCCCTCGGCTGCCCTTCTTTTACGGGCTTCCCGTTTTATGGGCTTCAGGGGGCCGGTCAAGGCAAAGTCGGAGCCTATCCCGCATGCAAATCGGCGGGCGCTGACGAAAATCCGGGGTCAGAACGTCGCTTCGTGCATAGCGCAGAGCTGAATGGTAAGTTAAATCTAACCTGGATTGCAGACTGCCTTGGGAGGATTGCCTGATGAAAACGCGCGCCGCTGTCGCCGTCGCCGCCGGAAAGCCGCTGCAGATCATGGAGGTCGACCTCGAAGGCCCTCGCGATGGCGAGGTGCTGGTCGAGATCAAGGCAACCGGCATCTGCCACACCGACGAGTTCACGCTGTCGGGCGCCGACCCGGAAGGCCTGTTTCCGGCGATCCTCGGCCATGAGGGCGCCGGCATCGTCGTCGACGTCGGCAAGGGCGTCTCCTCGGTCAAGAAGGGCGACCATGTCATCCCGCTCTATACGCCGGAATGCCGGCAGTGCCCGTCCTGCCTGTCGCGCAAGACCAATCTGTGCACCGCCATCCGCGCCACGCAGGGACAGGGCTTGATGCCCGACGGCACCTCGCGCTTCTCGATCGGCAAGGACAAGCTGTTCCACTATATGGGCTGCTCGACCTTCTCCAATTTCACCGTGCTGCCCGAGATCGCGGTGGCCAAGGTCAATGCCGACGCCCCGTTCGACAAGATCTGCTACATCGGCTGCGGCGTCACCACCGGCATCGGTGCTGTGATCAACACGGCCAAGGTCGAGCAAGGCGCGACCGCGGTCGTCTTCGGCCTCGGCGGCATCGGCCTCAACGTCATCCAGGGCCTGCGCCTTGCCGGCGCCGACATGATCATCGGCGTCGATCTGAACAACGACAAGAAGGAATGGGGCGAGAAATTCGGCATGACGCATTTCGTCAATCCGAAGGAGATCGACGGCGACGTCGTGGCTCATCTCGTCAACATGACCAAGCGCGGCGCCGACCAGATCGGCGGCGCCGACTACACGTTCGACTGCACCGGCAACACCAAAGTCATGCGGCAGGCGCTAGAAGCGTCGCATCGCGGCTGGGGCAAGTCGGTCATCATCGGCGTTGCCGGCGCCGGCCAGGAGATCTCGACGCGGCCGTTCCAGCTGGTCACCGGCCGCACCTGGATGGGCACCGCCTTCGGCGGCGCGCGCGGCCGCACCGACGTGCCGAAGATCGTCGACTGGTACATGGCCGGCAAGATCGAGATCGATCCGATGATCACCCACACGCTGACGCTCGAGGACATCAACAAGGGCTTTGACCTGATGCATGAAGGCAAGTCGATCAGGAGCGTGGTGGTTTACTGAGGAGGAGAAAGCCGCCGGCTAACCAGCCAGCGGCCGAAAAATGCAGATGTTCAACACGGGAGGAAACAAAAATGCCGGAAAAACTGCATCCTAAAATCGACAATGGACTGCCCCGGGAAAAGGCCGACTTTGCCGGCGGCACGCTGGTCTGCGCCTGCACCAGCAACCCGGTCAAGGTGAAGGTCAAGGGCCAGATCGCCCATAACCATGCCTGCGGCTGCACCAAATGCTGGAAGCCGGAAGGCGCACTGTTCTCGGTCGTGGCGGTTGCCGGTACAAACGACGTGACGGTGACCGAAAACGGCGACAAGCTGAAGATCGTCGATCCGGGCGCGCTGATCCTGCGCCATGCCTGCACCGGCTGCGGCGTCCACATGCACGGCCCGGTCGAGCGCGACCACGCTTTCAAGGGGCTGTCCTTCATCCATCCCGAACGCTTCCAGGAAGACGGCTGGGCGCCGCCGGGCTTCACCGCCTTTGTCTCTTCGATCATCGAGTCCGGTGTCGATCCGAGCCGCATGGACGGCATAAGGTCACAGCTGAAGTCGATCGGGCTCGAACCTTATGATTGCCTCAATCCAGGACTGATGGACTATATCGCCACCTGGACGGCCAAGAGATCCGGCGCGTTGCCGGCCTAGTAGCCGCTCGACTATCATCGATCGAGCCGGGCGACGCCGCCCGGCTCTTTCACATTTGGAACAACGATGCCCGCACCTGCTATTCTCGTCGATGCCGACGCTTGCCCGGTGAAGGCCGAGGTCGAAAAAGTCGCCGAGCGGCACGGTATCGTCGTCACCTTCGTCTCCAATGGCGGCTTGCGTCCGTCGCGCGATCCGATGATCCGCAATGTCGTCGTCTCCAAGGGCGCCGATGCCGCCGACGACTGGATCGTCGAAAATGCCCGGTCCAACGACATTGTGGTGACCGCCGATATCCCGCTTGCCGCCCGCGCTGTGGCGCTTGGCGCCCACGTACTTGGTCCGACCGGACGCCCGTTTACGCCCGAAACGATCGGCATGGCGATTGCAATGCGCGATCTCAAGCAGCATCTGCGCGAGACCGGCGAAAGCAAGGGCTACAATTCGAGCTTCGCGCCGCAGGATCGCTCGCGGTTCCTAGGCGAGCTTGACCGCATCCTACGGCGAGCGCTGAAATCCGCGTCAGCGGACTGAAGGCCATGGCGACTGGTACCCCGACCAAAATGCCCATGCGACCCCACACGCCGTTCGCGGTGTCGGCCTGCATCGGCGTGGCAGCCTTTGGCGCCGCGCTGGTCTGGCGTGCGCCGCTTGCCTATTCGATCGGCGCCAATCTGTTCTTTGCCGCCTATCTCGTTCTTGTCATCGCCCATATGCCGCGGCTTACCGGCAGCTATCTGCGCAAGAATGCAGGCGACACGGACCTGCCGGTACTGGCCATCTTCGCGGTCACGCTGATTGTCGTCGCTATTGCCATCATTTCGTTGTTTCAATTGATCAACAGGGAGAAGAGCGCGGACACCGTCGAGCTTACGGTGGCGCTGCTGTCTATCCCGCTTGGCTGGTTGACCATCCATGCGATGGCCGCACTTCACTACGCGCATATCTACTGGTTGGATGGCGATGCGATGGATGGCGACACAAAAAAGAAAATTCCGGTCGGCGGCCTCGACTTCCCGGGCGGCAAGCGGCCGGAAGGCTCGGATTTCCTCTATTTCGCCACGGTGATCGGCATGACGGCGCAAACCGCCGACACCAACATCACGACCTCGCAAATGCGCCGTGTCGTGCTTGTGCACTCGATCCTGTCGTTCTTCTTCAACACGGTCATCGTGGCAGCCGCGGTCAACCTCGCCGTCAGCCTCGGCAGTCCGTAATAAATCCGTGATCGGGTGAAACATCGCTTAGGCTGGCGACGTATTGGGAGGAGAAGAGATCTGACGAGGCCGCGACGAACGCGCGGCCGGAGGGAACAACAAATGGAATCGCTTGCCAGAAACCAAGCCGCCGGAGCAGATACCGCCGCGCCGAGTGATGCGACGCTGATCTATCGGCAGTCGCGCTGGACGCGGCTGACGCATTGGCTGTGGGCGATCGCGCTGTTCTTCATGCTGCTTTCCGGCCTGCAGATCTTCAACGCCCGCCCGCAGCTCTATATCGGCAAGGAGTCGGGTTTTGGCTACAACAACACCGTCTTCGCCATTGGCGCCGAGAATACGGCGACTGGCCCGCGCGGCTATACCGAAATCTTCGGCAAGCGCTTCGATACCACTGGCGTGCTCGGCTGGTCGGGTCCGGCCGGCCAGGAGACCTCCCGTGCCTTCCCGTCCTGGGCGACGATCCCTTCCTATTACGATCTCGGCACCGCGCGCGTCGTTCATTTCTTCTTTGCCTGGGTGCTGACCACCACGCTGCTGGTCTGGCTGGTCGCCAGCCTGATCAACGGCCATTTGCGCCGCGATCTTGCCCCGCGCCTCGATGATTTCAGGCGCTTGCCGCGAGACATTGTCGAGCACGCCAAGCTCAGGTTCCATCACACGCGCGACTACAACACGCTGCAGAAGATGGCCTATGGCGGCGTGCTGTTCGTGCTGCTGCCGCTGATGATCATCACCGGCCTTGCCATGTCGCCGAGCATGGATTCGGTGCTGCCGTTCCTGAATGATCTGCTCGGCGGCCGGCAGACGGCGCGCACCATTCATTTCACGGTGATGCTGCTGCTCGTCGCCTTCTTCATTATCCACATCCTGATGATCCTGGCCGCCGGCCCGATTAACGAGCTGCGCTCCATCATCACCGGGTGGTACCGAACCGACCCGCCGGCGCATGGCGACAATGCGCCAGAGAGGAGTGCCTGACATGGCGAAATTCGAGATCAGCCCCAAGCTACAGATAAGCCGAAGAAAGTTCCTGACCTCGGCCAGCCTCGGCCTTTCCGGCATCATGCTGTCGGGCTGCGACGCCTTCGACAGCCAGCTTGGCGTCGGCGACAGCCTGCGCAGCTTCCTCGAAAGCGCCAATGGCCTGACCTGGCGGGCGCAGCGACTGCTTGCCGGCGCTGATGCGCTGGCGCCGGAGTTCACCGAGGCCGACATTCGCCAGCCGCAGCGGCCGAACGGTGTCACCGCACCGGACGACGATTTCTACAAGGGCCTGCTCGCCAGCGATTTCGCCGACTGGCGGCTGGAGGTTTCAGGCCTCGTCGAAAAACCGCTGTCGCTGAGCCGCGAGCAGCTGATGAACATGCCGAGCCGCACCCAGATCACCCGCCACGACTGCGTCGAAGGCTGGAGCTGCATTGCCAAATGGACCGGCACGCCGCTGTCGCTGGTGCTCGACCAGGCAGTGGTCAAGCCGCAGGCGCGCTACGTCATGTTCCACTGCCTCGATACGATCGACCGCAGCCTGGCCGGCGACATCAAATATTACGGCTCGATCGACCTGGTCGATGCCCGTCATCCGCAGACGATCCTTGCCTATGGCCTCAACGGCAAGCCGTTGCCGGTCGAGAACGGCGCGCCGCTGCGCGTCCGCGTCGAGCGCCAGCTCGGCTACAAGATGCCGAAATACCTCTACAAGATCGAGCTGGTCGACGGCTTCGCCAATATCGGCGGCGGCAGAGGCGGCTATTGGGAGGACAATGGCTACGACTGGTACGGCGGCATCTGACCGAAACCTGACCTAAGCTTCATCTAACTGTCGTCGTCGCTGTCGTCGCCGGCGCTGCGCAGGGCCGGATTCAGGTCAGGATTGTCGTCAGGGGTGACAAGCTTGCCCAGCCCATGCGGTCCCTGGTAGTTGCCGTGGGTATCGAAGTTGGGGTTGCCCTGATTGTCGAATTGCGGCGTCGGATCGATCGATTGGTCGTAACGGCGCGGGCGCGGCTTCGGATAGTAATTATCGGAATGATGGCGATGCGAATTGCCGTTGTCGAGAATGGCGCCTACCACGCCGCCGACGATAATGGCTGCGGCGACGTCGCCAGCAGAGGGATTGCGGTTGGGGCCGGCGACTGCGAATTCGGCCGAGCAACCATTGTCGACCCAGATGCCGCCGCCGTCATAGCCCCAGCTTCTACCGTATACGCAACGCGCCTTCGAAAGCCTGGAGGTCAACTGCACGCCGCGGCGCGTATCGACCCCGCAATAGGAATAGCGGTAATCGGCGCTGGAGCAGACCACGCGTTTTGCCCCCGCAGCCTGCGCTGCCGCCGGCAGCAGCGAAAGCTTCGCCGGATTGCCCAGGATGCAAACCAGGAACATCATCGAACCGGTAACCGTCATCCGTGTCGACATCGCAACTCTCCATCAGGGTCCGCTATCGACAGAATGGCACCTCTGTGTAAATCTGACAACCGGACGGGCTCAGCGAGGTTATATTAATGCGCGCTAAGATGATCGCTACAACTATACTTGCCCTTTCTGCCTGGTTGGCTTTGTCGCTGCTGCCAGCCCGGGCGGACGACAGCCTCAAGCGCATCATCGACCAGAAGACACTGACGATCGGCGTGGCGCTCAACCCGCCATGGATCCTCAAGAAGGCCGACGGGAAGTTCGCCGGCTATGATGTCGACCTGACCAGTGCGCTGGCGTCTGATCTCGGCGTCGACCTGAAGCTGGTCGAGGTGCCCTGGAACGACCTCAAGACAAGACTGCTCAAGGGTGATTTCGACATGATCGCGGCGGGCTACGCCAGCACGCCGGAACGCGCACGCGAGGTGGTGTTCTCCAACCAGACCGGTACCGCCGATATCCGTATGGTTGCGACGATCGCCAGTCTTGGGAAAAGGCCGGGAAAGGCAGTGGCGGCGCCGGGATACAAGATTGCCGTGCTGTCCAATTCCACCGATGAAGCCGCCGCGAAGGAAGCTTTTCCCAAGGCGACCATCCTGTCTTTCGACAATACCTCCGATGTTTTCGCCGCGATCATCGGCGGCGACGCACAGGCGATGGTCGCGACATCGCCAACGCCCCAAATGGCCGCCAGGCTCTATGACGCGAAGTTGACGATGGTGGGCGGCCCGCTGTTGCGGACGCCGGAAGCGTTTGCGATGCGCCCGGACGATGTCCGCCTCATCCAATACGTCAACAACTGGATCGGCGCGCGCACCGCCGACGGCACCATAGGCGGCGTGCGCCGCTACTGGTTCGGCAGCTTCAAATGGATGTCGCGCTTCCAGACAGCTAAGTCCGAGCCCGCCAAGCAATAGGGTCGTGACCTGTTATGCAACCTTGTCGATTAGCGGCTTCAGCGCCGGATGGATTTCCGGCGAGGCGTGCTTGATCAGCGTCAGCAGCGCACGCTCGTTCTCCTGCAGCGGCCGGTCGCCGATGTGTTCAGCAAGCCACTTCGCTTCGCCGGCATCGACCGTCTCGGCCCGGCGGGCCAGTGCCTCGGCTGCCTTGTTCTTGGACTCCCATTCGGCTTCGATATCGCCCGGTGAGCGATAGGCTTCCATGATGCCGGACAGGCCGCCCGATACCATGCGGCTGAAGAACCCGCCGATCTCCGGATCGGCCTGTTCGAAAAAAGCATCCCGGCGCAGCGCCACGTCGCGCACCGGCGGTTCGTAGCCGGCCGAACACATGACGAAATTGGCGATCGCCTTGACGAATAGATCGTTCCAGGACGGATCGTTGTCGCCCGCCGCTGTCCGCTCGTTGATCTCGAACAGCACCTCGGCCTCGGCGCGGCTGATGGCGATGTTGCCATCGCCGCCGTAGGCGTAAAGGATGCGGCGCAACAGCTCGACCTCAGCCTTGGCAATCGACCCAGGGATAAGCCTGCCGCCGGTCATCAGCGGCCCCTTGCCGTCCACAACCGCATGAGCGACCTGCTCCAGCGCATAGCTGGAAAGCGTGCTCGGCGATGATTTGGCAACTTCCAGCACATGCACCAGCAGCTCGAGTTCGGTCTGGCTGTCGACCATGCCGTCGCGCGAAATCGTCCGGATCAGCCAGTCGGCATTGTCCTGCGAAACATAGCCCGCCGGCTTTTCCTGGTGGACGATGAAATCGGTGACGGCCTCGACGAAAAACTCGAGCCATTCCGTGCATTTGTCCCTCGCCGTTGCATCCAGCGCAAACAGCGCCTCGGCCTCGCCGCGCGTTACCACGCCGTCGCCGAACACTTCGCCGCGCAGCATGACCACGTCTTCCGCCGTGATCCGATTTTTCGAGGTCAGCCCGGCCACCGGCGCGCTCATGATCAATTCGCCCATTTTCTTCCCCGCCCGCCGCCGGTAATTGCCCGCCCTTATGCGGTATATCGGCAAGGTCTTGAGAAACCGGCAAGCGGCGTGGTTAGCGAAGGCTTGCCTGTAAAGAAGGCCCGCAGAAGACTTGGCAGTAAAAATGTCGCCGGCAGGTGACAAGGTGTCGTCCACGGGCTATGGATGACGAGTCGAGGGCTCTTGACCGAGTCCTACCTGTTTGCGGGAGAGAGCAGCGAGAGCTGCCGCCGAAGGGGAAATCGCCCGAAATCTCTCAGGCAAAAGAACCGTAGACGGGAAAGACACTCTGGAAAGTCGGGGCTTGCCCCCGCGCCGAAGGTGTAAGCGCTGCCGACAGAGTTACGGGGCGCGAGTCTCTCAGGCTTCAGACAGAGGGGCACGGACTGGTCGCCATTCGCGGCCGCTTGCGTGCGACTCTGGAGATGACATGACGGGCGACGACACCAAACACCTTCCCCTCGAAGATCTGCACATGGCAGCTGGTGCGCGCTTTGGCGCCTTCGCCGGCTGGTCGATGCCGCTGACCTATCCGGCCGGCGTGATGAAGGAGCACCTGCACAGCCGTGAGTATGCCGGCCTGTTCGACATCTCGCACATGAAGCTGTTCGAAATCAGCGGTACGGGGCCAGCAGCGCTTCTGAACCGCGCCTGCCCGTTCGATGCCGGCGCGCTTGAGGTTTCCCAGTCCAAATACACGTTCTTCCTCAATGAGGCGGCCGGCATTCTGGACGATCTGATCGTCACCAGGCTCGGCGCCGAGCGCTTCATGATGGTCGCCAATGCCGGCAACGCCGCCGCCGACGAAAAGCATCTGCGCGCACTGGCCAAAAATTTCGATGCAGAGGGCGATTTCGATGTAAAAGTGGATGCGCTCGACCGCGTCTTCCTGGCCATCCAGGGCCCCGAGGCGTGGGCTGCCCTTTCCCGCGCTGGCATCGAGACCGGTTCGCTGGTGTTCATGCACGGCATCGAGCCGCGCGAAAAATGGTTCATGAGCCGGTCCGGCTATACCGGCGAAGACGGCTTCGAGATCGGCCTGCCGGAAGCGGATGCAAGAAACCTCGTCGCCAGGCTGCTCGAGGACGAGCGGGTGATGTGGGTCGGCCTTGCCGCCCGCGACAGCCTGCGGCTCGAAGCCGGACTGTGCCTGCACGGGCTGGACATCACGCCGGAGATCGATCCGGCCAGCGCCGGGCTGATGTGGGCCATCCCCAAGGAGGTTCGCGCCTCTGGCGCCTTCATCGGCGCCGATGCGCTGCGCGCCATCCTGGAGCGCGGTCCGGCGCAAAAACGCGTCGGCCTGAAGCCGGAAGGCCGCCAGCCGGTGCGCGCCGGTGCTGCCCTTTTCGATGCTGACGGCAACCCTGCCGGCCATGTCACCTCAGGCGGCTTCGGCCCCTCGGCCGGTCATCCGGTCGCCATGGGCTACGTCCAGACGCCGCTTGCCAAATCCGGCGCAAAACTGTTCGCCGATGTCCGCGGGACGAAAATCCCGGTCGACATCCACCCCCTGCCCTTCACGCCCCATCGCTACCGCAAAGGATGATTTCAATGGCAAAGACCTATTTCACCGAAGATCACGAATGGCTGCGCGTCGAGGGCGGCATCGCCACGGTCGGCATCACCGACTACGCACAGCAGCAGCTCGGCGATCTCGTCTTCGTCGAGCTGCCGGAACTGGGCAGAAAACTGGCCAAGGGCGACACCGCCGTGGTGGTC
Organism: Mesorhizobium sp. M0590; assembly: GCF_040320905.1. NCBI lineage: Bacteria > Pseudomonadati > Pseudomonadota > Alphaproteobacteria > Hyphomicrobiales > Phyllobacteriaceae > Mesorhizobium > Mesorhizobium sp. M0590. Next base: position 181,687 of record NZ_JAMYQN010000004.1, read on the forward strand.
GAATCGGTCAAGGCCGCATCGGATGTCTACGCGCCCGTCGACGGCGAGATCACCGAGGCCAACACCTCGCTGTCATCGGATCCTTCACTCGTCAATTCGGCGGCAACCAGCGACGGGTGGTTGTGGAAGATGAAGCTGGCCAATGAAAGCCAGCTCGACGGACTCCTCGATGAAGCCGCTTACAAAGCCCATATTGGTTGATAGCAGGACGAGGAAGATGACCGCAGCACCCTACCCCTTCTCGGCTCGCCATATCGGCCCGGGCCTCCATGACGTCAGAGCCATGCTGGCGACGATCGGCGTTCCTTCGGTCGAGACCCTGATCAGTCAGGCAGTGCCGAAGTCGATCCGGCTCGACCGGCCGCTGGCCCTGCCCGCCCCCGCAAGCGAAGCGGAAGCGCTGACCGAGCTCGCGGCGACGATGGCAAAGAACACGGTGCTGAAGAGCTTCATCGGTGCCGGGTATCATGGCGTCCACGTGCCGCCGGTGATCCAGCGCAACCTGTTCGAGAACCCGGCCTGGTATACGGCTTACACGCCTTACCAAGCCGAGATCAGCCAGGGCCGGCTGGAAATGCTGTTCAACTTCCAGACGCTGGTGACAGAACTGACCGGCCTGCCGGTGGCGTCGGCCTCGCTGCTCGACGAGGCGACGGCGGTGGCCGAAGCTGTCGGCATTGCGCTGCGCCATCATCGCGACAAGCGCACCAAGGTGGCACTGGCCGGCACGCCGCACCCGCAGACGCTGGACGTCGTGCGCACCCGCGCCGAGCCGCTCGGCATCGAGGTCGACGGCGAGGTGATCGACGACAACACCGCCGCCCTGCTGGTCTCCTGGCCCGATACATTCGGCGTCTACGGCGACCACAAGGCAGCGATCGACAGGGCCCGTGCTGCCGGCGCGCTGGTCGTCTTCATCGCCGACCCGCTTGGCCTGACGCTGACCGATGCGCCGGCCAGGCTTGGCGCCGACATCGCCGTCGGCCCGATGCAGCGTTTTGGCGTGCCGATGGGCTTTGGCGGGCCGCACGCCGCCTATTGCGCCGTCTCCGACAGGCTGACGCGGCTGATGCCCGGCCGGCTCGTTGGCCAGTCGACGGATAGCAAGGGCCGTCCCGGTTATCGCCTCGCTTTGCAGACACGCGAACAGCATATCCGCCGCGACAAGGCGACGTCCAACATCTGCACCGCACAGGCGCTGCTCGCCAATATGGCGACGGCCTACGCGATCTGGCATGGCCCTGCCGGGCTGCAGGCGATTGCCGGCCGCGTCCACACGCTGGCCAACCGCCTGGCTGCCGGCCTCAAGGCAGCGGGCGTTTCGGTGCTCGGCGACAGCCGCTTCGACACTGTGACCGTGGAAGTGAAGGGCAGAGCCGGCGCGATTGCCGCCGCCGCAGAAAAGACCGGCCGGCTGCTGCGCGTCATCGACGCCGACCATGTCGGCATCAGCTTCGACGAGACCTCCACTGAAGCCGATCTGGAGGCAATCGCAGCGCTTTTCGGCGCCAAGGCCGACGTTGCCGCCGGCAGTTCCATGCCAGGAACACCGCGCGGCAAGGAGTTCCTCACCCAGCCCGTCTTCCGCGAAAACCACTCGGAAACCGACATGATGCGCTTCCTGCGCCGGCTGGCCGACAAGGACCTGGCGCTCGACCGCGCCATGATCCCGCTCGGCTCCTGCACCATGAAGCTCAACGCCGCCGCCGAAATGATGCCGGTGAGCTGGCCTGATGTCGCCAACCTGCATCCCTTCGCGCCGGCAAACCATTCGATAGGCTATCGCGCCATGATCGACGATCTGGAAGGCTGGCTGGCCGAGATCACCGGCTTCGACGCGGTGACCCTGCAGCCCAATGCCGGCAGCCAGGGCGAATATGCCGGGCTGCTCGCCATTCGCGGCTATCATCTGTCGCGCGGCGAGGGCCATCGCACCGTCTGCCTGATCCCGTCCTCGGCGCATGGCACCAATCCGGCAAGTGCGGCCATGGCCGGCATGAGCGTCGTCGTCGTGCGCTGCACCGAGGACGGCAATATCGACATGGCCGACCTGCAGGCCAAGGCAGCCGAGCATGCGAACAACCTTGCGGCGCTGATGTTCACCTATCCTTCGACGCATGGCGTCTTCGAGGAAGGCGCGCGCGACCTTTGTGCCCTCGTCCACAGCCATGGCGGCCAGGTCTATTTCGACGGCGCCAACCTCAACGCGCTGGTCGGCCTCGCCCGTCCCGGCGATATCGGCGCCGATGTCTGCCACATGAACCTGCACAAGACCTTCTGCATCCCGCATGGCGGCGGCGGCCCCGGTGTCGGCCCGATCGGCGTCAAGGCGCACCTGAAGCCATATCTGCCCGGCCACGTCACCGAAGGCTCGGCCCATGCCGTGGCGGCGGCACCGTTCGGCAGTGCCTCCATCCTGCCGATCACCTGGATGTATATTCGTATGATGGGCGCTTCCGGCCTGAAGCAGGCGACCGAGACGGCGATCATCTCCGCCAACTATGTGGCGACGCGGCTCGGCGAGCATTTCCCCCTGCTTTACAAAGGGCGCAACGGACGCGTTGCGCATGAATGCATCCTCGACACCCGCGTGCTCAAAGACAGCGCCGGCATCAGCGTCGACGATATCGCCAAGCGGCTGATCGACTATGGCTTCCATGCACCGACCATGTCGTTCCCGGTGGCCGGCACACTGATGGTGGAGCCGACCGAGTCCGAGCCCAAGCGCGAGCTGGATCGCTTCTGCGAGGCCATGATCGCCATAGCCGGCGAGGCAGCCAAGGTGGCGAAGGGCGAATGGCCGTTGGGCGACAATCCTCTGGTCAACGCGCCGCACACCGCCGCCGAGGCGTTGGCCGGCCAGTGGACCCATCCCTATTCGCGCCTGGAGGCGGCCTACCCCGCCGGCGATGCCGACACGACGGCAAAATACTGGCCGCCGGTGTCACGCATCGACAATGTCGCCGGCGACCGCAACCTTGTCTGCTCCTGCCCGCCGCTGTCGGAATATCTGGGTGCGGCGGAATAGATCATGATCCCGAAAAGTGGAATCCGGTTTTCGGACAAGATCATGGGTCTAACAAGAAGATAGAAACCTCAATCAGGCAGAACGCAAGGCCGGCCCGTCGGCCTTGCTCGCCCGGTCCCGAAGGACGACGCGATTTCGCCCGGCGCGCTTTGCCGCATAGAGTGCTGCGTCGGCTTCGGCCAGCACATCGTCGAGACCGGTGCCGTTTGTTCCACCAAAGCCGATGCCGCCGCTGACTGTGCTTCGCAACGGACCAAGTTGGGTGGCCACGACTTCCGTGCCGAAGGCAACGCTGATCTTGCTCGCAATGTCATAGGCCTTCTCTTCCGTCATCCGCGACATGACGAGCACGAATTCCTCGCCGCCCAACCGGAAGGCGTCGACGCCGGTCCGGGCGTATTTCCTGATGACGGCGGCAAAGCGGCACAGAACCTGGTCGCCGACCGGGTGACCGAATACGTCGTTCGTCCTCTTGAAATGGTCAAGGTCGAACATGGCAACGGACATGAACGGACCGAAGACCCGCTCGCCGTAGAGTGCCGTCAACGCCCGCCGATTCATCAGCCCGGTCAATGGATCGGTCATCGTCTCGGCCTTCAGTTCGATCTGCGCCTGCAAATGGTGCAGGGAGAGCGTCAATGCGCCGAGCCCGGTCATGCAGGCGACGGCCACGACGGAATTCACCCGCTCGGCCCAATTGTCGGGCGCAACACCCAGCACCCATTGGCCCGTGACCAGCAGGACCGCGCCGCAAAGTCCGAACGACAGCGCACAGACGCCGCTCAGGAACGAGACGACCAGCAATATCCGGCGATCGTGACCACCCTCAATCCAGAACATCGCCCCGATAAGCGAGAGCAGCGCCGTTACCGTCGCGTAGGTGACAATGAAGCCGACACCATCAAACCCGAGATACGTCGCACCCGCGCAAACAGCCATCGCAGCCAAGGTCGGCAAGATGGCCCGCCTGTAGTCGCGCATGCTGAGATATTGCATGGCCGACAGGCAGAGAATCAGGAAGCCGAGGCTGAGAAGCACAAGCACGATCTGGCAAAGCCAGGCGCTTGGATCCCTGGTGTAATGCCAGAACAACACGACATGTGCGACCAGCACGAGAATGCCGCAGGCCACCGTCAGCACAAAGCGTGCCTGTGGCGCGCTGAACCAGATCGCAAACATGGTGATGCTAAGGCACGTGCCCGACAGCGCCGCCGCGAGCAAGAGCGAACTGTAATCCAACATGCTTAAGCGACAGCCTCTTGAGGGTTCCACTGCATTCTAGGTCAGCGACAGTTCGCGGATATCGTTTTTCAGCCAACCTTGCGGCGTAACCTTCGGACAAGGTTTACAAAGCGTCGATGCTCCAGGCTTCGACCCCATTTCCGCCGCTTGGCTGTCGAATGGTTTTGCAGTAAGAGGCTCTATCCTCGAACGTAACAGGAACCTCCGTCGCCTGCCCGCGAAAAGCGTGGCAGTATCGGATGGTGATTCGCAGCATCGGAATCCAGGATCGGCATGGACGACAATAACGATCTTTTCGCCAAATTCGACAAGCAGCCGCAACCGGCTCGCGCCGCCGCGCGCCCGGCCGACCCGCTGGTGCAGGCGGCGAAGCGGCCGGCGCCCCGCGACGCCAGCGAGAGCTACAGTGCCGCCGATATCGAAGTGCTGGAGGGGCTGGAGCCGGTGCGCCGCCGCCCAGGCATGTACATTGGCGGCACCGACGACAAGGCGATGCACCATCTGTTCGCCGAGGTCATCGACAATTCGATGGACGAGGCGGTCGCCGGCCATGCGACCTTCATCGATGTCGAGCTTTCCGCCGACGGATACCTGTCCGTAACCGACAACGGCCGCGGCATTCCGGTCGATCCGCACCCGAAATTCAAGAAGCCGGCGCTCGAACTCATCATGACGACGCTGCATTCAGGCGGCAAGTTCGACAGCAAGGTTTACGAGACGTCCGGCGGCCTGCACGGTGTCGGCGTTTCCGTGGTCAACGCGCTGTCCGACCATCTCGAGGTCGAGGTCGCGATTGGGCGCAAGCTCTATCGCCAGCGCTTCTCGCGAGGCGTTCCGGTGACCGGCCTGGAGCAGCTCGGCGAGGTGCACAACCGCCGCGGCACGAAGATCCGCTTCCATCCAGACGAGCAGATTTTCGGCAAGGGTGCTGCTTTCGAGCCGGCGCGGCTCTACCGCATGGCGCGGTCAAAGGCCTACCTGTTCGGCGGTGTCGAAATCCGCTGGACCTGCGATCCCTCGCTGATCAAGGAAAAGGACACGACGCCGGCCAAGGCAGAATTCCATTTTCCGGGCGGCCTCAAGGATTATCTGAAAGCCTCGCTCGGCGACGAATTCCAGGTGACCCGTGAAATGTTTGCCGGCAAGAGCGAGAAGCAGGGCGGTCACGGTTCGCTCGAATGGGCGGTGACCTGGTTCGGCGGCGACGGTTTTATCAATTCCTATTGCAACACCATCCCGACCGCGGAGGGCGGCACGCATGAGGCCGGCTTCCGCAACGTCCTGACGCGCGGCTTGCGCGCTTATGCCGACCTGGTCGGCAACAAGCGCGCCTCGATCGTCACTTCCGAGGATGTGATGATCTCGGCGGCGGGCATGCTGTCGGTGTTCATCCGCGAACCGGAATTCGTCGGCCAGACCAAGGACAGGTTGGCGACGATCGAGGCGATCCGCATCGTCGAAAGCGCTATCCGCGACCCGTTCGACCATTGGCTGGCCGACAATCCGCAGGAAGCTTCGAAACTGCTCGAATGGGTGATCGCGCGCGCCGACGAGCGGGTGCGCCGCCGCCAGGAAAAGGAAGTGTCGCGCAAGAGTGCGGTGCGCAAGCTGCGCCTGCCCGGCAAGCTCGCCGACTGCACGCAGAATGCCGCCGCCGGTGCCGAGCTGTTCATCGTCGAGGGCGATTCGGCCGGCGGTTCGGCAAAGCAGGCGCGCGACCGCGCCAGCCAGGCGGTGCTGCCCCTGCGCGGCAAGATCCTCAACGTCGCCAGCGCCGGCAACGACAAGCTTGCCGCCAACCAGCAGATATCCGACCTCATCCAGGCGCTTGGCTGCGGCACGCGCTCGAGATACCGCGACGAAGACCTGCGCTACGACCGGGTCATCATCATGACCGATGCCGACGTCGACGGCGCCCATATCGCCTCGCTGCTGATCACCTTTTTCTACCAGGAGATGCCAAGCCTGGTCCGCGGCGGCCATCTCTATCTGGCGGTGCCGCCGCTCTATTCGATCCGGCAAGGCGGCAAGGTCGCCTATGCTCGCAACGACGCGCACAAGGACGAACTCCTGCGCACCGAATTCACCGGGCGCGGCAAGGTCGAAATCGGCCGCTTCAAGGGGCTGGGCGAAATGATGGCCGCCCAGCTCAAGGAAACCACCATGGACCCGAAAAAGCGCACGCTGCTGCGGGTCGACGTTATCGATGCCGAGGCGGCGACCAAGGATGCGGTCGACGCATTGATGGGGACCAAGCCCGAGGCCCGTTTCCGGTTCATCCAGGAACGCGCGGAATTCGCCGAGACGGAAGTGCTGGATATCTGAGCTCCCGCCGCTAGCTTGGCCTTCTGAGCTGGAGACGAGCACTTGACCTGGGCGCGGCTGAAGGACGATATCGGCACGCGGATCGATGGCCTGACGCGGCCGACGCGCTCGGACTGGATCTTTGCCCTGCGCACCGTTTCGGCCGGCCTCATCGCGATTTTGGCCGCCTATGCGCTGAAGCTCGACCACCCGCAATGGGCGATGATGACGGTGTTCATCGTCGCACAGCCGGTCGCCGGCATGGTGCTGGCGAAGGGGTTTTATCGTCTCCTCGGCACGCTTGCCGGCGCGCTGGCGGCGATCGGCATTACCACTGTTTTCGATGCCAACCCGTGGTTGCTGGTTGCAGTTCTTGCCGTCTGGACCGGCATCTGCTCGCTGGTCTCGTCGCTGCTACGCAATCCGGAAGCCTATGGCGCGGCGCTTGCCGGCTACACCGCGATGATCATAGGCCTGCCGGCTTTCGGCCAGCCGCACCTCGTCATCGATCTCGCCGTGGCGCGCTGCGCGGAAATCGTGCTTGGTATCGTCTGCGCTGCGCTGACCAGCCGGCTGATCCTGCCGAAACTGGCCGCCGACGCCATCATCTCAAGACTGAAACGCAGCATTCTCGACCTGGCGGCCTATGCGGACGGCGCTTTTTCCGGCGGCGATGCGGAAAAGCTTGCCGGGCTGCACCGCAAGCTGATCGGCGACGTCCAGACGCTCGGCGAGATGCGCACTTACGCAAGGCTGGAGGGGCCGAGCCTCGCCACCCGCGCCTATCCGGTCCGGCGTACCATCGGCCAGCTTCTGTCGGCCCTGTCAGCGGCGCGTGCGCTGCATGCCCACGCCGCGCCGAAGAATGCAGCCCTCATCCCCGTTCGCGCCGAGTTGCAGGCCGTTGTCGGCGAACTGGTAGCCAAGCCGGGCGCGCTGGACGATACGGCGCCCTGGGTGGCGCGGCTCGACGCAATCGCCGGCAAGGCGCGGCAGATGCCTGACATCGCGGCCGGGCAAGACATTAACTGGGCTGGCACTGTCACACGCCTGACCATTGCCGCCGACTTCGCCGAGGCAATGCAGCAAGTGCTGCGCGGCCTGGATGCACTGCGCTCTCCCCCGTCTCGTGCCAGTCGCGAACGGCGGCAGCCAGCGCTGGTGGTGCACCGCGATTACCGTGCGGCATCGCGCAATGCCGTGCGCGCAGCAATCGCCACGCTCCTGGTCGCCGGCTTCTGGCTGGCGACGAAATGGTCGGACGCGACCGGCACGGTCATTCTGGTCGCCGTCGTCTCCAGCTTGTTCGCCGCGCGCGCCGATCCGATCCGGTCGGCATGGAACTTCTTCGAGGGCACGTTGCTCGCCCTGCCGTTCGCGTTTGTGGTCGGGCAGATAGCACTTCCAGCGCTGCCGGGCTTTGGCTGGTTCGCGGTTTTCGTCGTCCCGATCCTGGTGCCAGCGGCACTGGGCATGGCCAATCCGCGCTACGTCGGCGTGGCAACGGCCTTTGCCATCAATTTCCTCGCCTTCCTCAGCCCACATCAGGTCATGACCTACGATCCGGAGCCGTTCCTCGCCAATTCGGCAGCGGTCCTTGTCGGCATTCTTCTGGCGATCGGCGTCTTCGCCGTCGTGCTGCCCGCCGACCCCTGGGTTACAGTCAACCGCATCCTGCAAACCATGCGCGAAGATCTTGCACGCCTTTGCCTGCACGACCGCCTGCCGCGGCGATCGGCCTTCGAAAGCCTTGCCTACGACCGGATCAACCAGTTGATGCCACTGCTGCAGAACGCCGGCAAGAAAGGCGACGCGGTTCTCGGCGGCGGCATAGCTGCGGTTACCGTCGGCCTCGAAATCCTACGGCTGCGCAACGCGCAGCAAAGTTCCACGATGCCATCCGAAACGGCACTTTCCATCACCAATTTCCTGCGCGGGCTGGCGCGCGAACTGCTGTTCAGGCGCGTCGGCGAGCCGCAGACGGCGACCGTCGCAGTCGCCAGGCAGTATGCAGCAGGCATCGCGGAGCGCAGCGTCGCAGCCGAAATGCTGCAGACCGCCGCCTCGCTGCGCATCATCGCCGCCGCGATCGAGGATTTTCCGGATTTTTTCGCGAAAGACCGGGTTTAGGCAGCAGCGATCGCCAGCGCGTGCCCGCGTGCGTTCTCGCGCAGCGCGTCGAGATGGATCGATTTGACCAGCCCGGCGAGATCGCCTTCGGCGGACTGTCCGCCCAATTCCTTCAGCATCAGCCAACTGACTTCCTGGACGCCGGCGAGGCGTTTGCCATTGGCGACCTCGCGCCAGACCTTCAGCGCGCGCAGAATGATGGCGTGGGTGGCGGCGGTAAGCCCGGCGCTGCGGAACAGTGCCTGCAGAGCCACGTCATGCCCGCCGGCCAGCAGTGCCCTCACCCGTTGCTCGGACTGTTGGCTGAGCGCGACCAGCGCCGAGCCAAAGAAGTCGACCTTGCCGTGCGCAATGGTGCGGATGACGAAGCTTGCGGTCAGGTCGCCGCGCAGGCGCAGATGTTCGACAAGTGCGGTATGTTCCTCTGCACGCGTGCCTTCGATCAGTGTCACGGAGGCTTTGACGCAAGCATCGCGCATGACGCGCTCGGCCCTGGCGGCGCCCATCAGCGCCAGCACCAGCGGCGAGCCCTTGAGCGTCTCGCCCACTTTGACCAGCAGCAAATGCCGGCAATCGGCGGGCAGGCGCGCGTCGGCAATCAGCGCTTCGCGCACCAGAGGCAGGTGGCCGTGCCGCTCGGCCATGCGCCGAAAGCTGATCGATGCGATATCGGCGCCGCTGTTGGCGAGCAGCGTGGCGCAGGCTTCCGGCTCGCCGATCTCGGCGATCGCCGCCGCAACCGACATCGAGACGCGTGGCCGGTCGGCGATCACCTTCTGCGTCGCCTTCTGGCCGCCGGCAACCCGATCGATCAGGTCGGCATCGGTGAGCAGCGGCGAGCGCGCCAGCACCAAGGCTGCGACTTCCGGCTGGTCCGAGGCCAGCGCGCTGACGATCTGCGGCGGCGCATGATGGCTCATGGAAAGCGCGTCGGCGATCGCCAGCCGCACCTTCGACGATGCGTCGTCGAGCAGCAACGTCAGCGCCGCCTCGGCAGCGCAGCGGTCCTCGAAAGGCAGCTCCGAGTCGACATAGGCGCGAGCCAGCGCGCTTGCCGCCGCAGCACGCTCCGACACCTTCGCCGTATGGATCCATTTCAGGAAATGCGAAACGACCATGTCGCCTGCTTACGCCCCTTGCCAGAACGCTTCTGACCCTGGTGGAGACCGTAGGCACAAATGGTTTACGAACGGTTCACCATGTTCGTTAACTGGCTTGCGAGCGCGATATGCAACGCCTATCAACCCTGAAGCAGCGGAGGAGATCGACCATGGCCGGGCTTTATCTTGAGGAGTTCGCTGTCGGCCAAGTGTTCACGCACACGCTGCGCAAGACCGTGACCGAAAGCGACAACATGTTGTTTTCGGTGATGACGTTGAACCCGCAGCCGCTGCACATCGACTTCGACTTCGCGGCGAAGAGCGAATGGGGCAAACCGCTGGTCAATTCGCTGTTCACGCTGGGCCTGATGATCGGCATCTCGGTCAATGACATCACCGTCGGCACCACCATCGCCAATCTCGGCATGAAGGAGACGGTGTTTCCACATCCCGTCTTCCATGGCGACACCATTCGCGTCGAGACCACGGTGGTTTCGGTGCGCGATTCCAGGTCGAAACCGGACCGCGGTATCGTCGAGTTCGAGCACCGCGCCTATAACCAGAACGATGTGCTGGTTGCCAAATGCACGAGGCAAGCCATGATGGTGAAAAAGGCATAGCCGATGCGTTCTCTGCTCTTCGTTCCCGGCGATTCGGAAAAGAAGCTGGAGAAGGGCTTTGGCGTGGGCGCCGACGTGGTCATCATCGATCTCGAGGACTCGATTGCTGCGCAGAACAAGGGGTTGGCGCGCGACACAGCGGCGCGTTTTATCGCCGCGCACAGGCACCGGACCAGCTCCGCGATCTATGTGCGCGTCAATGACCTTTCGACCGGACTGACCGACGACGATCTGGCGGCGCTCGTGCCAGCAAAACCAGACGGCATCATGCTGCCTAAGTCGAACAGCGGACTGGATGTCCAGCATCTCTCGGCCAAGCTCAGGGTGCACGAAGCCGAAAGCGGCCTGCCGGATGGAGCGATAAGGATCCTGCCGATCATCACAGAAACGGCCGCAGGCGTCTTGGCCGCAGCGACCTACGCCCGTGCAAGCGCGCGGCTTGTCGGCGTCACCTGGGGGGCGGAAGATTTGTCGGCGGCGATTGGCGCGCGCGCGACGCGCGACGCGAATGGCCGCTACATGGATGTGTTCCGCCTCGCCCGCTCCATGACCATGCTTGCCGCAAGTGCCGCGGAAGTCGCGGCAATCGACACCGTCTTTCCGGATTTTCGCGACATGGCCGGCTTCGAGGCCGAATGCGCTGAGGCCGAGCGCGACGGCTTCACCGGCAAGATGGCGATCCATCCGGCGCAGGTGCCGGTCATCAACGCCGCCTTCACGCCTTCGGCGCAAGCGGTGAAAAGCGCCCTGGCGATCGTCGAGGCGTTCGAGGCGGCAGGAAATCCCGGCGTCGTCGGCATGGATGGCAAGATGTACGACCGGCCGCATCTCAAGCTCGCAGAGCGGCTCCTGGCGCGAGCCAAGGCATCGGAGCTTGATCCTTAGGGGTCTGTTCCGCGCCGAAATTATCCCACCCACGGCCCTGAATAGTCGGCATAGAGCTTTGCCGGATCGGGCCGCGGTCGTTCCGGCGCTGGCCCCTGGTAGGAGCCGATATGGACGAAGCCGACGACCCGCTCATGCGGCGCCAGGCCGAGGATCGCCCTGCCCTCGGGCACGTCGGAATACCAGTTGCTGATCATGTTGGTGCCGTAGCCCAGCGCATTGGCGGCAAGCATCAGGTTCATCGCCGCCATGCCGCCGGACAGGAACATCTCCCATTGCGGGATCTTTGGGTTTTCCCTGGGGATAGAAATCACGCCGATGACCAGCGGCGCGCGCGAAAAGCGCGCCAGTTCCTGGTTGCGGCGGCCTTCCGGCAGCGGCCCTTCGCGCTGATCGGCAAGTTCTGCCAGCTTCTTGCCGATCTCGATGCGGGCCTCGCCGCGATAAAGGATGAAACGCCAAGGCTCCAGCCGGCCATGGTCCGGCACCCGCGAGGCGGCGGCGATCATCGTCGCGATCTCCGCATCGCCCGGTGCCGGTTCTTTCAAATCCGGGATCGGCGCGGAATTTCGGGTCAGCAGAAGATCGATGATCGGCGACGCCATGGGCGCAAGTCTCCTGGAATTTGAGCTGAAGCGCACCATCGGGACATCGGGCGGCTTGGGCATTGGCGCGGCGCGCCGGACAAAGAGCCCTGTAGCAGAAGCCGACCGGACTCTTAAGCCTTGAAATTGCCACCGCCTTGGGCTTCAACGCAAGGCATGTTTGAGGGGACATTGCGTCTTTTCCTGATAGGGCTCGCTGCCGCACTGTTGATGGTGCCGGTTTCGCTTGCCGTCGCCCAGGATGTGGACGGCCTCGGCGAGCTGAAGCTTCCCGGAATTTCGGGCTATGCGCCTCCGAAAAGCGAGACATCGCTGGCATTGGGCAGCAGCGGGGCGATCACGCTGTCGGCGCAATTGACCGACAAGGGCGCCGACATCACGCGCGGCATAGTCTGGCGCGTCTTCAAACCCGAATCGGCCAGCGACGGCAAGCTGCCGATGGTCGCCTCCGCTCATGGCGGCACCGCCATATTCCAGCTCGAGCCGGGTTCGTATCTGGTCCACGCCTCCTACGGGCGGGCCGGCGCCACCAAGCGCATCACCGTCGGCAAGGAAGCCAAGCGCGAGAGCCTCGTGCTCGATGCCGGCGGCCTCAAGCTCGATGCCGTGCTGTCCGGCGGGGTACGCATACCGCCGAAGAAGCTGCGCTTCTCGATCTATGAGAGCCACGCCGCGGCCGATGGCGATCGCGCCCTGATCATACCCGATGTCGAGCCGAACAGCGTCGTGCGGCTCAATGCCGGCACCTACCACGTCGTGTCGACCTATGGCGCGGTGAACGCGGTCATCCGCTCCGACATCCGCGTCGAGGCCGGCAAGCTGACCGAAGCGACCGTCGAGCACCGTGCCGCCGAGATGACCATGAAGCTGGTGCGCGAACCAGGCGGCGAGGCGATCGCCGACACCTCCTGGTCCCTGCTCAATGAATCCGGCGATCCGATCAAGGAAACCGTCGGCGCCTTTGCCTCGATGGTGCTGGCCGAGGGCGACTACACCATCATCGCCAAGAACCGCGACCGCATCTACCAGAAGGATTTTACGGTGGTGGCTGGGCACAACCAGGACATCGAGGTTCTGGCCACCGAGGCTTCGGCCATCGATTCCGAGGAAGGCGCCGACTGAGGCGCGCCCCTCTAAGCTGCCTTGCGCATGCGTCGCGCCAGCGCGTTGCCGACGCGCACGTCGATCGATTTGCCAGATAGGCGCGCGGCGTGACAGGCATATAAAATATAAAAAATGGCGGTGGATCGCTCCACCGCCATTCGTTGCTGGTCGACTGGTTCAGGCCGCGCGGCGCTTGCGGTCGGGTGTCACCGCCTCGTCGGCAAGCAGCTTCACGGCGGCTGCGAGGCCGAGCGATTCCTGGTCGCGCGACCCGAGACGACGGATATTGACCGTTTCTTCCTCGGCCTCGCGCTTGCCACAGACCAGTATGACCGGGACCTTGGCCAGCGAATGCTCGCGGACCTTGTAGTTGATCTTCTCGTTGCGCAGGTCGGCCTCGGCGATCAGCCCGGCCGCCTTCAGCTGCGCGACGACCTTTCGCGCGTAATCGTCGGCATCGGAAGTGATCGTCGCCACCACCACCTGCAGCGGCGCGAACCAGAGCGGGAAATGGCCGGAATAATTCTCGATCAGGATGCCGAGAAAACGCTCCATCGAGCCGCAGATGGCGCGATGCACCATCACCGGCTGCTTCTTTTCCGAATCCGAGCCGATGTAGAAGGCGCCGAACCGTTCCGGCAGGTTGAAATCAACCTGCGTGGTGCCGCATTGCCAGTCGCGGCCGATGGCGTCCTTCAGCACATATTCGAACTTCGGCCCGTAGAACGTGCCCTCACCCGGATTGACGCCCGTCTTGATCCGGTTGCCCGACCGCGCCGCGATCTTGTCGAGCACGTCCTGCAGCACGCCCTCAGCATGATCCCACATCGCGTCGGTGCCGACCCGTTTTTCGGGGCGGGTCGCCAGCTTGACGGTGATTTCGTCGAAGCCGAAATCGGCATAGGTCGAGAGGATCAGATCGTTGATCTTGATGCACTCGTCGGCGAGCTGTTCCTCGGTGCAGAAGATGTGCGCATCGTCCTGGGTAAAGCCGCGCACGCGCATCAGCCCGTGCAGCGCGCCGGACGGCTCATAGCGATGCACATTGCCGAATTCCGCAAGTTTTACCGGCAGATCGCGGTAGGATTTCAGCCCGTGCTTGAAGATTTGGACGTGACCGGGGCAGTTCATCGGCTTCAGCGCAAACACCCGGTCGTCGTCGGTGTCGTCGCCAGCAACCGTCACCTTGAACATATTGTCCCGGTACCAGCCCCAGTGGCCTGACGTCTCCCACAGGCTCTTGTCGAGCACCTGCGGCGCGTTGACCTCCTGATAGCCCTGCTCGTCGAGGCGGCGACGCATGTAATTGACCAGGTTCTGGAACATCCTCCAGCCCTTGGCGTGCCAGAACACGACCCCGGGGCCTTCCTCCTGGAAGTGGAACAGGTCCATCTCACGGCCGAGCTTCCTGTGGTCGCGCTTCTCGGCCTCCTCCAGCATCGTCTGATACGCTTCGAGCTGCGCCTGGTCGGCCCAGGCCGTGCCGTAGATGCGGGTCAGCATCGGGTTGTTGCTGTCGCCGCGCCAATAGGCGCCGGCGACCTTCATCAGCTTGAAGGCGTTGCCGATCTGGCCAGTCGAGGCCATATGCGGGCCGCGGCAAAGGTCGAACCAGTCGCCCTGTGCATAGATCTTGAGGTCCTGATCCTCGGGGATGGCGTCGATCAACTCGAGCTTGTAGCGCTCGCCCTTGTCGGCAAAGATCCTTTTCGCCTTTTCGCGCGACCAGACCTCTTTGGTGAACGGCTTGTTGCGCGCAATGATCTCGCGCATCTTCTTCTCGATCACCGGGAAATCGTCGGGCGTGAACGGCTCGTTGCGGGCAAAATCGTAGTAGAATCCGTTTTCGATCACCGGCCCGATGGTCACCTGCGTTCCCGGCCAAAGTTCCTGCACGGCTTCGGCCAGCACATGGGCTGCATCGTGGCGGATGAGCTCCAGCGCACGCGGGTCCTCGCGGGTGATGATCTCGACTTTGGCCGATCTGCCGATCGGGTCGGAAAGATCGCGCACTGTGCCGTCGATCGAATAGGCAACGGCCTTCTTGGCCAGCGACTTCGAGATCGATTCCGCCAGGCCGGCGCCGGTCATCGCCGCGTCGTAATCGCGAACGGAACCATCGGGAAATGTCAGGGAAACGGAATTCAGCATAAGATTCTCCTATCCAGTCCCGCAAACGAGCGCGGGTGGTGAAATGCATGTCGCCCAAGACTGCTTAGCGGTTTTGGGGCTACGACATGCATCAGTAAGAGCCGGATGCGTCCGGCGGCGAGCGGTCTTTTATGGGCAGTTTTCGGCGCCGTAAAGCCGGATGTAGGTCACCTGAGGAGATTCGGCAGATCTTTCAGGAACATCGCCCGCGTCTTGGGCCCCTTTGGCGTGTCGGAACGTTTCGTATCGACTACCAGGCGGGCAAAGACGATCTTGCGAGCATCGGTCTGCGCCCAGCCGACAAACCAGCCAAGCGAGCGCTTGTCGGCGCTGTCGCCGAGCCTGGTCGTTCCGGTCTTGCCCTGCACCGTCCAGCCGCCTGCCCGGAAGGTCGGGACAATCGCGCTGGTCATCGCATGGGCCTTGTCCGAGACCGGCAGTTTCCGCGCCAGCAGCTTGCGCAGGAAATCGACCTGCTCGACCGGCGATATCTTGAGCGAAGAATTCACCCAGGAATGGGTGAGGCCGTCATTCTTGCCGGCAGTGCCGGAGACTTCGGTGTTACCATAGTCCAATCTGGACACATAGCCGGCAAACTGTTTGCTGCCGAGCCGGCGCGTAATCTCGCGTGAGAACCAAAGGACCGAATCCCTTTCCCAGATCGTCGGGTCGACGGTCTTGCGGTCCCGTTTCGGGGCATTGAACTCTGCCTTGTACTCCCAGCTTGGCGTATGCTCGTCGCTCAGGATTCCAGCATCATAGCCGATCAGCGCCAGCGGAACCTTGAATGTCGAGGCGGGGCTGAAGCGCTGATCGCAGGTCCCTTGGCGATACAGCGTCTCGCCGCTTGCGGCGTCGACGATCAGCGTGCATTCGACCTCCCCGAGCGGCGCCGATTGCGCACGGATCGGAAAACCCATCAGCCACGCCAGGACATAGAGAACCACGGCGAAAACGAAGGGAAGACGATCTATCCGGCGCATTTGGTAATCTCTCCTGAAGGCTGTCAGGAGCGGCTTAGCGAGGTGTCTTGTCTCGATTTTGTCTCAAATGCGCTATGTCAGCGCAAGCTGCGGTTAACCCTACCAGATCGTAAAAAGCGATCCCTTTGTGCACCGCACAGTTGCGGTCAACTGTCCAGGTCGCCACGTTTTTTCCCGATCCGCCAGTACCGCCATGGCATGAACCAGAGGTAGCGATCAGCCAGTGCCTCAGGCACCCGGTCGATGCCGTGCGTGCCGAACGGTCCGCAGCGCAGCACCCGGAAAAACCCCATCCAGCCGCCGGCCCATAGCCCGTGGCGGGCGATCGCTTCGTGCGCGTATTCGGAACAGGTCGGCAGATGCCGGCAGGAATTGCCGACGAAGCCGGACAGCGTCAGCTGGTAGAATCGGACAAGCGACGTGCCGAAGACGCGGCCCGGCGTCTTGCGCCACGGGCCGGGCCAATTGCGTCCTTGTCGAATCGGTCTGGCGCCGTGCGCTTGCCGATGTTGGCCGACCACCGCAGTCTCCACATCGCGTTTCCCTACGCGATAGATGTGCGCATCGGGCCAGGAACGCAATGCCGTTCCGGCAATCCCGTCATGGCCTGGTACGGCGAACCGGGTAGCGGTCGGGCGTCGGCCTTCGACATACGGCGACGCTGGTCGGCGGCCTCTCCTCGTACCAATCCCTATGCGGTTTCTCGTCGTACCACTGAAACGTCGCGATCCGTACGACATCGCCCAGAATGTTGAGAAACTGGATCATGGCGGCACTCCTTGAGCACCGATTAGAGCGCCGCTGGCCTTGCTCTTCAAACGAGAATAACGTCCACGTCAGATAACTCTGAGTTATGCGAATGAAGCGCGGACACCTCCCCCTGACGGCTCTCAGAAGCTTCGAAGCAGCCGGTCGTCACCTGAGCTTCAGCCGTGCGGCCGAGGAGCTTTATGTTTCGCAGGCGGCGATCAGCCGACAGATCCGCGAGCTCGAAACCTTCCTGCGCCAACCTTTGTTCTTCCGCCATCATCGCCGCGTCGAGTTGACCGACACCGGCCGGCGGCTGCTCGACCAGTTGGTCAGAAGTTTCGAGGGCATCGACAGGCTGCTTTCGGAATTGACGGCGGCCCCGACGCAGTCCGTGGTACGTGTCAGCGTTGAGCCATCGCTCGCATCCGTATGGCTGGTGCCGCGGCTCAACCGGTTTCGCGAGTTGCGACCCGACATCGACGTTTCCCTTGAGGTCGACCCGAGGTTGATAGAGTTTCGCAGCGATCAGCCCGAACTTGCCCTACGTTTCAGTGCACACGCCACCTCATGGCCACGCAGCGAAGCCGAACAGCTTGCCGCGGTCGTCGATTCCCCAGTTCTGTCGCCGGCACTTCTTGCATCCGGCCCAGCTCTGGAAAAGCCGATCGACCTTGGTCGCTATACATTGCTGCACGAAGAAAACCGTCAGGCTTGGGCGCGCTGGTTCGAAGCGGCGGGCGTGACGGCTGATGCCGTGCCTGCGCGCGGCCCGATGCTGGCCGATGCTTCGCTTTCGAATCAGGCAGCCTTGCTTGGACATGGTGTCGCGCTGGGCGATCTTTTGCAGATCGGCGAAGAACTTGCGTCCGGCGCGCTGATCAAGCCTTTCGACATCGACGTCGCGTCGGGCGCCTATTGGCTAGTGGCCAGAAGGCTGAATGACCTTTCCGAGCCGGCCAGGGCTTTTGCCGACTGGGTCCGGGCGGAATTCGCCGAAAGCCGGCGTTTTCTCGCCAAGGTTTAAGCCGCCTCTTCCGCCCGCTTCTTTTCGATCTGGCCGATCGCGTCGACCACTGCGTCGAAGGTCAGCATGGTCGAGGCGTGGCGCGCCTTATAGTCGCGCACCGGCTCCAGGTATTTCAGGTCGGCGAAGCGGCCTTCGGGCGGCGGGCCATTTTCCTTCAGCATCTTCAGCATCGTCTCGCGCACGCTGCGCAATTCTTCGGCGCTGGCGCCGACGACATGCTGCGCCATGATCGACGACGACGCCTGGCCAAGCGCGCAGGCCTTCACGTCATGCGCGAAATCGCTGACGACGCCATCATCCATCTTCAGATCGACGGTCACCGTCGAGCCGCACAGCTTGGAATGTGCTCGTGCGGTTGCGTCGGGCCGGTCGAGCCGGCCGATCCGTGCGATGTTTCCGGCAAAACCCAGAATTTTCGCATTGTAGACATCGTCGATCATATTTTTCCAATCCGTCGCCGCCCAGCGAACAGCGATTGCCGCTCTGGCGTCTTCCTTTCGCTCGGCACGAACATATATAATGGCGGTAGTCGGGTATCGACAAGGCGACCACAAACCTCGTCATGCCCAAATCTGTTCACGCCACTTACGGGCTGGAAACCGGGCGAGTTTCTGACACCCGAAAGGTCGTGGTCCGTTCAACTCGTTCCTCCTGAGAGAGGAACTACGGGAGACGCCTTTATGGACGCCGTTATCAAGAAACTCATGCCGCAGTCGGCCTATATGGAAAAGCCGGTCACCGACCGGCCAAGCGAGGCCGAAGTCGAAGCCGCGGTGCGCACCTTGCTGCGCTGGACCGGCGACAACCCTGACCGCGAGGGTCTGATCGACACGCCGAAGCGCGTCACTAAGGCGTTCCGCGAAATGTTCAACGGCTACGACATGTGTCCGGCCGAGGAACTCGGCCGCACCTTCGAGGAAGTCGCCGGCTACGATGACCTCGTGATCGTCAAGGACATCACGTTCCACTCGCATTGCGAGCACCATATGGTGCCGATCATCGGCAAGGCGCATGTCGGCTATCTGCCGGACGGCAAGGTCGTCGGCCTGTCCAAGATCGCCCGCGTCGTCGACATCTTCGCCCATCGTCTGCAGACCCAGGAAGCGATGACGGCGCAGATTGCCGGGGTCATCCAGGACGTGCTCAATCCGCGTGGCGTCGCCGTCATGCTCGAGGCCGAGCATATGTGCATGGCCATGCGCGGTATCCGCAAACAGGGCTCCACCACACTGACCTCGACCTTCACCGGCGTCTTCAAGGATACACCCGAAGAGCAGGTCCGCTTCGTCACCATGGTGCGCGGCGGCGGAACTGATCAGACCCGCCCCACCTTAGTTAAATAAGGACCGGCGAATGTCTGCATTGGAGTTCCCGAAAGCTCCCTCAGACAAGAAGGCGCTTGAGGAAGGCACGGTCCTTTCGCCGCGCTTCGATGCCGGCGGCCTCGTCACCGCCGTCGTCACCGATGCCGAAGACGGCATGCTGCTGATGGTCGCGCACATGAATGCCGAGGCGCTGGCGCTGACGCTCGAGACCGGCATCGCGCACTACTGGTCGCGTTCGCGCAACGCGCTGTGGAAGAAGGGCGAAACCTCGGGCAATGTCCAGGAGGTTGTCGAGATGCTCACGGATTGTGACCAGGACGCGATATGGTTGCGCGTCAAAGTGCTGGGTCACCAAGCAACTTGTCACACCGGCCGACGTTCATGCTTTTATCGGACGGTGGGGCTGAGCGATGGCAAAGGGACACTTGCCAGCGACGGCAGCAAGCCACTGTTCGATGCGGAAAAAACGTATCGAAAGCGCAATACACCATCAATATGAACCATTCGCAGCACTTCAGCCACGTATATTCATGATTTCGATACGGCCCGCCTATAGGATGGCCGTGGGACAAGGGAGATTGTGATGCTCGACTGGGCGTCATTGCGCAACAGACCTGACGTTCGGGAGGCCAATGGCCTCTCCTCGGCCGCGGGCGCATCCGAAACCAAATCTCCGGGCAAAACAGGGATTTCGCTGGCATTGGGCGGCGGCTGTGCGCGCGGCTGGGCGCATATCGGCGTGCTGCGCGCGCTTGACGAAGCCGGCATCGAAGTGTCGATGATCGCCGGCACCTCGATCGGCGCGCTGGTCGGCGGCTGCTATGTTGCCGGCAAGCTTGACGAGCTGGAAGAATTCGCGCGCAGCCTGACCAGGCGGCGCATTTTTGGCCTTCTCGACCTCAATCTACGCGGCAGCGGCCTGTTCGGTGGCATGAAGCTCGATGCACGGCTGCGCGAGCACATAGCCGGCATCCGCTTCGAGGACCTGCCAAAACCATTCGTCTGCGTCGCTTCGGAAATCCGCACCGGCCATGAGATCTGGCTGTCGAGCGGCTCGTTGAGCACCGCAATGCGCGCCTCCTACGCGCTGCCCGGCGTGTTCGAGCCGGTCGCCTGCAATGGGCGCGTGCTGGTTGACGGCGCACTGGTCAATCCGGTGCCGGTCTCGGTCTGCCGTGCCTACGAGCAGCCGCTCGTAGTTGCGGTGAACCTTCACTACGATCTGTTCGGCCGCGCCGCGGTGATCAAGCACAATGCCGGCGAGCTGGTCATCGAGAAAGACGCGCCGAGGGCCGGCCACGCCGATCCCGAACGCCAGTCGCGCGAGACGCGGCTCGGCATTACCGGCGTCATGGTCGAGGCCTTCAACATCATCCAGGACCGCATTTCGCGCGCCAGGCTGGCCGGCGACCCGCCGGACATATCGCTGCAGCCGAAGCTCAGCCATATCGGCCTGACCGAATTCCACCGCGCCGACGAAGCGATCCGTATCGGCTACCAGGCAACGATGGCGCAGATCGGCGACCTGACCCGGCTGCAGACCGTCCTCGCTTAGGCAGGGCGGCAGCGAGCTCTCAGGCAAGCGCCGCGTCGACGATGCGGAACTGCACCGTGCGGTTGCCGTTCCAGTGATTGCCCGACAATGAGCCGGCGACGTGCACCGGTTTGCCCCTGTTCTTGAACAGGAATTCGCCGAGCGCAGTATCGACGGCGCGAAAGGCGATCGCCTGGATGCGGCCGCCGCTTTCCGACTGCAGGTCGGCGCGGATGTGGTTGCTGCCGACCGCCCGCGCATCGACAAGCCGGTGGCGCGGCAGCGCGAACACCGGCGCAACATGCCCGGCGCCGAACGGCCCTGCCCTCTCAAGCGCATCGAGCAGCGCAAGCGTGGCGCCCTCGGCGGCAAGCGCGCCGTCGATCGCCAGGCTCTCCTCGCCTTGCAGGCGGAACACATCCACCGCCGCGCGCTCTTCGAAGAAAGCCCTGAGTTCGCCGAGCTTCGCCCGCTCGACAGTGATGCCGGCCGCCATTCCGTGGCCGCCGCCCTTGACGATAAGTCCGGCATCGGCAGCCTCGCGCACCAGCCGGCCGAGGTCGAAGCCAGACACTGAACGGCCTGAACCGGTACCGACACCATTGACGTTGAAGGCGATGGCAAATGCGGGCCGGCGCGCATGGTCCTTGAGCCGCGAGGCAAGCAGGCCGACAATGCCCGGGTGCCAGTTGCTGCTGGCTGTGACCACGATGGCCGGACCATTGCCGCCGGCAAGCTCGGCGTCGGCCTCTGAGCGCGCCGCGGCCAGCATCTCCTGCTCCATCGACTGCCGCTCCTGGTTGAGCCGATCCAGCGTCTCGGCGATGGTGCGGGCTTCGACCGGGTCGTCGGTTGCAAGCAGGCGGCTGCCAAGTGCTGCGTCGCCGATGCGCCCGCCGGCGTTGATGCGCGGACCGATCAGAAAGGCCAGATGGAACGTGTTGATCGGCTCGCCGATACGCGAGACCCGCGCCAACGCCGCCAGCCCTTCGTTCCTCTGCTGCCGCGCAACCTGCAGCCCCTTGACAACGAAGGCGCGGTTGATGCCGGTGAGCGGCACCACGTCGCAGACGGTGCCAAGCGCTACCAGATCGAGCAGGCCAAGCAGGTCCGGCGGTGCGGCATCCGGCAGGCGGCTGCGCAGAATCTTCGCGGTCTGCACCAGGCAAAGGAAGACGACACCGGCGGCACAAAGATGACCTTGGCCGGAAAGGTCGTCCTCGCGATTGGGGTTGACGACCGCAGTCGCCGCCGGCAACGGCCCGCCGACCTGATGGTGATCGAGCACCACGACGTCGGCGCCGACGGCCTTCGCCGCGTCGATGGAAGCAGCACTATTGGTGCCGCAATCGACGGTGACGATCAGCGTCGCGCCGCGCGAAACGAGTTCGCGCATCGCTTCCGGATTGGGGCCGTAGCCCTCGAAGATGCGGTCCGGTATGTAGATCTCCGACGGCACCGAGAAATGCGCGAGAAAGCGCTTGAGCAGCGCCGATGAGGCGGCGCCGTCGACATCGTAGTCGCCAAAGATCGCCACCTTTTCCCTGGCCATCACCGCCTGGGCGATGCGAGAGGCGGCCTTGTCCATGTCGGTCAGCGATGCCGGGTCGGGCAGCAGGTTGCGGATGGTCGGATCCAGAAACTGCTCGGTCTGCTCGGCGGTGACGCCACGCCCGGCCAGCACGCGTGCCACGATATCGGGCACGCCATACCCTTGCGCGATGGCGAGCGCGGCCATGTCCTGACGCTCGGTCAGCCGGTGTTCCCAGGAAACGCCGGTGGCCGACTGCCTGACATCGAGGAAAAAGCGTCTTTCCCCCGTCACGTGACGCGCCGTCTGCAATTTGTCATTGCGCACAGTATGCAACGGCTAACTGAGTCGAAATCAAAACTTTTCCAGATCCTGGTGCCTGGCCTTGATTTCGCGCACGGTCCGCGATGACGATCGCAGGACGATCGTGTGCGTGGTGATGAAATTGCGGCCGAACTTGACGCCGGCCAGCATATTGCCGTCGGTGACGCCGGTCGCGGCAAACAGCACGTCGCCGCGTGCCATGTCTTGCGTGTGGTAGATCCGTTTAGGGTCGGAGATGCCCATCTTGGCGGCGCGCGCCAGCTTTTCCGGCGTATCGAGGATCAACTTGCCCTGCATCTGGCCACGGGTGCAGCGCAAGGCGGCAGCTGCGAGCACGCCTTCCGGCGCGCCGCCGGTGCCGAGATAGATGTCGATGCCGGTCTCGTCCGGGTCGGTGGTATGGATGACCCCGGCGACATCACCATCGCCGATCAGACGAATTGCGGCTCCGGTCGCCCGCACGGCTTCGATCAAGGCGCCATGGCGCGGCCGGTCGAGAATACAGGCGGTGATCTCCGCCACCGGCACGCCCTTGGCCCTGGCGAGGCTGGCGATGTTTTCGGCCGGCGAGGCATCGATGTCGATGATGCCGTCGGCATAGCCCGGGCCGATCGCGATCTTGTCCATATAGACGTCCGGCGCGAACAAAAGGCTGCCTTTTTCGGCAATGGCGATAACGGCCAATGCGTTGGGCAGGTTCTTGGCGCAGATCGTCGTGCCTTCGAGCGGATCGAGCGCTATGTCGACAGCCGGGCCTTTGCCGGTGCCGACCTCCTCGCCGATATAGAGCATCGGCGCCTCGTCGCGCTCGCCCTCGCCGATCACCACCGCGCCGTTGATGGCAAGACGGTTGAGCTCCTGCCGCATGGCATCGACCGCGACCTGGTCGGCGGCTTTCTCGTCGCCACGTCCGCGCAATCTGGCGGCCGCGACCGCGGCGCGTTCGGTGACGCGCACCAATTCCATGGTCAGTATCCGGTCGAGGCCGGCGACAATGTTCTGGGCCACATTCATCGATGGACAATCCTCGTTGGCAGTTTGTTTTTATTATGCATGTCGTTGTCCCAAAACCGCTGCACACTTTTGGGCGACATGCATTAGCCTCCCGCCAGAGACGCGCTTCTTGTGTCAAAGCCCCGTGACAACAGCAAGACCTGCGCTGGACCTTTTTGAAAGCGCAGCAATATCAATCGATTAAACGCAAAATGTGAGACTGCTATCCGGCCCGCTCGATGCGGATGACTTGCGGCTTGTCGGTCAGAAGGCTGTCCCTGGTGATGCCGTCGACGGCCTTGCGCACCGCCGCCTCGGTCGTCTCGTGGGTCACTAGGATGACGGTCTTCTGTGCCTCGGTTTCCGGCCCGGCGGCATGCTGGACGATCGATTCCAGCGAAATGTCGTTGTCGGCCATGCGCTTGGCTATTGCCGCGAAAACGCCGAGGCGGTCGTGCACGGTCAGCCGGATGAAATAACCGCCGGCATGGCTGCGCATCAGCGCCTTCTTGTAAGGCTTCAATTCCTTCGCCGGCCGGCCGAAGACCGGACCATGCTGGAAGCCAGGCCGGCTCTTGGCGATATCGGCAATGTCGCCGATCACCGCCGACGCGGTGGCGTTGCCGCCGGCGCCAGGGCCGGAAAGCAGCAATTCGCCGAGGATGTCGGTTTCGATCGCCACCGCATTGGTGACACCGTGCACCTGCGCGATGACCGAGGCCGTCGGCACCATGGTCGGGTGCACGCGCTGCTCGATGCCGCTTTCGGTGCGTTGGGCGACGCCAAGCAGCTTGATCCGGTAGCCGAGATCGCCGGCCGCGCGGATGTCGGCCTGGCTGATGTTGGAGATGCCTTCCATGTAGATATCGTTGGCGGCGATCCTCGTGCCGAAGGCAAGGCTGGTCAGGATCGACAGCTTGTGCGCGGTGTCGTGACCCTCGATGTCGAAGGTCGGGTCGGCTTCGGCATAGCCCAGCCGTTGCGCATCCTTCAGGCAGGCATCGAAAGACAGGCCCTCGGCTTCCATGCGCGTCAGAATGTAGTTGCAGGTACCGTTGAGGATGCCGAAAACGCGGGTCACCGAATTGCCAGCCATCGCCTCGCGCATTGTCTTGATAACCGGAATGCCGCCGGCCACCGCCGCCTCGTAATTGAGCAGCACGCCTTTCCTCTCGGCGATCTCGGCCAATGCTACGCCGTGTTTGGCAAGCAACGCCTTGTTTGCGGTGACGACATGGCGGCCGGCCTCGAGCGCCGCCTTGACGGACGAGCGTGATGGGCCTTCGTCGCCGCCGATCAGCTCGACGAACACGTCGATCTCGGCGGTCTGCGCCATCTTGACGGCGTCGTCGAACCACTGTGCTGTGCCAAGATCAACGCCGCGGTCGCGTTTGGGATCGCGGGCCGAAACCGCCGACACGACGATGTCGCGTCCGCACTGCCGCGTCAGTTCGGCCGCCTTGTCGCGCAGCACGCGGGCCACAGACGCACCGACGGTGCCGAGCCCGGCAATTCCAACACGCAACGCTTCAGCCATGTCCGGCGACGCCCCATTCAGTCGGTTGATGTGTAGAAAATCAGCGATGCGCGGCGAGCGGCACGACGTTATTCGGCTGCTTGGCGCTGGATGCGAGGAAGCGCTTGATATTGCGCGCCGCTTGCCGGATCCGGTGCTCGTTTTCGACCAGCGCGATGCGCACGTGATCGTCGCCATGCTCGCCGAAGCCGACGCCCGGCGCCACCGCGACGTCGGCGTGCTCGATCAGGAGCTTGGAGAATTCAAGCGAGCCCAGGTGCTTGAACGGCTCCGGGATCGGCGCCCAGGCGAACATCGAAGCCGCCGGTGCGGGAATGATCCAGCCGGCGCGGCTGAAAGCGTCGACCATGACATCGCGGCGTTTGCGGTAGACGTCGCGCACTTCGGCGATGTCGGCGCCGTCGCCGTTGAGTGCATGCGCCGCCGCCACCTGGATTGGCGTGAAGGCGCCGTAGTCGAGATAGGATTTCACTCGCGTCAGCGCCGAGATCAGCCGTTCATTGCCGACCGCAAAACCCATGCGCCAGCCCGGCATCGAAAAGGTCTTCGACATCGAGGTGAACTCGACGGCGACGTCTATGGCGCCCGGCACCTGCAGCACCGAAGGCGGCGGATTGCCGTCGAAATAGATCTCCGAATAGGCAAGATCCGACAGGATGATGATGTCGTTCTTCCTGGCGAAGGCCACCACCTCCTTGTAGAAATCGAGCGAAGCGACCAGTGCCGTCGGGTTGGATGGATAATTGAGGATCAGTGCCAGCGGCTTCGGGATCGAATGGCGGATGCCGCGCTCCAACGCCGGGATGAAGCCGTCGTCCGGCTCGACCTGCAGCGAGCGGATGACGCCGCCTGACATAATGAAGCCGAAGGCGTGGATCGGATAGGTCGGGTTGGGGCACAGGATCACATCGCCGGGGGCGGTGATCGCCTGCGCCATATTGGCAAAGCCCTCCTTCGAGCCGAGCGTCGCCACCACCTGGCTGTCCGGGTCGAGCTTCACACCGAAGCGGCGGGCATAGTAGTTGGCCTGGGCACGACGCAGGCCCGGAATGCCGCGCGACGACGAATAGCGGTGCGTGCGCGGATCGCGTACCACCTCGCAGAGTTTGTCGACGATGGCCTTGGGCGTCGGCAGGTCCGGATTGCCCATGCCAAGGTCGATGATGTCGGCGCCGCGCGAACGGGCGCTGGCCTTCAGCCGGTTGACCTGTTCGAAGACATAGGGCGGAAGCCGGCGGACCTTGTGAAATTCTTCCATGGCAGTTCCAGACAGTGAGGTTGCGGTCGCGCGTATAAGCTTATTTGCAACTAGGGTCGAGAGCGGGGTCGCATTTGCCTTCGATCTGCTTCAGCGCCTCGGCGCCGTGTTTTTTTGCCAGCTGGTCCAGCGCTGCCTGGTCCGCAACCTTGACGCCGCCGCCCTTGGCGGCCTGGCTCTGCTCCTCGGCCTTCAGTTGGG
Source organism: Mesorhizobium sp. M0590 (assembly GCF_040320905.1). Classification (NCBI taxonomy): domain Bacteria; kingdom Pseudomonadati; phylum Pseudomonadota; class Alphaproteobacteria; order Hyphomicrobiales; family Phyllobacteriaceae; genus Mesorhizobium; species Mesorhizobium sp. M0590. Next base: position 208,319 of record NZ_JAMYQN010000004.1, read on the forward strand.
CGAGCTTGGCGTTCTTTTCCTCGTCGGTGAATTGCTCGGCCGCCACCTGCGGCCGGATGTTCAGGTTCGGATAGGAACCGGTGTCCTTCGCGCCGACAAGGCCGGTGGCGGGCGCCGCACCTTCCATGTTGCTGCTCGTGCAACCGGCCATCGCCAACAGCACGAGCGCCATGCGGCAAAAACGACCAGTGCCGGAAAAAACGTTCTTGCCAATATTAATCGTCATATTGTTTTCCTGGCGGCCGGGTTAGAGCACATTGGACCCTGTTCGATATCCCATGGTAATATGTCAACAAAACGCTTCGGGAGGAACCCCGCGAACCATGTCCAAAACACCCGATTCGGGCAAAGCGGAAGATGACCAACCTTCGACCGTCGAGCAATATCTGGTGAAGGACCCGGAGCGCTTCGCTCTGAACATGGCCCGCATGATCGAGCAGGCCGGAAAGGCCGCCTCGGCATGGGCCGAGCCGCGGGAAAAGGGCGAGGTGCGCGATCACGTCGCCGAGCCGGTCGTCGACATGGTGAAGACGTTCTCCAAGCTCACCGAGTACTGGCTCTCCGACCCGCAGCGCGCGCTGGAGGCGCAAACGCGGCTGTTTTCCGGCTACATGACCGTCTGGGCCAACGCCGTCCAGCGCATCGGCGCCGGCGCCGAGGACGCCGAGGACGCGGTCAAGCCCGAGCGCGGTGACAAGCGTTTCCAGGACCCGGAATGGGGCCGCAACGCCTTCTTCGATTTCGTCAAACAGGCGTATCTGGTCACCTCGCGCTGGGCGGCCGAACTGGTCGAGCACGCCGACGGCCTGGACGAGCACACCCGCCACAAGGCCGGCTTTTATGTCAAGCAGGTGTCCAATGCCATCTCGCCGTCGAATTTCATCCTGACCAATCCGGAATTGTTTCGCGAGACTGTCGCCTCCAACGGCGAAAACCTGGTGCGCGGCATGAAGATGCTTGCCGAGGACATCGCCGCGGGCAAGGGTGACCTGAAGCTGCGGCAGGCAGATTATTCGCCCTTCGAGATCGGCAAGAATCTCGCCGCCACCCCGGGTAAGGTGGTCGGCCGCAGCGACGTCGCCGAAATCCTGCAATACGAGCCGACTACCGACACCGTGCTCAAGCGGCCGCTGCTGATCTGCCCGCCATGGATCAACAAATACTACATCCTCGACCTCAACCCGCAAAAATCCTTCATTCGCTGGGCGGTCGAGCAAGGCCACACCGTGTTCGTAATCTCCTGGATTAACCCGGACGAGCGGCACGGCGCCAAGAGCTGGGAGGCCTATATCAGGGAGGGCCTGCAATACGGCCTCGACACGATCGAGAAGGCCACCGGCGAAAAGGACGTCAACGCCATCGGCTATTGCGTCGGCGGCACGCTTCTGGCGGCGGCCCTGGCGCTGATGGCGCAGGAAGGCGACCACCGCATCAAATCGGCGACCTTCTTCACCACCCAGGTCGATTTCACCTATGCCGGCGATCTAAAAGTGTTCGTCGACGAGGAACAGGTCGCGGCCGTCGAAAAGGCGATGAACGAAAAAGGCTATCTCGACGGCACCAAGATGGCGACTGCATTCAACATGCTGCGCTCGGGCGACCTGATCTGGCCCTATGTCGTCAACAACTACATGCGCGGCAAGGATCCCCTGCCCTTCGACCTGCTCTACTGGAATGCCGATTCGACCCGCATGGGCGCTGCCAACCATTCTTTCTATTTGCGCAATTGCTATCTCGAGAACAGGCTTTCGCAAGGCATGATGGAACTGGCGGGCCGCACGGTTTCGCTGAAGGACGTTACCATGCCGGTCTACAACCTCGCCTCTAAGGAGGACCATATCGCGCCGGCGCTGTCGGTATTCCTCGGCTCGAAATATTTCGGCGGCGAGGTCGATTACGTCATGGCCGGCTCCGGCCACATCGCCGGGGTCGTCAATCCGCCGGCAGCGCAGAAATATCACTACTGGACCGGCGGCAAGCCGGCCGGCGACTTCGACCAGTGGCTCGCCGGGGCCACCGACCATCCCGGTTCCTGGTGGCCGCACTGGCAACGCTGGATCGAAGCCAAGGACAATACCCGCGTACCGGCCCGCAAACCGGGCGAGCATATGCAAGTTCTAGGCGAAGCCCCCGGCACCTATGTCAAGGTGCGCGTGTAACCATCTGTAATGTGTGGTGAGTTGACGCGCCGCCAAAAGCGGGCGAAATGGTGCCGTCAACCCTGAGCAGCCTTGATTCATCCTCTAGCCGCCAAATTACTTTGAGGCTTGCAGATTTGACACAGGTCTCGTTTCCGGTTCGGGGAACAAGGGTCATTTCGACGAGGCGTTTCGACGCCGCGCCAATGACGAACCGGTCGGATATCGAGGGGGAATTTTGTTTTGAGATCAGCAGGATCGCGCCTCGCGAAGGGAGAAAGCCGCGCCATTGTGGCGGCGCTTTTCTCGGTGCTCCTGGCGTCCTGCACCTCGGCCGGCGACCCGACCATGTCGGTCGGCATGCCAGGCTATAATACCTCGGCTACCGAAATCAGCACGGCCGCCGGTGCGCCCCAGGCCAGCACGGCCGCATCATCGTCGCAGATGACGACCGCACAAATGACGATGAATGCCGACGCTGACGCCAACCTTCCCGAGCAGGTGGCCTATGTGCCAGTGGCCAAGCCAGGGGCCAAGCCCGATGCCGGCTTCCCGATCGCCGTTCCCACGGCAGCCGAGACGATCGCGGGACACACGCCGCAGCCGCTGCAAGCGAACGCGCAGGCGGCTGAACAGGCCGTGGCACAGAACAGTGCTGATGCATCGAAGCCCGACGCCAAGGCCGCCGCGCCGGCGATGAACAACCCGGTCTATGTGACCGCCGGCGAGATGCCGCAGCCACAGGCCTACGCACCGAAGAAAAACTTCCTGGCCTCGCTGTTCAGCGCCACCCCCGCTTCGGCAGCATCGCCGGCCAACAGCAGATCGGGCGGGCAGCCAACGGTCGTGCAGGCGACGCCTGCGGCAAAACCCACCGTTACCCTGGCCTCGGCCAATCCGGCTGAAAAGCCGGTGCAGCTGGTGTCGACGGGCGATACCAGCCACTTCACGGCCGATGCGCTGCCCGGCGTGCGCCAGACGGCGCTGTTCGAGATCAAGCGCAAATCCGGCCTCGACGATGAGAGTGACGTCGATCTCAACGAAGACGAAGGTTCGGGTGGCGCTTACCAGGTCGCCTCCGCCGCCGGCCTCGCCCGGCTGGCGCCCAACGGCCTCCTGAAACAGAACGAAAGCGTCGATGTCGCCTGCTTGAAGCCGTCGCTGGTTCGCGTGCTGAAGACGATCGAAGGCCACTATGGCCGCAAGATGACGGTCACCTCCGGCTATCGCGATCCGGCCCGCAACCGCCGCGCCAACGGCGCCAAGAATTCGCTGCACATGTACTGCGCTGCCGCCGACATCCAGGTCCCCGGCGTCTCGAAGTGGGAACTGGCGAGCTACATCCGCACCATGCCGGGCCGCGGCGGCGTCGGCACCTACTGCCACACCGAATCCGTTCACGTCGATGTCGGACCGGAGCGCGACTGGAACTGGCGTTGCCGCAGGCGCGGCTAGGGCGAGGATCTTCCGTCACCGCGAAGGCCCTTCGGCGGCGTTGCATCATGCCGCAAAAACCAGCTTGGCTGTCGGAAAGACGCGGTTTGGAGCCAAAGGAAAAAAGTTGTCGCAGCCGGCGGCAGACGGGTTGCCGGTTTGTCGCGACGCAACTATAAGCGCTCACATCTGAGCGCGCCCATCGTCTAGCGGTCAGGACACCGCCCTTTCACGGCGGTAACAGGGGTTCGATTCCCCTTGGGCGTACCAGCAATTTCAACTTGGCATATGTCTATCGCCAGCGTGATGCTGGCAAGCTTTGCTGGACCCTACCCACTCTGATGGGGATGTCAGCAAAGGCGGCGAAGACAGACTGGGGATTGTGTCGACGGCTTCCTACGCCCGCAGTCCCCTCGCCTCGCCGCCGCGCTTGCGCGGAACCATCATGTCCCTGGCAAGCAGGCCGCTCACCCGGCAAAAGGCCATGAAGGCCCGCCATGCGTCTTCGGTCTCGACGATGTCCACCGTGGCGCCAAAACAGGCATTGAACGCGGCCTGGTAGGTTGGTCCCTTCCGGCGAACCGGCCACGTTTGCAGGAAATCGAGCGCCTGCTCGACACTGTAGATTTCCTCGACCGGCTGGCCGGGCACAGGCGCGATCCGCACCGGCACCTCGAATTGCAGTCTGTCCATTCGATCTCTCCCGAACCGACCCCCGCAGCAGCGCCGTTCGTCGCAAAAAGTTGCCGTGGCGGCTAACGCTTGGGCCGACTTCTCGCCTAGAAATGTGTCGTCACTGCGGTAGCCAGATGAACCCGGCGGAAGCATGAGCCGCTGCAGGCAAGGAGAATGCTCCCAGGCATGAATATCGCCGGTCTTCGGCCGTCGCCGGCAGTTCGTCCTTGAACCTTGCGCTTTCCAGTGCCAAATCTGGGAAGGTTTCTCTCGCGGAGGCTCATCCAGCCCCGCATCCCTGCAAGACGGATAAAAATGGTCACCTATCTCGACGCAGCCACGGCACCGCTCAGAAACACCGGCCAGATCCGTCTTTACGACGAGGAAGGTTTTGTCGGCATGCGCAAGGCTTGCGATCTCACCGCGCGCTGCCTCGACGAACTGGTACCGATTGTGGCGCCCGGCGTCACCACCGAAGCGATTGATCGCTTCGTCTTCGAGTTCGGGATGGACCATGGCGCGCTTCCGGCGACGCTCAACTACCGTGGCTACACGAAATCATCCTGCACCTCGATCAACCACGTCGTCTGTCACGGCATACCCGACAGCAAGCCGTTGAAGGATGGCGACATCGTCAATATCGACGTCACCTATATCCTCGACGGCTGGCATGGCGACTCCTCGCGCATGTATCCGGTGGGCACGATCAAGCGTGCCGCGGAGCGGCTGCTCGAAGTCACGTATGAGTGCCTGATGCGTGGCATCGCGGCAATCGAGCCGGGCGCCCGAACCGGCGCCATCGGCGCCGCCATCCAGACCTATGCCGAAGCCGAGCGTTGCTCGGTGGTGCGCGATTTCTGCGGCCACGGGGTTGGCCGGCTGTTTCACGACGCGCCGAATATCCTGCATTACGGCAGCGCCAGCGAAGGCGTCGAGATGCGGCCGGGCATGATCTTCACCGTCGAGCCGATGATCAATCTCGGCCGGCCGCATGTGAAAGTGCTGTCGGACGGCTGGACCGCGGTGACGCGCGACCGTTCGCTGTCGGCGCAGTACGAGCACACGATCGGCGTCACCGAGACCGGCTGCGAGATCTTCACGCTGTCGCCAAAAAACCTCGACCGCCCCGGCCTGCGGGCCTAGTGTCTGGCAGATCGGGCGTTACCTTGCCCGGCAAATGCTGGGTGGGGCAGCCATGAACGGTGACGACGACGAGCGGGCCTTCTTTCCCGAAAGGCCAGTGCGATCGCCCGCGAAGGCGGTGGCCGCAGACAAGCCGCATTATCTCGGCCATCGCGACCGCCTGCGCGAGCGCTTCGCCGCCGGTACCAACACCCTCCCCGACTACGAACTGCTCGAGCTGTTATTGTTTCGGCTGATCCCGCGCGCCGACACCAAGCCGGTCGCCAAGGCATTGCTGGCACGCTTCGGTACATTGGCCGAGGTCCTCGGTGCGCCCGTCGAGCGCCTGCAGGAGGTGAAGGGCATCGGCCCGGCGGTGGCGCTCGACCTCAAGGTGGTTGCGGCAACGGCGCAGCGCATGGCGCGCGGCGAGATCGTCGGCCGCGAGCTGTTGTCGACCTGGACGCAGGTTCTCGAATACTGCCGGTCGGTGATGGCCTTCGAGGAGCGCGAGCAGTTCCGCATCCTGTTCCTCGACAAGAAAAACGCGCTGATCGCCGACGAAGTCCAGCAGGTCGGCACAGTCGACCACACACCGGTCTATCCGCGCGAGGTGGTCAGGCGCGCCTTGGAGCTCTCCGCCACGGCGATCATTCTGGCGCATAACCATCCGTCGGGAGACCCGACGCCGTCGCGCGCCGACATCGAGATGACCAAGCTAATCATAGAGACGGCCAAACCGCTTGGCATTGCCGTTCACGACCACATCATCATCGGCAGGAAAGGCCACTCCAGCATGAAGGGCCTGCTGCTGATCTGAGGTTTGGCGTTGTTTTCAGCTTTGTCCGCTGTGCGCCTCTGTACCGCAACGTGATAAATTCTGGCGCCGAGGCTCAGCTGGCCGTGCGCAGGCGTCGCGATCGGACAAAGGTCTTAAGTCCCTCGGAATCGAATGCGTGGCCGAAGGCATAACCCTGCAATATGTCGCAGCCCAGGCCCTCGAGTAGCCGTGCATGCTGCATCGTCTCGACGCCTTCCGCCACGACCTCGATACCCAGCGACTTGCCGATTTCAATGATCGACGAGACAACCTGCCTTCTCTGCGGCGATTTGACGATTGGTGTGACCAGCTGCCGATCTATCTTCAGCCGGCGCGGCTGCAACTTCAGCAAACTGACCATCGAAGCGTAGCCGGTACCAAAATCGTCTATTTCGACGTCAATCCCCAGCTCTTTTATCTGCTCGATATTCCAGGTGACAAGGTCGTCGTTCTCGTCCAGGAAAATCGACTCAACAAGCTCGAACGAAACTGTTCCTTTCTTGATATTTTGTTCTCGCAGGCTCTTGATGAGCTCCTCGTCTTGAAGGCGCCTGGCCGAGACATTGACCGACACCCGCGGAATGTGAAGTTTTGCAGCGGACCACTCTTCGAAATCCGAAAGCGATTGCTTCAATATGGCTTGGTCGATGATCGAGACGACGTTCAGTTCTTCTGCAATTCTCAGGAAGACGTCGGGCGCCAAAATACCCTTTGTTGGATGTTTCCACCTCGCCAGCGCCTCAACCCCAACGATTTCGAGCGTCTTTGCGTCAAATTGGGGCTGGTAGAAGGGGATGAACTCGTTGCGCTCGAGGCCGCCGAGAATTTCGTCGGCAATCCGCTTAGTATCGACGATTTCGCTTTGCATCGCGTCGGTGAAGAATTCGTATCGATTGCGGCCCCGCCCCTTTGCTCGGTAAAGCGCGATATCGGCGTTCACCAGCAGGTGTTTGGCTTCGACATCTTTTGCGTTATCGACAGCGATTCCCACGCTGACCCCAAAACGGCATCGATGACCCTGATAGTAGACGGGTTCGCGCATCTGGCTGATGATGCGGTCGGCGAGCAGCGCCAGTTGCTTGGTATCGTCGCGCACCACGCACAGAACGATGAATTCGTCTCCCCCGATACGGGCGACGAATCCCTCGTCGCCGACCTTCGACCTGAGCACGGTTGACGCGTGAACCAACATCGCGTCACCGGCGGCGTGGCCCAGCGTATCGTTGATGTGCTTGAACCGATCCAGATCTATGTGAAGCAGTGCCGCGTGCCCGCCTGAGCGCCTGGCGTTTGCCGCGTAATGTTCCAGTACCTGGTCGAGGTAACGCCGGTTGGGCAAGCCGGTCAGCGAATCATGAAGCGCGATGTGCTCTATGCGCGCTTTGGCCGACTCGAGTTCTGCATTTTTCGACTCGGACAGCTGTTTTGCACGAACCAGATCCTTGTTCAGCAGGACGTCGGCAGTCACGTCCCATTCCGCGCCGATCATTTTTGGGGTGTCGTTTGCGACCCGGTAAAGGATCGCCTTGGACCGGACATGACGGATCTCGCCATCCTGACGCACAATCCGGTACTCCGACAAATATGGTCGTCCGCTGGCCACCGCCCTGTCGAAGTCCGCGTTGGCGCCAGCCAAATCATCTGGGTGGATTGCTCCCGCCCAGTCTGGGTAGCCCCGGTGCTCGCCGGTTGGTTTGCCATATATTTCGTTGACGCGATCATCCCACGTAAGCTCGTTGGTCGCGAGATCGTGTTCCCAAACCCCAATAGCCGAAGCTTCCAGAGCGAGTTCAAGGCGTCGTGACAATCGGCGCAATTCCGCATAATTGCGCTGTCTTTCGCCAATCAGGCGGCCTGTGACCAGGAAAGGGAACACAACCAAGGCTCCGGCCGTCGCCATGATCGCGCGCAGCAACCATGCGTTGCTTGGCGTCGAAGGCCAGCCATTTTTGGGAATGGCCGCGAGCTGCCACGAGCCGGAAGGAAGCAAAACGTCAGCCGTCACCGGATCGCTTTTGCTGATCTCCTCATTGCCGTAGAATTGACCACCTCGGTGACCGAGGGCGTCCCTGCCGATCAGCGCTACGTCGATCCCGAGATCGTCGTCAAGCAAGCCGCTCGCTCTGTAAAGGCGCTGCACGTCGACAACGGCGGAAATGATACCCCAGAACCTTTCCGTATTGCCAGCGCTCGGCACGAAGACCGGAAAGCGGCCGATGAAGCCTTGTCCTCCCTGTTTCAGGTCGACGGGACCGGCAAGCACCAGCTTGCGTTCGTCTCGCGCCCTTAGCGCAGCCGCACGCTGCCGCTCGTTCTTGCGGTAGTCCAGACCCATCGCCTGCTCGTTACCCTCCATCGGATACATAAGGGAAACGACCAGATCGGGCGCGCCGGCAATATCGTTCAATTGCGAGTCGGCGCCAAACAGATTGCTCGCGAGCGAGGCGAAGCGTTGCTGTCCCATATAGGGCTCGGTCACGACCGCGGCGACCAGTCCACGCACGAGTTGAAGGTTTCCGTTGATATTGCCTTCGAGCTTGGCGCGGATGAGATTGACCTTGGTCAGCACGTCCGCACGGACGGCCTGGTCCGAGACGATTTTGTTCTGGTGCTCCGCGAACGCTGCGCTGACAAGGATGACGACAAACGCGATCGCCGCCGGAATATTTGCCGACGAAAAGACGGCCTCCTTGATGCCGTTGAACCTAGCGCGGAAAAAAGCCAATAGGCGATTCCTCAAGTGCCATTTTCAGGTTCTCGGGGTCGACCCGATGAGGAACATTAGCTTTCAATGTTTAATTTGACCTTCATACTCCTGAGAAATTTCATTTTCCGACGGCTGACGCCGGCTGCGATACCGACAGCGATGCTGAAGGCGGGCTGCACGATGCGGACCAACATGAAACGCCAGCTAGACCTGGCTTGCTCGGAAGATCGAGGAGCGCGAGCGCGATTGCACAAGTCGACGCTCCGACCCGAGTACTCTGGCGTTGACCTGGACTAGTGGCCCTCGATCGGCTTGGGAGACACAAGGTATGGTATCTTGCCGACGCTGCGCTTCGTCGCGCCAATGGAATAGGCCATCGGTATCTTGGGAGAGTTCTCCGGCAAGCCGTGCATATCCTTGCCGGCTCGCACGGCAAATGAAAAGTGCTGCCACGAAACCGTGTCATGCTCATTGAGAAAATCGAGCGTCAGACCAGCTGAAATCAGCGCATTCACCACGTCACTGATCGGGTGAATCCACTCATAATAGCGAGGATGCTTCAAGATGCGATCATCGCCGGTGTAGGTCAGTTCCTCGTTCCAGGCGAGCGGCCGAGCTATCGGCGTTCGCCAGTCGTGCTTCAATTCCAGGGCCGCGGCCTTTCGATCGCACTGAAACATCAATGGATGGCCCTCGGCCATGTAGAGGCGGCCGCCGGGTCGCAGAAGATCGGCAACCACCCGCGCCCAACGGAACACGTCGTCCAGCCAGTTTACCGAACCCCAAGTAACGTAAGCGATGTCAAAGGTCCGGCCGAGCGCTTCCACCGCCTCGAACAGTGGCGCTTCCACGAAGCGCACGTCGGTGCCTGCCTTCGCAGCAAAATCCCGCGCCGCCACGATCGCCGTCGGTGAAAAGTCGAGCCCGGTCACGCTGCCTGCGCCGAGATTCTTCAGGCTGATCGTGTCAAGACCGATGTGACACTGCAGGTGGACGATATCCTTGCCGGCGATATCGCCGAGCTCGCGTGTTTCCAGCTCATAGAGATTGGATCCGCCGGCCAGCACATTCTCGATGTGGTAGCTGCCCGTTGTGTCGGTCGAGTGCAGTTCGGCCCGATCATCCCAATTAAGGCGGTTCGCGCCCAGAAACCGTTCCAAATTCCCCCCACCCCTGACTGACGCATGGTAAACAAGTCGTTAAAGCACCTTTGCAGCGAAAGTAGCGCGCGTCAATCCGGACCGGGCGGCAGTGCGCCGCCGCTCGCGAAAGCATTAGCCCCGGGAAGGCTTGCTGCTGATCAAAGGCTTCTGGCGCGATCGCCGCGCCCGGCGACAAGACTCCGCAGGCGCTCCCGGACTCCGCCGTCGTGGTCTGTATGTGGATTAGTCGGTTCCTCAGCCCGGCACAGCCACCATCGCGATATTTCTGGAGAGCTCGTTTGTGGGGGCAACTGCGTCTGCCGTGCCGCTCGTGAGTGCTCGGTAGAGTGCCACATAATCGCTGCACATGCGCTCGACCGTGAACCGCTTCTCGAACGTCTGCCGCACTCGTGCGCGATCGAGGCTGTCTATGCGCCGGAGCGCGCCTACGGCTTCCTCCACCGTATCCACGATCCATCCGGACACACCGTCATCGATGATCTCCGGGACGGCGCCACGCCGGAACGCAACCACCGGCGTACCGCAGGCCATTGCTTCGATCGTTACGAGGCCGAACGGTTCCGGCCAGTCGATCGGAAACAAAAGCGCTATCGCATTGCCCAGAAAATCCGCCTTTTGCCGCTCATCGATCTCGCCAATGAACTCCACGTTCGAATGCCGCAGCACTTGCGGCTCGACCCTTTCCTTCCAGAACGACTGGTCCACCTTGTCGATCTTGGCGGCGATCTTCAGGGGAAACCCGGCCCGCGCTGCTATTTCTATAGCCGTTTCCGGCCCCTTTTCCGGCGAGATGCGACCGAGAAACGCAAGATAGCCAGAGGTGTTCGGGTGGAATGGCAGAAGATCGCGGGGCAGGCCGTGATGCACGGTTCCAACCCAATTGACGGGCGGCATGGGCCGGCGCTGGTCGAAGGAGATCGAGACCAGGGGAACGTCGTCGAACATCGCATAAAGCTGCGCGAGATCGGGCAGGTCGAGCCTGCCGTGAAGCGTGGTAACCGTTCGTCTGGCAAAATCCCGAATTATGGGGAAGTGCAGAACATCGACATGGAAATGTAAAACGTCGAATTCATCGGCTCGCCGGCGCACCCGTTCAAGCATCATAACATGGTGGGGACCACCGTCCTGGACCCTGGGGTTCAGGCGCAGCGCGACGTCGCAACATCGCACCAGCTCGGCTGAGGTACGAGAATCGGCGCTGGCGAACAGCGTCACCTCGTGGCCCTGTCGGACAAGTTCTTCGGTCAGATACGAAACAATTCGCTCGGTTCCACCGTAGGTTCGGGGCGGCACGGATTCGGTTAGCGGTGCGATCTGGGCTATTTTCATTTAGAAATCTTTTCGGCGGCGACCGCCGTCTTTCAAACAAGCTTCGGCGGCAACCAAGACAAGCGAGAGCTTCCAGTTGCGAAGTATTCTATGCAGAGCGTATTTATAGTTGTGCCGTCCGCGCTCCTCCCGTGCAATCAGGTTGCCCTTATTCAACTCCTCTGGATCCAAGAACTGCGATCCATGAGAAATGTTTCACCGGCTCGATAAAAAGACAGAATGAGCTACGCGCCGCCACCCCGCCGCCCCCTGACAGGCAGGTTCGGATTTGTTCGATCACCATCAATTGATCCAGGCGTGCCGGTGCCCAATGGAACATAAAGCCCGGAATTCAGTTAGATAGCCGGATTTGACTGGAGTTCGCCACATGCGCAACTCCGGCCGGGCAAGGGCACTGCCGTGACACGGAGTGAGCGGCTTCGGGCGCATCGCGCCGAACTCAGGCACCACCTTGCCGAACTCGGGAGCCATAAACGCTCCTTATGGAGGATGCCATGAACCAGTGGACAAACGCCAGGCTCTGTGACGTAGCCAACCTGATCCTTGGGGCAATTCTGTTCTTCTCTCCCTGGATCTTCGCATTTGCGGCAGGCCCGCAGACGCAGAACGCCCTCGGCAGCGGAATCTTGATCGTCGTGCTTTCGGTTGCCGCCCTCGCAGCATTTGCCGTGTGGGAAGAGTGGGTGAACCTGGTCGTCGGACTGTGGGTTCTCGCATCGCCCTGGGTGCTTGGATTCCAGGCGACCACGGCGATGACCGTGCATGTCGTGATCGGCATTCTGGTCGCCGTGCTGGCGGCGATCGAGCTCTGGATGATGTATCAGAACCCGCCGACCCAGTCCGCCGCCTAACAGGCGCAGCCAGCCAGCGCCCTTTTTTGGGCCTGACGGATCTATCGGTCGTCTGCCGGTCTCTCGGCAACAGCCGCCGGAGGCCGGGCAGGCGGCGTTTGTTTGGACGAGAATAGGAAGGATGGCGCATTATGGTCGGTGACAATCCGCGTTCGACGGCCAGGATTGCAGGACATCCTATTCATCCGATGCTCGTGCCATTTCCGATCGCCTGCTTCGTCGGCACCCTGCTGACGGATCTAGCCTATTGGCGAACAGCGGAGATGATGTGGGCTGACTTCTCCGCTTGGCTGGTTACCATCGGCGTGATCATGGGCTGCCTAGCAGCGATCGCGGGGCTGATCGATTTCCTGGCCAATCCGCTGATAAGGGCACAGCCCCCCGCCTGGCCGCACGTGCTCGGCAATCTTCTGGCGCTGGCGTTATCCATCATCAACATGCTCGTACACACCCGCGATGCATGGACCTCCATCGTTCCTACCGGCTTGATCCTCTCGGCGGTTGTCGTGCTCATCCTCATCTTCACTGGTTGGCTGGGCTGGTCCATGGTGTACCGGCATCATGTCGGAGTGGCGGATTGATGCGCGTAGCAAGCTCCATCGGTCAGACCAGGCGCATCGCGGTGTCCGTCCTCATTTGCACTGCGGCGATCACTCTTGCAGCGTGCAGCGGCAACGACCCGGATCCCAGCAGTCAGATAGGGCCGAATCCAAACCTGCCGGAGCCGATCCAATATTTCTTCCCGCCCATGCATCTCGCTTCCGTGGTCGGATGGAAGAACGACGAAAAGCGACCGTCGCGCAGGGGCTGCAGATCCAGGCTTATGCCCACGGCTTGCAGCATCCGCGGTCGCTTTACGTGCTGCCCAATGGCGACGTCCTGGTGGTCGAGTCCAAGGCGCCGGGTGGCGAACCGATCAAACGGCCCAAGGATTTGGTGATGGGCTGGATCGAATCCTGGGTCACCTCGGGCGGCGACAGCGGCCCAAGCAACCGCATTACGCTGCTGCGCGACACCGATGGCGATGGCAAGCCGGAGCTGACCAGCGTATTCCTCGACCACCTGAGCTCCCCCTTTGGCGTGGCGCTGGTGGGAAGCGATCTCTACGTCGCCAATACCGACTCCATCGTCCGCTATCCCTACAACACCGGTGACACAAAGATCACCGTGCCCGGAACGCCGCTAACCGCCCTGCCCGGCGGCCCGATCGACCACCATTGGACGAAGAGTCTGGTGGCAAGCCCCGACGGCTCGCTGCTCTATGTCGGCATCGGCTCGAACAGCAACGTCGCCGAAAACGGCATCGAGGCGGAGAAGAACCGCGCCGCCATCTGGCAGGTAGACAGGGCCACCGGCCGGTCGCGCATTTTCGCCAGCGGTTTGCGCAATCCAAACGGCCTGAGCTGGGAGCCGCAGACCGGGGCGCTCTGGGCAGTGATCAATGAGCGCGACGAGCTCGGCCCCAATCTCGTGCCGGATTATCTGACCTCGGTAAAGGATGGCGGCTTCTACGGATGGCCATACAGCTATTACGGCCAGCATCTCGATCCCCGCGTCATGCCCCAACGTCCGGACCTGGTCGCAAAAGCGATCGTTCCGGATTATGCACTGAGTTCCCACGTCGCCCCTCTGGGACTGGCCTTCTATACGGCAACCAGCCTTCCCGAGGCATATCGCGGCGGCGCCTTCGTTGGCGAGCATGGCAGCTGGAACCGCACGCGCTTCAATGGCTACAAGGTAGTGTTCGTACCATTCAGCGGCGGCCGTCCGAGCGGCGTCGCTACCGACGTGGTGACTGACTTCCTGGACAAGGACAACAAGGCGCGCGGCCGGCCTGTCGGCCTGGCTGTCGACAAAACCGGGGCCCTGCTCATCGCCGACGACGTCGGCAACACAGTTTGGCGGGTGACATCTGCCGGCCAATAAAGTGGCTCCACTCCCTTCGTCGAGCGTCGAGCAGGTGAACGGACACTGGTCGAAGCAATCGTGCTGACGTGCTTCGTCATGCTGCTGTTCCTGCAGAACCTGCGCGCGACGATCCCCGACGATCGCCGTTCCGGTGACTCTGCCGGGCACATTCGGCGTGCCCAGCCCTTGCCGGTTACTCGACGCTGACGATGTTTGCCACGCGCTGCCGCTGATCACCGCCGAACCGAAGGACCGCCAGCGCCGAAATGGTATTTTTGCCCTTCCCACAGCCGGCTCTAGAATTTTCATCGCAAATCAAGTTATGATGCACTTGGTATTTCCCGGGACGGCTTGCGCCGCTTGGAATACCGGGAGGAACCGGGACATGGCCGTTGCGCTTGTACTCGTTCTGATAGTCGTGGGCTCGGTGTTGTTCCACTTCCTGAGCCCATGGTGGTGGACGCCGATTGCCTCGAACTGGGACTATATCGACAACACCATCATCATAACTTTCTGGATCACCGGTGTCGTCTTCGCCGCCGTGGTTCTTTTCATGGCCTATTGCGTCTTCCGCTTCCGTCATCGGGAAGGCAATCAGGCGGCATATGAACCTGAGAACAGGCGGCTCGAATCCTGGCTGACGGTCGTCACCGCGGTTGGCGTCACCGCTTTGCTCGTTCCAGGCCTGTTCGTCTGGAGCCGGTTCGTTAACGTTCCAAGCGACGCAACCGAGATCGAAGTTGTCGGCCAGCAGTGGCAATGGAGTTTCCGCCTCCCCGGCAAGGACGGCAAGCTCGGCACATCCGACACTCGCGACGTCAACGCTGAAAATCCACTCGGCGTCATCGCCACCGATGCCAACGGCCAGGACGATGTCGTAGTGGAAGCGGCCGACCTGCACCTCCCAGTAGGCAAACCGGTCAAGATGCTGCTCCGCTCGATCGATGTGCTGCACGATTTCTACGTGCCGGAATTCCGCGCCAAGATGGACATGATCCCGGGCTCGGTCACCTATTTCTGGTTCACTCCGACCAAGACGGGGACCTTCCAGGTCCTGTGTGCCGAACTCTGCGGCCAGGGACATCCGATGATGCATGGCGTGGTCATGGTCGATACTCAGGAAGACTATCTGGCGTGGCTTGGCCAGCAGCAGACTTTTGCGCAGCTGTCCGCCCCCCAGCAGATGGGCTCGGCAGAGTAGGAAACCGGAACGACGGCGCGCCGTCGGGATTGAAATTAGTGTGGCAAGCCCGAACTGTCGGGCTGGCCGAAAAGGGCACGGAGGTGTTCCTATGGTCGATATCACACCTGCAGATGCGGTACCGCCGGCCGAAGTCGCGGAAATGGAACTCTACCATCCGCACAGCTGGTGGACGAAATACGTTTTCTCGCAGGACGCCAAGGTCATCGCCATCCAGTATTCGGCGACGGCGACAGCGATCGGCATGGTCGCGCTGGTGCTATCCTGGCTGATGCGGCTGCAACTCGGCTTCCCCGGCACATTCGACTTCATCACCCCGGAAGCCTACTACCAGTTCATCACCATGCACGGCATGATCATGGTGATCTACCTGCTCACGGCACTCTTCCTGGGCGGCTTCGGCAACTATCTGATCCCGTTGATGGTTGGTGCTCGCGACATGGTCTTTCCTTATGTCAACATGCTGAGCTACTGGATCTATCTGCTCGCCGTGCTGGTCCTGGTGTCGAGCTTCTTTGCGCCCGGCGGACCGACGGGTGCCGGCTGGACGCTCTATCCGCCGCAGGCGATCATGACCGGTACGCCAGGCGGCCAGGACTGGGGCATCATCCTGATGCTTGTCTCGCTGATCCTGTTCATCGTCGGCTTTACCATGGGCGGCTTGAACTATGTCGTGACGGTGCTGCAGGGGCGCACGCGCGGCATGACGCTGATGCGCCTTCCGCTTACTGTCTGGGGTATTTTCACCGCCACCGTCATGGCGCTGCTCGCCTTCCCGGCGCTGTTCGTCGCCTGCGTGATGATGCTGCTCGACCGGGCGCTCGGCACCAGCTTCTTCATGCCGGCGATCGTCGAGATGGGCGAACAGTTGCAGCACGGCGGCGGCAGCCCGATCCTGTTCCAGCATCTGTTCTGGTTCTTCGGCCATCCGGAGGTCTACATCGTGGCGCTTCCGGCCTTCGGCATCGTATCCGACCTGATCAGCACCCACGCGCGCAAGAACATCTTCGGCTACCGCATGATGGTCTGGGCCATCGTCGGCATCGGCGCGCTGAGCTTCGTGGTCTGGGCGCACCACATGTATGTCAGTGGCATGCATCCCTATTTCGGCTTTTTCTTCGCCACAACGACATTGATCATCGCCGTCCCAACAGCCATCAAGGTCTACAATTGGGTGCTGACGCTGTGGCGCGGCGACATCCACCTCACCATACCGATGCTTTTTGCCTTGGCCTTCATCGTCACCTTCGTCAATGGCGGGTTGACTGGGCTATTTCTTGGCAATGTCGTCGTCGACGTTCCGCTGTCGGACACGATGTTCGTCGTCGCCCATTTCCATATGGTCATGGGGGTTGCCCCGATCATCGTAATCTTCGGCGCGATCTATCACTGGTATCCGAAGGTCACCGGCCGGATGCTGAACGAGACACTGGGCCGGTTCCATTTCTGGGTCACCTTCCTCGGCGCCTATCTGATCTTCTTTCCCATGCACTATCTCGGCTTGATGGGCGTGCCGCGGCGGTACAACGAATTGACCGACATGACGATCATGACGGAATCGGCCCACCACCTGAACTCGTTTATCAGCATCATGGCTTTTATAGTCGGTTTTGCTCAGATTGTGTTTCTGTTCAATCTCATCTGGAGCATCCGCCATGGCCGTGAGGCTGGCGGCAATCCGTGGCGGGCAACGACGCTCGAGTGGCAGACGCCCGAAACACCGCCCGCCCACGGCAATTTCGGCAAGGATCTGCCGATCGTCTATCGCTGGGCCTATGACTACAGCGTACCGGGAGCCAAGGAGGACTTCATACCGCAAAACGTTCCGGGCTCCTTCGCGCCCTCCAGGGAGCCGGCATGAGCGTAATCCTGGTCTTCCTGCTCGTGATCGCCGGTATTGCCGGGTGGTGGCTTTCCCATCAGCGGCTAATGACGAAGCCGTGGCTCGAGCAAGGTATGATCGGGGATTTTGTCGCTCTGGACCGATCGGCGCTGCCGACCGCAAAGATCGGTCTCGGCGTCTTCCTTGCCGTCGTCGGCTGCCTGTTCGCGCTGTTCACCAGTGCTTATTTCATGCGCATGGCGCTGTCGGATTGGCGGCCGCTGCCCATCCCGCCCCTGCTCTGGCTTAACACCGGCGTACTGGTCTTGAGCAGCATTGCGATACAGTGCGCTTCGCTCGCAGCGCGCAAGGGTCAAGTGGACATGGTCAGGCTTGGCCTCGCCACCGCTGGACTCACGGCGCTCGTCTTCCTGATTGGACAGCTTGTGGCATGGCGGGAACTGAGTGCGGACGGCTATTTTCTGGCATCCAATCCGGCCAACAGCTTCTTCTACCTGCTAACGGGAATGCATGGCCTGCATATACTGGGAGGACTGGTCGGGCTGGGCAGAACGAGCGTCGGCGCCTGGAACGGAGCGCAGCCGCAGCGGCTTCGCCTCAGTGTCGAGCTGTGCGCCATGTACTGGCATTTCCTGCTTTTCATCTGGCTCGCCATCTTTGCGCTTCTGGCCGGCTGGGCTTCGACTTTAATCGACATTTGCCGAGGGTTGCTGACCTAGGAGGAATGGGCGGATGGCAGAGACGACACTGGCCCACATCGGCCGAACAGAGCTGCGGCCCGCAGGCTTGCAAGGCATCGCCGCCGACTGGTCCTCGGATCAGCGGGCGTTCAAAAACGTGTCCTGGGGCAAGGCCATGATGTGGATCTTCCTGCTCAGCGACACGTTCATCTTCGGCTGCTTCCTGCTCTCCTACATGACCGCGCGTATCTCAACACGCGTGCCGTGGCCCAATCCGAGCGAGGTCTTCGCCCTGCGCATCGGCGGCTCCGACATTCCACTGATCCTTATCGCCATCATGACCTTCGTGCTGATCTCGAGCAGCGGAACGATGGCCATGGCGGTCAATTTCGGCTACCGCCGCGACCGCCGCAAGACGGCAGTGCTGATGCTCTTGACCGCAGCACTCGGCGCGACCTTCGTCGGCATGCAGGCCTTCGAATGGACCAAGCTGATTACCGAGGGCGTGCGGCCTTGGGGCAATCCCTGGGGCGCTGCCCAGTTCGGCGCATCCTTTTTCATGATTACCGGCTTTCACGGCACGCACGTGACGATCGGGGTGATCTTCCTGATCATCGTGGCGCGAAAGGTCTGGCGCGGAGACTACGACGTCGGACGGCCCGGCTTCTTCACCAGCCGGAGGGGCCGCTACGAGAACGTCGAAATCATGGGGCTTTACTGGCATTTCGTCGACCTGGTCTGGGTGTTCATTTTCGCATTTTTCTATCTTTGGTGAGAGGCAGGACATGGCTGAAGCAACCGCAAACGGCCTGGGACAGCATGCGCTGGACAGCGCCCGTACCCATGATGCGACGACGACCGGGTTTACCCCGGCGGAGGTTCATCAGGAGCACCCGATCAAGCTCTATCTGGTGGTCTGGGCCTGGTTGTTCATCCTCAGCACCTGCTCCTATCTGGTCGACTATTTCGGTCTCCACGGCTATCTCAGATGGTCGCTGATCCTGATCTTCATGATCCTCAAGGCAGGGCTGATCGTCGCCATCTTCATGCACATGGCCTGGGAACGGCTGGCGCTGACATATGCAATCATCCTGCCGCCGGTGCTGGTGCTGGTGTTCGTGACGATGATGGTCTTCGAAGCGGACTACACGCTTCTCACCCGAATGGCGTTTTTCGGGGCCGGGCCCTGACATGCAATCCGGATCCAGGCGGTCCGGTCCTGGAGCCTTCGCCTTGAAACAATCCACGGCTGGTCCATTTCTGTTGGTATCGGAAACGACAGGCAATGCCGGCGTTTCCACATGCGTCGCGAACACCAGCAAGGGGCGCCCAAGATGACCATCGCAAACAGACTGAAGGACTTCATCGACAGAAAAGGAATTTCCTACGACACCGTCGAGCATCACCGCACGGCGACAAGCAGACAATCCGCCATTGCGGCACATGTGCCTGGCAGCATAATGGCCAAATCGGTGGTCGTTCACCACGACCGTGGCTACGCGCTCGCCGTGGTTCCAAGCACGCACAGGATAGAACTCGCGACATTGCAGGATGTCATGGACAAGCCTCTTGGACTTGCCTCCGAAGACGAGGTGGTCTCGTTGTTCGGCGATTGCGATGTCGGCGCTGTGCCGCCGATCGGCGCTGCCTATGATGTGCCAGTGGTCCTCGATGAAAGCCTCGGCGACGCTCCCGAAGTCTATTTCGAGGGCGGTGACCATAGGACGCTGGTGCATGTGAGCGGCAAGGATTTCCGCGACCTGACAAAGGACGCGCGCCAGGCCCGTTTCAGCCATCCGGCCTATTGAAAGCTCTGCCCCACCCTGCCCGCACCGGCACTTTCACCGGTGCGCGCAGGGCAGGTTTTTTTCAGCTCACGGTCTGGTGGCCGGCGGCGATTCCACAACTTTCCGATAGACATGCCAGGTCGCATGACCAAGGATCGGCAGCACGACTGCCAACCCGGCGAACACTGGCAGCGAGCCGACGATCAGGGCGACGGCGACGATAAGGCCCCACACGGCCATCACGATCGGGTTGGCCAGGACAACGCGCACCGAGGTGTGGATGGCTTCGTAGGCGCCGACATCGCGGTCGAGCAACAACGGGAATGCGACGACCGTGGTGCACAACACAACCGCGGCGAACACGAAGCCGATGGCGTGACCCAGGATGATGAGCGTCCAGCCGCGTCCCGTGGCGAATATTTCACTGATGAAGCTGGACAGCGATTGCGGCGGCGCCGGGCCGAACAGGGTCTGGTAGAATATCTGGGCCGTCAAAAGCCAGGCGATAAAGATCGCAAGCAGCATGACGCCGACCGCTGCAATAGCCGGCAGTGCCGGAGAACTCCTGACTTCAAAGGCGTGCCTCCACGAGGCGTCGAGCCCGGCTTCCCGTCGCCGGCTGATCTCATAGAGGCCGATCGCCGCGAACGGACCAATCAGTGCAAAGCCGGATACAAGCGGAAACAGCAATGGCAGCGTGTTGTTACCTGATGTCCAGACAGCAAGCACGACTCCCGCAATCGGATAGATCAGGCAGAGAAAAACGATGTGCGACGGTTTGACCATGAAATCATCGACGCCACGCCTGAGCGCATCAAAAAGATCGGAGACACCGATTTTTCGAATTCTGGTGTGTTCCAGCGTCTCGCTGGCGCCTGCTATCACGTGAAAGCTTGCCATGACCATTCCTCCAGACCAGGTCCGGTAAGGTCGCGTTTTACGGTGCTGCCGTTCTGCATGATTGGCCCACGCAAACCGCGACCTGCACCATGATCAATATACTCTCATGCGGGGGACTTGTCGCGCTTTGTAGGAAGGCCCGGGAGTAGGAGCTCCCGGGTAGCCTGACTAGCTACGGACGCCGTTCTTCGATATGCTCTTCTAGTCGAAGGTGAAGGTCATGGACGGAAGGACAGTTCTCATACTCGGCCTTGGCGTCATTATTCTGCTGTTGCTGGGATTTTGTGCTCTGCCAACGTGATGTTTTGAGCCGGGGTCAATAGTCGGCTGAAGCGATCACTCGCATTACAATGGTGTCGGCAAGCAACGCCGCAAATATTGCGAAAAGATAGACAATCGAATACGCAAACAGTGCCTTTGCCGGCTTCATCTCCTTGTCGGCGACGAGAACCTTCCAGGCCTGCCAAATGAAACCTGCACCCAACGCGGCTGAAGCAGTGCCGTAATATCCGCTCGCGAAGCCGAAGCCCCAAGGAAGCACGCCGATTGGCGCCAAGAGCAGCGAATAGGCGAAGATTTGTTTTCTGGTCGAGTGCTGGCCGGCCACATTCGGCATCATCGGGACCCCCGCCGCGGCATAGTCACCGACCTTGAAAAGGGCCAGCGCCCAGAAATGAGGCGGCGTCCAGAGGAAAATGATCAGAAACAGGATGAGACTTTCAATGCCGATTGCGCCGGTTGCAGCAGCCCACCCGATCACCGGAGGAAGGGCGCCTGCCGCGCCGCCTATGACGATATTCTGTGGCGTCGAGCGCTTCAGCCACATCGTGTAGATAACGACATAGAAAAAGATGGTGAACGCCAACAACGATGCGGCGAGCCACCCCACCAGCACGCCGAGCGTCATGACCGACAGTGCGGAAAGCACCAGACCGAAGCTGAGAGCTTCGCCAGGCGTGACGCGACCGGACGGAATTGGTCGCTTGGACGTGCGAGACATCAAGGCGTCTATGTCTGCGTCGTACCACATATTGAGCGCGCCGGCGGCTCCCGCTCCAACCGCGATTGCGCCGATGGCAATTACGGCGATAACTGGATTCATCACGCCGGGCGCCATCATCAGGCCGACGAAGGCAGTAAACACGGCAAGCGCCATGACGCGTGGCTTCAAAAGCGCAAAGAAATCACCCGCCGTCGCCTCCGAGAGGCGGATGCCGGTATCCTTGAGACGGCTTTCTTCAGTCGACATTCAGACGACCACCGATGGGAATGGCAGCCTAGCCGGCCAACGTCTTTTTTGCAACGAGCCGCCCTCCCCACCGACACTGCCGGCAGATTGCGGCCGAGGCTATTGCCTCGACCTGTTTGCTATACCAAGATCCGGCGGAAGAGCCGGGCTATTTGGAGAATTGCTTCAGATAAGCAATGACATTGGCGACGTCCTCGTCCTTCTTGAGGCCGGGGAATGCCATCTTGGTTCCTTTGACCATCGCCTTGGGATCGCGAAGGTAGGTCGTCAGCGTGGCCTCATCCCATTTGACGCCGGACTTGCCGGCCTCGGTCATGGCCTTGGAATAGCTGAACCCCGGATGCGTCCCGGCCGTTCGGCCGATAACGCCGTTCAAGGACGGACCGACCTTGTTCTGGTCCTTGTCTGCGATATGGCAGACCTTGCATTTGGCGAAGACCTTCTCACCCGCCGCGGCATCCTGTGCCCGCGAGGGGCCGGCAATGACGGTGGCGACGGACATGGTGATAAAAAACACAATGGCACGCATGGCATTTCCTCCCTGATCGCCAATTTGCCCTGGCTGACCTGCACAGGCCGACATTTAGTCCGCTGGCATGCGCTCTTGAATGGCAGAACGGATATCCACTGCCTGGGGTTGCGGCACCTACATACCACAGAACCCGGCCGGCAGGTAGAGTTCGGCCATGCGAAGGTTTAATGCGGACAATCTGCTCAAGGCAATTTGGTGTTGCAGCTGGCGGCGATCCGGCCGATCGCCTCTTCAACTCCGGTGAGGTCAAACTCGGCTTTGCCGCGCCCCGACAGCAGCCCGAACCGCCAGGACAGCAGCAGCCGGTCCGCGGAAATCAGTCGCCTGATGCCGTCGGCACCGTCGCGGACCAGCATTCTGCTGCGCGGGCCGACCGACCAGCTTTCGTTGAGCTTGCCGGATTGGCCAACAGTCACCGACATGGCGATGGTTCGGCTGGCGGAAACGGTGTCGCTCAGCTGCAGCCATTCGCTCCAACGCGGTTCGCCGGCTGTCCGGCAGGCGATCGTCAAAACCGGGCTGTAGCTCAATGCGCCGCCGCCGGTGATGAGCTTGTTGGTCGCGTAAAGCGAGGCGGTGACAAGGCCATCGCTGCTCTTGTCGAACCGCCAGTTGTCGAGAACCGTATCAGCCTGGGCAATGCCGCAGACCGACGCAAGCAGGAACGCCGCCGCCACGCTTCCGATACCGAAGAACTGTCTCAACGATGCCTCCAACAACCGCTGCGGTCAGCAACCCAGCGCAGATAATCATCAAAGCTTCATATCGCTACCTCGACCGCCAGATGCGCGAAATCCGTTGCGTCTGCGCCACAACGAAAAAGGCCGCCTCGAGAAGGCGGCCTTTCGGAATTCAGCAGGGACGTTATTCAGCGTCCTTGGCGGCCTTCTTCTTCGGCGCGGCCTTTTTCTTCGGCTCTTCAGCGTCGTCGTCGGCCTTCTTGGTGTCCGCTTTTTTCGCAGCCGCCTTCTTCGCCGGCTTGGCCTTGGTTGTCTCCGTATCCTCGTCGTCGGCCAGCAGCTCTTCCTTGCTGACCTTGACATCGGTGACCGAAATCTGGCCGAGCAGATGGTCAACCACCTTCTCTTCGAACATCGGCGCGCGCAACGTGTTCAGCGCTTCGGGATTATTGCGATAGAATTCGAAGGCTTCCTGCTGCTGGTTGGCCGGATAGCGACGCACCTGCTCGAACAGGCCGCGCTGCAATTCCTCGTCCGTCACGGTGACGCCGGCCTTCTCGCCGATTTCGGCGAGAACCAGGCCGAGACGCACGCGGCGCTCGGCAAGCCGCATGTATTCTGCACGCGCTTCTTCTTCCGTCGTCTCTTCGTCGGCAAAGGTGCGCCCAGCAGCTTCGAGGTCGCGGTTGACCTGGTTCCAGATGTTGTTGAACTCGGCCTCGACGAGCTTGGACGGCGCCTCGAACGAGTAAGCAGCGTCGAGCTGGTCGAGCAACTGCCGCTTGACTTTCTGGCGCGTTATCGAGCCGAACTGGTTCTCGATCTGACCGCGCACCACCTCGCGCAGGCGCTCCAGCGATTCAAGGCCGAGATTTTTGGCCATCTCGTCGTTGATCTCAAGCGCGCCGGGCTTCGACACTTCCTTGATCGTCACGTCAAAAGTGGCTTCCTTGCCGGCCAGATGCGCCGCCTGGTAGTTTTCCGGGAAGGTAACCGTGACCTGCTTCTCGTCGCCGGCCTTGCTGCCGACCAGCTGGTCCTCGAAGCCGGGGATGAATTCCTTCGAGCCGAGCACCAGCGGCTGATCGGTGCCCGCGCCGCCGCCGAAGGCTTCGCCGTCGATCTTGCCGACATAATCGATGGTCACGCGATCGCCCTCGGCGGCCTTGCCTGTCTTCGGCTCGTAAGTGCGGGCGGATTCAGCGACACGCTTGACCTGCTCGTCGATCTCTTCATCCGGCACGTCGAACACCTGGCGCGTCACCTTGATGTCGGAGAAATCCTTGATCTCGATCGGCGGAATGACCTCATAGTTCAGGCGGAACTCGAAATCGGCACCGCCTGCCAGGATCTTCTCGGCTTCCTTCTCGTCCTCGGTCATGATCACTTCGGGCTGCATGGCGGCCTTTTCGCCGCGCCCGGTGATGATCGAACGGGTCGAATCGTTGAGAATCTCGTTGACCACTTCGGCCATGAATGATTTGCCGTAGACCTTGCGCAGATGCTGCACCGGCACCTTGCCGGGGCGGAAGCCGTTGATGCGGACCTTGTTCCTGGCATCGGAGAGCCGCGCCATCAGCTTGGCTTCCATGTCACCGGCCGGCACGGTGATCTTGATCTCGCGCTTGAGACCGGAGTTGAGCGTTTCGGTGACCTGCATCATAAAACCTTTGTTTCCACCAATGAGGCCGTCAAACGGCCCCTGCCGTTTACAGCCTGCCGGTATGATCTTGCCGGGAATGGCTTTTGGTGCGGGACTTGGCGATCTGTCCGCTCAACGCGGCACAAATCCTCCAGAAATACGCTCCAAAATGTGAATAAGTCTTTGTTTTTCCTACTTCTTATCACATTCTGCAGAAGCGGATCGTCGCGTCCCGTCACATTCGACACGCCTTTTGTCACAGGCGCGGCCGATTTTCAACCATCTTTGCATTCCGGCCAATGATGCCGATGTGGGCTCTGACATTGACAGAATGATGGCTACATGGGATTGGCCGGGCAATGCGGATGTGGCGGAATTGGTAGACGCCCTGGATTTAGGTTCCAGTGCCGAAAGGCGTGGGGGTTCGAGTCCCTTCATCCGCACCATCCTTCGCTCTTCGAGCTTCGGGTGGCAGGCCACTCGAAGCTCCTCCAAAGCCTTGGCGAAGGAGGATCATTGCCAAGGCCGTAGCGCGATCTAGTAAAGCGGCTCCTCGAACAGTGTCTTGTCGCCGTCCACCAGCGCCTTGATCTGCGCGGTGCCGTTGGCCGCAATCGCCACCCGGATGCCGAACGGCCGCACCCGCATGTCGTTCTGGATCGCCATCCCCTCGCCTTCCGGCAGATAGAAGCGCTCGATGCCGTAATCCGGCGCGATCGTCGTTGCTCCCTGGCTGATATTCCAGCCCTCGGAGACGTGTCCGACGATATCGGCTTCATCGGATGCTGCCGGCGCCGGCGCTTGCCCGAACCAAGCCGCGGTCGGCCCCCAATAGCCGTCGGCGCCCTGCTTCAGCCTGACCACGATCGACGTTTCCTCGCTGGAAAGCTTGCCGGCCGGAATGTTGCCGATCAGCTTCACCGGTATGCGCGAAATATCGTAGCCGAGCAGAATGTAGTCACCGCGCAAGAGATCGCGCGGATCGATCGGCTCGACCCTGAGCAGGACCTGCTTGCCATCGCGCAGGATCGCCGCGCGTCCGGCGATGATCCAGCTCAGAAAGCCGATCTGGACGAGCGCCAGGACCAGCGCCGAGATGATCAGTCTTTTGCCGGTCATCATGCCGCCGCTCCTGTCATGTTCGAGGCGTTCATGCGCTTTTCTATGCGGATGATAATGAAAGCAAGAACGGCGAGAAGCACCGCCGCCGCAAGGAAGAAGCCTGCCGTGTCGAGCATTGATTGCAGCATCACCACATAGATGATGGCGAGTTCGAAGGCGAAGCCCGCATAGGCAACCCAGCGCAGTCCCCGGCTCTCGCGGCCGCCCAGCACGATCGCCGCGACGATGCCGGCCAGCGCAACAGCCGAGGCAATGGCGAAGCCGCTATTGTAGCTGCTTTCATCCGCCAGTTCGAATTGGATCATCGCCAGGCCGGTGAGAAAGCCGATCAGCGCGTGCAAGGGCAACCTGCCGCCGAGTTGCAAAACCCTCTCGACCGGCCCGGCAGCAAAGATCGCAGCGGTAAAAAGCAGCACCGATGCGGCAACGAGCGGGATGGCGACTTGCAGCGTGTCGTATTCCATGGCCAACAGCACGAGGTAGAAAAGGAGCGACAGGATGATCAGGTGGCGCGCCGCCTGGCTGCGCGTCCAGAACGAAACGGCGAACAGAATTAGCGCCATGACCACGAAGAGATGCGGAAATTCCGTGCGCCGGAAGTAGTCGAACCCTCTCAGGAACAGCCAGGCATCGGCGATGCCGACGGCAGCGACGGTCAGCGGGTTTGAGCGCAGCGCCACCGCCGCCAGCGCCGTGCCGGCGCCCCAGGTGATCAAGGCCGAGGCCTCGTCGCCCGACAAATGATACATCTGGCCGATCAGCGCGATCGATCCGCCGAACGCTGCTGCCGCGACGATCCACAGTGCTTCGCCGATCGCCGCATGGTCGCGCATCTTCAGCACCGCGCCGCCGACATAGCCGGCAAGGATAACGGCAAAAAGTGCCGCGACCCGCACCAGCCGCGGGATGACTTCCCAGTTGGCGGCGATAAAGATCAGGATAGCCGCGCCGAACAGCAGCGCCGCCATCATCGCCAGGATCGAGCCGAAACTCAGCGATTTGCGTTCGTTTGCCTCGACGTCGCGCGTCAGCGCATCGGCCGTCGGCGCGTCGATCAGGCCAGCCTGCTGCCATCGCGCGATATCCGACCTGACCCGTGACGAATAGCTCGCCATGCCCCTCCCCCTTTGCTTGGTCCTTTTAGCTCGTCCGGCCAAGCGTTTGACCTAACGGCATTTTCCGATCTGGGCGGAAAACCGGACGCGCGTTAATGCTGCATTGCACAATTTGCATTGCTGCCATGCACCAATAGCGCTTTTAAATCGATATAACCCCACCTATTTTCACGGTGCACACAAAGACGGAATGATCCGAAAGAAAGACGAAACGAGACTACCATGAACCTGATCCGCAACTATCGCAACTGGCGCCGCTATAGGGACACCGTGTCCGAGCTGAACCGCCTGAGCACCCGTGAACTGACCGACCTCGGCATCAGCCGCAGCGACATTCACTACGTCGCCCGCAAGGCGGTCTAATCCTTCGGGCCGCAAATGGTCCGAACCAGTTTTGAAAAGAGAACGACAATGAACCTGATCCGCAACTATCGTAACTGGCGCGTCTACCGCGAGACGGTTACCGAGCTGGGTCGCCTGTCGAATCGCCAGCTCAACGATCTCGGCATCGTCCGCGACGAGATCAAGATGGTCGCTCGCAGGGCGATCTAACAACAAGAATTTCGCCAGGGTCGACCTCCTCCCCGACCCTGACGGATACGGTCAGCCTTCACCTCCTCCCGAGGGTTGACCACAAAAACGGCGCCCGCCGGACCTCCTCCCCCGGCGGGCGCTGTTTCCAGGTTGTTTCTAAAAGGGTTTCGCGCCCTTCAAATGGCGAAAAGAATTTCGTTAAAGCCGACCTCCTCCCCGGCAATGACGAATACGGTCGATCTTCACCTCCTCCCGAGGATCGACCAACAAAACGACACCCGCCGGATCTCCTCCCTCGGCGGGTGTTGTTGTTTTGGGCGGTCTTTCCTAGGCAGCCCACTTGCGGTGCGATCCCTGGCAATTGCAATCCTCGCGCCAAGCGACTATTTCGGCGCTCATGGACAAGAACCCCATTCACGTTATCGGCGGCGGACTTGCCGGCTCGGAAGCCGCCTGGCAGGCGGCCGAAGCCGGCGTTCCCGTTGTCCTTCATGAAATGCGTCCCGTCCGCGGCACCGATGCGCACAAGACCGACGGGCTGGCCGAGCTCGTCTGTTCCAATTCCTTCCGCTCCGACGATGCGCAAACCAATGCCGTCGGCCTGCTGCACGCCGAAATGCGGCTGGCCGGTTCGCTGATCATGAGCGCCGGCGACGCGCATCAGGTGCCGGCCGGCGGTGCGCTGGCCGTCGACCGCGACGGATTTTCCGAAGCGGTGACCAGAAAGCTCGAAGCCCACCCGCTCATCACCATCCAGCGTGAGGAATTGCCCGGCCTGCCGCCGGCGGACTGGGACCAGGCGATCGTTGCCACCGGCCCGCTGACGGCGCCGTCGCTCGCCCAGTCGATTGCGGACGCAACCGGCGCCGACGCGCTCGCCTTTTTCGATGCCATCGCCCCGATCGTCCATTTCGACACGATCGACATGGATATCTGCTGGTTCCAGTCGCGCTACGACAAGGTCGGTCCCGGCGGCACCGGCAAGGACTACATCAACTGCCCGATGGACAAGGAGCAGTACCTTGCCTTCATCCAGGCGCTGGTCAACGGCCAGAAAACCGAATTCAAGCAGTGGGAAGGCACGCCCTATTTCGACGGCTGCCTGCCGATCGAGGTGATGGCCGAGCGCGGCGTCGAGACATTGCGCTACGGGCCGATGAAGCCGATGGGGCTGACCAATGCACACAATCCGTCTGTAAAGGCCTATGCCGTCGTCCAGCTTCGCCAGGACAACGCACTGGGCACGCTCTACAACATGGTCGGCTTCCAGACCAAGCTGAAGCATGCCGAGCAGGTGCGCATATTCCGCACCATCCCCGGGCTGGAAAACGCCGAATTTGCCCGCCTAGGCGGCCTGCACCGCAACACCTACATCAATTCGCCGACGCTGCTCGATGCGTCGCTGCAGTTGAAATCGCGGCCCGGCTTGCGTTTTGCCGGCCAGATCACCGGCTGCGAGGGCTATGTCGAGAGCGCCGCCATCGGCCTGCTTGCCGGACGTTTCGCGGCCGCCGAAAGGCTTGGCCATGCGCCGTCGCTGCCGCCCTTGACCACCGCCTTCGGCGCCTTGCTCAACCATATCACCGGTGGCCATATTGTCTCCGACGACGAGCCGGGAAAGCACTCCTTCCAGCCGATGAACGTCAATTTCGGCCTGTTCCCGCCGGTGGACGCGCCGAAGATCGAAGGCAAGCGGCTGCGCGGCAAGGACAAGACGGTCGCCAAGCGGCACGCCGTGACGTCGCGCGCGCTCGCCGACTGCCGCGAATGGCTGGGGCTGCCTTCCCAGGCCGAAGCGGCGGAGTAGCTCCCTGCTTGCGGATTGCGCGGCGCAGAAGTAGGATAACATCCTACTTTGTATCGCGAGGCCAAATTCCATGGAATCCGCTGAGAAACTGTCAATCACCGTAACGCCCGCCATGGCGCGTATGATCCGCGAAAAGGTTGAAGACGGCTCCTTCGGTTCGGCCAGCGAAGTCATCCGCGCAGCGCTTCGCGCCTTCCAGCGCGAGGAGGAAGAACATGCCGAGCGCATGGCCTCGATCAGGGCGCGTGTAAAGGCGTCGATCGAGGATACGAGGCCTGGCTATACCGGAGAAGAGGTGCGCGATCATCTCCGAGGACTGTTTGCTCGGTATTCAGGCCGCGCTGATGATTCAGCGGCTTGAGGTCGACTACCGTGAAACCGCCAGAAACGATTTGGCTGACATTTTCAAGCACATCATCGAGGCCGGCGGAAATCCGGACATAGCGCTGAAATTCGTGCTTCGAATCGAAGATCGCTGCCGAAGCATCGGCAATGCACCGCGTGGCGGCCGGCCGCGCGATGACATTGCACCAGGGTTGCGAACGGTGCCGTTCGAGCACTCGGCTATTATCGCCTATGTTGTCAGCGACGATCTTGTTCGCATCGTCAACATCTTCTACGGCGGTCGCGATTATGAGACGCTGATGCGCGATGGCGGATCGAGTAATCCATCGTGATGAAAAACTACTCGGCCGGGGCAATGCTCGCCGCCTGCAGTCCAGGCTTGGCGGCCTCCCCGGACTTCCTCATTGGTCATCAGCATTCATGCGGCCGGCCAGCCTCGCGTCGCTCGCCGGAACAAAAGCCAATGCCGGCGCAGGATGGAGAGCCGAGCCATATCCTTGAGAGGCGGGCGGCGGGCAGTCTCCATCTTGTCGAGATAGGCGCCCGACAGAGCCAGCGGCAGAAAGGCCGGGCGCAATGAAACCGGTAAAGCGGACGCTCCCCACTCGAAGGCGGAAAGATGCTCCCGTGCCAGAGCGATCATCGCGGCAACGGCGCGTTCCGCGCCCGGCCCGCCGTTGCCCGTAACGAATTCTTGCGGCGAGGATCCCGCCGCCGCCAAAATATCGGCCGGGACAAAGCACTGTCCCCGCTTGCGATGCAGCGGCAGCAGAAGCAGGAGACCGGTCATCGCCTGCGCACAACCTGCCCTGCCGGCAAGTTCGGCAAAGCGTGGTGCTTCGACCGGATCGAGCACGATCGCCGCAAGCTGGATGAGCGCGGCGGCAGTCTCGCCGCAATAGCCTTCGAGGTCGGTGCGCGACGGCATCGGGTCGTCATAGAGATCGAAGATGCGCGCTTCGAGCATATTGTCGAAAGCGGCCTTGGGCAGGCGGTGAGCGGAAATAGTCGCCCTCAGCGCGTCCGCCACGGGATGGCCGACCTTAGTCGGATCCTCTTCGGCGGCGATGACGTCTCGCCACCATTGCAGCCGCACCTCGCCCGGCAGCGCTTCGCGGATGCGATCGCGTATGCCGGCAATTTCGGCGTTGAAGGCATAGAGCGAAAACAGCGCGTCCCGCTTGTCTTCGGGCGCGTAGAGCGCGGTCAGATAGCGGTCATGATCGGCGGCGCGCACCGTCTCCATGGCGACTTTGGTGTTTTCGGCCACGTCAGTCGACGGCGATGAGTGCTGCGGCCACGGCGCGGTTTTCCGCCAGCAGCACATTGTAGGTCCGCACAGCCGCCCCGGTCGACATCGGATCGGCGGAAATGCCGGCGTCCTTCAGCGCGGCACGCAGCGCGGTCGGCAACGGCCTCAGATCCTTGCCGCTGCCGACCAGCAGGATCTCGACCTTGGCGGCCTCGTCAAACAGCTTGGTGAAATCCGCCGCCGTCAGCGCCAGCGGATCGGCCGGTTCCCAGCCATAGATGCCCGAAGGCAGGCACAGCAACGAGCCGCGATGCGACATATCGGCAAAGCGGAAGCCGCCATTGCCGTAAGCTTCGATCGGCGCGCGGCCGGGGAAATGCGCCTCGCGGATGACGATGCCTTTGGCCACTAGTGGTCCGATTCTAACTGGCGCGGCAAGCCGTGCGGCAGGCCGTCAGGTGGCTATGGCTTTGCCGCCGCCCACCGGCTTTTCCTCGTCCGACGCTGTGGCCTGCGGCCGCAACTTGAACAGGATAAGCAGCGGCGCGGCGATAAAGATCGACGAATAGGTGCCGAACACGACGCCGAACAGCATCGCCATGGTGAACGAGCGGATCACCTCGCCGCCGAACAGCACCAGCGCCAGCAGCGCCAGGATCGTCGTCACCGAGGTCAGCGTCGTCCTCGACAGCGTCTCGTTGATGGCGTTGTTCAGCAGTTGCGGCAGCGGCATTCGCTTATATTTTCGCAGATCCTCGCGAACGCGGTCATAGACGACGATCGTATCGTTGAGCGAATAACCGATGATGGTGAGAATCGCCGCCAGCGACGACTGGTTGAATTCGAGGCCGGTGATGACGAAGAAGCCGATCGTCATGACCACGTCGTGAACGGTCGCAACGATGGCGCCGACCGCGAACTGCCATTCGAAGCGGAACCAGACATAGATCAGGATGCCGAGCAGCGCGACCAGCATGGCAATGGTGCCTTGCTTGGCAAGCTCGCCTGAGACCGTTGGCCCGACCACTTCGACGCGGCGGAAATCATACTGGTCCTGCAGCTCGCCGCGCACCTTGTCGATGACGGTCTGCTCGGCGTTCTCGCCGCCCTCCTGCGTACCGACGCGGATCAACACGTCGTTCGGCTCGCCGAACTGCTGAACCTGCACCTCGCCGATATTAAGTTCCGTCAGCCTGCCGCGGATGTCGGCCAGATCGGCATTGCCGGCCTTGGACTGCACCTCGATCAGTGAGCCGCCCTTGAAATCGATGCCGTAATTGATGTCGATGGTCATGAAGCCGATGACCGACAGCACCGAAAGCACGCTGGACAGTGTGAACGTCCAGCGGCGGATGCCCATGAACGGAATTTTCGTTCCCGGCGGAATGAAGGTCACCGGCGCGCGCGGCAACTCCTTCGGACGGGCCCGGCGAAGCCAGATCGACACCAGCAGGCGGGTGAAGGTGAAGGCGGTGAAGACCGTGGTCAGGATGCCGATGGCATAGGTGACGGCAAAGCCCTTCACCGGCCCGGTTCCGAGCCAGAACAGCACCACGGTTGCGATCAGCGAGGTCACGTTGGAATCGACGATGGTCGCCAGCGCCTTGCTGAAACCGGTATCGATCGCCTGAATGACCGAGCGGCCGGCACGTCGCTCCTCGCGGATGCGTTCATAGATGAGGACGTTCGAATCGACCGCCATGCCGATGGTCAGCACGATACCGGCGATACCAGGTAGGGTCAGCGTCGCTCCAAGCAGCGACAGCAGCCCGACGATCATCGCAACATGCACCGCCAGCGCGATATTGGCGAGGAAGCCGAGGAAACCGTAGGCGACGAACATGAACGCCACCACCAGGATTGACCCGATGATACCCGCGACCTTGCCGGCATGGATGGAATCCTGGCCGAGACCAGGCCCCACGGTGCGCTCCTCGATCACAGTCAGCGTCGCCGGCAAAGCGCCGGCACGCAGCAGCACGGCGAGGTCGTTGGCGCTCTCGGCAGTAAAATTGCCCGAGATTTGGCCGCTGCCGCCAAGGATCGGTTCGCGGATCTGCGGCGCCGAAATCACCTGATTGTCGAGGATGATGGCGAACAGCTTGCCGACATTCTGCGATGTCGCCTGGCCGAACCGCGTCGCTCCCCTGGAATTGAAGGTGAACGAAACCACCGGCTCGTTGGTCTGGGAGTTATAGGTCGCACTCGCTTTGTCGAGGTCTTCACCCGAGACGATGACGCGGTTCTCGATCAGATAGGGAACGGGCGGATCGTCCTGCGAATAGAGCACCGAGGACCCCGCCGGCGGGCGGCCCTTGAGCGCATCCTGCACCGGCATCGACTGGTCGACCATCTGGAAGGTCAGCTTGGCGGTCTGGCCGAGGATCTCCTTCAGCCGCTGCGGATCCTGCAGGCCCGGCACCTGGACCAGAACGCGATCGTCGCCCTGCCTTTGCACGATCGGCTCGGTGGTGCCGAGCTCGTTGACGCGGCGACCGACGACCTCGATCGACTGCGTCAGCGCCGCCGAGGTGCGGTATTTGATGCCGGCATCGGTGACGGTGAACTTCAGCAGGCCGGGCTGGGATTCATCCAGCGTCATCTCCCGGATGGAGCCGCCGCTGAACAGGCCAGCTTGCACCGGATCGGTTAATGTCTTCAACGCATTCTTGGCGGCATCGACCTGATTGGCATCGGTGATGCGGACCTGAACGCTGCGGCCCGATCCGGAAAGGCCGGTATAGCCGACCTTGGCATTGCGCAGCAGCGTTCGAATTTCGTCGCGCGTCGTCTCCAGCTGGTCCTTGATCAGATCGTTCGGATCCATCCTGAGCAGGATGTGCGAGCCGCCCTGCAGGTCGAGGCCGAGCGTCATCTGCCGCTTCGGCACCCAGTCGGGCAGCTTGGCCAGCGTGCTGGCGGAAAAAAGGTTGGGCGCAGCGAGGACCACTGTGGCGGCCACGGCCAGCCAGATCAGGATCATCTTGAAGCGCGAAAAATAGAGCATATGGCGTCGTCCGTCAGGGCGTACTGGCGGATCGTTCCGCCGACAATTCGGTTATTTCTTGGCGTTCTGGTTCGCCACCGGCTCGCCCTTAACCTGCACATCGTCAATTGTCGAGCGCGGTGCAGTCAATTTGGCGCCGCCGCCGGGATCGGTTCCGACGTAATTGGCTGATCTCCTGCCCTATTCTAATTCTGCCCGCCGCCAGGCGCTATAGTGCGTTCTTCAACTATTTTCAGTCTTGCCGGCAACGGACCAGAACGCAAAAGCAGGGCAAGTTCTTTGGCGCTCTCATTGGTGAAGTTGCCTGATATCTGGCCGGAGCCGCCAAGGATCGGCTCGCGGATAACTGGCGCCGAAAGCACCTGACTGTCGAGGATCATTGCAAACTGCTTGCCGACATTCTGTGAGGTCGCTTGAGCAAAACGCGTTGTACCCTTGGAATCGAAATTGAACGATACAACCGGCTCATTCATGGCCGAATTGTAGGTCGCCCGGGCATCGACGATGTTGTCACCGGAAACAATCACACGATCTTCGACCAGATAGGGAATCGGCGGATCGTCCTGCGAATAGAGCACCGAAGAGCCTCGCGGCGCCCGGTTGTTGAGCGCATCCTGCACAGGCCACGACGTATCGACCATTTGAAATGTCAACTTGCCAGTCCGTCCGAGAATGTCCTTGAACCGGACTGGGGTCCGCAAGCCGGGCACCCGAACCAGTATTTGGTCATCGCCTTGCTGCTGCACGATCGGTTCGAAAGCGCCACTCTCGCTAACCCGGAGTTTGACGACTTCCATCGACGGCACCAGCGCCATCAATGTCCGAAGCCTGACGCCAGCATCCGTTATTGTGAGGCTGAGCAATCCGGGTTCCGGCTCATCAAGCGCGATCTCCTCGACTGGGTTCGTCCCGGCAACCGGATCGGTGAATATTTTCAGGGCTGTTTTGGCGGCATCGATCTGAGCCGGATCCGAAATGCGGACCTTGACCTCGCGACCCCATCCAGCAAGGCCCGTATAGCCGATCCTGGCATCGCGCAGCAGCGAGCGAACGTCATTGCGCACCGTCTCCAGCCGGTTCTTGATCAGATCCTCCTTATCCACCTCAAGCAGAATCTGCCAACCACCTTGCCGGTCGAAACTCGCCTGCCGCTTCGGCAGCCAGGCAAGAAGGTCGACGAGCGTACCGTCCGGCTTCATAGCGCGCGCGCCAAGCATCACGCCCAAGACCACCATGCCGGCAACAGCCAGCCAGATAAGAATCTTGGTAAGGCGCGAAAACCACATATGGCGTTGCCCGTTGCGGATCGTGCCGCCCGAAGACCCGGTTATCTCCTGAGCTTTATTTCTTGGCGTTCTGGTTCGCCACCGGCTCGCCCTTGACGCGCACGTCGGCGATCGTCGAGCGCAGCGCCGTCACCTTGGTGCCGCCGCCAAGGTCGACCTCGAGCTCGTTATCGTCGATCACCTTGGTCACCTTGCCGACCAAGCCGCCGCCGGTGACAACGGTATCGCCGCGACGAACCGCCGCCAGCATCTCGCCGCGCTTCTTTAGCTGCGTGCGCTGCGGCCGGATGATCAGAAAATACATGATCACGAAAATCAGAGCAAACGGCACGATCTGGATAAACATTGCGGACGAGTCCCCGCCGATGCCTTGGGCGTATGCCGGTGTCACGAACATCGAGGTACTCCTGAATTTTAAAAACAGCCGCCAAACCGTTCTGGGAATTTGACGGCCCCGCCAAATTTGGCCGGAATATAGTCGGTAACGTTGCCAATGCAACTGCGCGGCCGGGCAAATCGGCTGCTTTTCCGGCCTGGTGAGCCGTGTTAGAGGGTGATCCCCAAAAGCGACGCTCGGTTTCCGCAAAAGATCATGCCCGAACAAATGCTTGGGACGAGTTTCGAAACCGCTGAAATCAGGTAGGTTGGCCTGCCGCACCATCCTGAAAGCGAAACAAAAAAGACAAGAGATGACCGACAGTACCATCGATATCCTGAGTCAGAAGCTCGACCGCCTGATCGAGGCAGTCGCCCGCCTCGCCCCGCCGCCGGTGCCGCAAACCGACCTCGGCGAGGCCGATTGCTTCGTCTGGCAGGCCGATCCCGGCTATCTGGAGCCGGTGCGCAAGGTCAACCGCGTCGACATCGGCCTGATCCGCGGCGTCGACCGCGTCCGCGACATATTGGTCGACAACACCGAGCGCTTCGCCTCAGGCTATGCTGCCAACAACGTGCTGTTGTGGGGCGCGCGCGGCATGGGCAAATCGTCGCTGGTCAAGGCGGTGCACGCCGCGGTCAACGCTTCGGCCAAGCTCGACCTGCCGCTCAAGCTTATCGAGATCCATCGCGAAGACATCGACACGCTGCCGAAGCTGATGGGACTGCTGAAGGCGGCACCCTTCCGCTTCATCCTGTTTTGCGACGACCTGTCATTCGACCACGACGACACGTCCTATAAATCGCTGAAGGCAGCTCTTGAAGGCGGCGTCGAGGGCCGCCCGGCCAACGTCATCTTCTACGCCACCTCGAACCGGCGGCATCTGTTGCCGCGCGACATGATCGACAATGAGCGCTCGACGGCGATCAATCCGTCCGAAGCGGTCGAGGAAAAGGTTTCGCTGTCGGACCGTTTCGGCCTGTGGCTTGGCTTCCACAAATGTTCGCAGGACGAATATCTCGACATGATCGACGGCTATGTCCGCCATCACGATCTCGCCATCGATCCCGAGACGCTGCGCGCCGAGGCGCTGGAATGGGCGACGACGCGCGGCAGCCGTTCGGGCCGCGTCGCCTGGCAGTTCACCCAGGATCTGGCAGGCCGGCTCGGCAAATCGCTGAAGGATTAGCCGCTCAAGGACTAACAGCAGAGGAAGCCCGCACCTTGCGGAGCGGACTTCCTCGGCGGGCTGAAGGTCAAGTGGCCCGCAAATCGCTTCCGTCTTCTATTCGAGATAGGTCGAAGGATCGACCGGCGCCGAGTTCTTGCGCACTTCGAAATGCAGTTTCGGCGAGTCGGTGGTGCCGCTCATGCCGGACAGGGCGATTTCCTGGCCGCGCTTGACCTTCTGGCCGCGCTGCACCTCGATCGAGCTGGCGTGGCCGTAGACGGTGACCAGACCGTTTTCGTGCCGCACCAGCACCGTGTTGCCGAATTCCTTGAGGCCGTCACCGGCATAGATGACGACGCCGTTCTCAGCTGCCTTGACCGGCGTCCCCTCGGGCACGGCAATGTCGACGCCGTCCTTGCCGCCGCCGAAGCTTGAGATCACGCGGCCGCGCACCGGCCAGCGCATCTTGCCGATGCCGGTTGCGTCCGGCGCCACCGCATCGTCGTCCTCGGCCTGCTGGATGACTTTCGCGTCCTTCTTTGGCGGCGTGTAGGAGGCGAGCGTCTGCGTCGGCGTGGCCTTGGCAGGCGGCTGGGTGGTGGCCGTCGTCACCGGATCGACCTTTACCGGCTTCGCACTGGCGACGACAGCGGTTCCGCCTGCCGGCACTTTCAGGGTCTGGCCGATCTTGAGCAGTCCATCCTGCATGCCGTTCGCCTGCTTCAACGCGACGATGCCGACGCCGGTCTTTCTGGCGATGGCCGACAGCGTATCGCCTTGCTGAACCGTGTAGGTGCCGCCGGCACCGGCTGGCTTGGCCGTCGCCGAAGCCACTTTGGGCGCGGTCTTTCCATCCTTCGGCTGGCTTGCGGCAGCCGAGGCGTCCACCTGCGCGGCAGACTTGCCTTCCCTGAGCTTCGGCTGCTGCGGCAGCACGGCCACCTTCTCCGGCGCGTCGGCCGGCTGGTCGTGCCTGGTGCCGTTCGCGGGCTTGGCGTCGGCGACTTTCGGCGTGGCGCCGTTGCTCGAATACGCATAGGCCGGGATGACGAGCTTCTGGCCGGTCTTCAGCCCCTTGGTCGCGCTCAGCCCGTTGACTTTCATGATGGCATCGGCCGGCACGCCGTAGCGCCGCGACAGGCCGGAAATGGTCTCGCCGTCCTTGACGACGATCTCGGCTGCATGCGGTGCGCCGGCGGCCGTCGCCATGCGCGGCGCGTCGGGCTCGGCGTTCTTGAACGGCCTTGCCGCCGGAGCGACGGTGCCGGTTGCCGTCCTGTCGACACGAGGAGCGGCAGGCGCCATCGCCGGCGCGGCAGCGGTACGCACCGGGCGGGCGGCGGGTGCCAGGGCGGGAGCCGGCGGTGGCAACTGCTGCGCCGTAACCGGTTCGAGGCTTGAGCGGCTGACCGACTGGGTGTGGCTGCCGTCGATCGGCGCGGCCGCAACATCGCCCGGATAAGGCTGGGCAGCATCCTGCTTGTCGATGATGGCGCGCTGGTTGTTGGTCGAGGCGGTGAACACGTCATCGACGCTGTTGAACCGCGCCACCTGGGAACTACACCCCGTCGCAGCGCCTGCGATCATGAGGACGGCGCAGCCACGCGCCAGATTGCGTCCGTTTGCCTTCAAAACACTGAATTGCATCGCACTAACCCGCACAGACCCGGTACAACTGAGTGTGATTAAAGCGCGTTAATGTTACCGGTCGGTTAAACCTGTAGAATCAGACGCAAATTTTCTTAAAATATTCGAGGATCGAGCGCCGGGTGTGTCGAGATTCAGGTCAGGCCGAGCCGAAAATGGTGGGTTCCGAGAACCGGAGCGGTGCGTACTTTTTCGGTACGTGAGCACCGGCCTACGCCGGCCATAGCCTTAACTGCCGCGACCTCTTATGAATGCTTCGGCCGGCGAAGGCCGGAAGCGGAGGAAGCCGCCATTTGCAGGCCGGCCTCACCTGAATATCGACACAGTCTAGATCACCGCGGCGACACCGTGCAGGATCGGCTGCAGGCGCACCAGGCCGATATCCTCGCGTTCGAAGCGGCTGCCGACCTTGGTCAGCTTGGCCAGCACCTGCTCGCCTTCGTCGGGTCCGATCGGCGCGATGACGATGCCGCCGCTCGACAATTGGTCGAGGAGAAAGCGCGGCAGGCTGTCGAAGGCCGCCCAGGCGACGATGCGGTCGAACGGCGCTTCGTTGGCCAGCCCGTTGGAACCGTCCGCCTGGCGCACGATCACATTGCCGATGGCGAGTGCCTCGAGGCGCTGCCGGGCCTGTTCGGCCAGCGTCTTGTAACGGTCGATGGTGACGATCCGCGCGGCAAGCCGCGACATCACCGCCGCCGTGTAGCCGGACCCGGTGCCGATCTCGAGCACCCGGTTGCCCGGCTCGATGGCAAATGCCGCGATCACCGCCGCCTGCAGGTCGGCGCCTTCGATGGCCTCGCCGCATTCGATCGGCAGCATACGGTCCGACCAGGCCATCGGGTGGAAATGCGGAGACAGAAAGCCGCGCCGCGGCGTCGCCTCGAAGGCGGCGATCAGCGCCTTCGGCACCGTCCCCCTGCCGCGCAGACGAAGCAGGAAGGCAGCGAAACCTTCGCGCTCGTCGACCGTTGCAGCGTGGTTCAAGTTCATGCGAGCGCCTTGGCCAGTTGATCGCGGATTTCATGCGCGGTGAGATCGAGCTGCAGCGGCGTCACCGACACCAGCCGATTGCGCAAGGCATGGAGGTCGGTGCCTTGCTTGCCCTCGACTGGCTCGCGGCCGAAGCGCAGCCAGTAGTAAGGCAGGCCGCGCCCGTCGCGCCGCTCGTCGACCCACAGGCTGTGGACCAGCTTGCCCTGCGAAGTGACTACAGTGCCGGCGATCTCTTCCGGCGCACAGTTCGGAAAATTGACGTTGAGCAGCACGCCGTCCGGCAACGGCATGGCGACGAGCTTTTCGAGCAGGGCCGGCGCCAGCGCTTCGGTGGTCTCGTAGGGAACGACGCGGTCCTCGCCGACATAGGAATAGGCCTGGCTGATGGCGATCGATCGCACGCCGAGCAGCGCGCCTTCCATGGCGCCGGCGACCGTGCCCGAATAGGTGACGTCGTCGGCGATGTTGGCGCCGGAATTGACGCCGGACAGGATCAGGTCAGGCGCTTCGGGCAGGATCTTCTTCACGCCCATGATGACACAGTCGGTCGGCGTTCCGCGCACCGCAAAGTGCTTTTCGCCGATTTTCCTGAGCCGCAGCGGCTCCGAGATCGACAGCGAATGCGCATAGCCGGACTGATCCTGTTCCGGTGCCACCACCCAGACGTCGTCCGACAGCGTGCGCGCGATGCGTTCGAGTGATGCAAGGCCCTCGGCATGGATGCCGTCGTCGTTGGTCAGGAGGATGCGCATGAGACCGCCTTTGCAGAATTGGATTGACGGCAGCGCTCTA
The DNA here is from genome assembly GCF_040320905.1 of Mesorhizobium sp. M0590. Taxonomy (NCBI): domain Bacteria; kingdom Pseudomonadati; phylum Pseudomonadota; class Alphaproteobacteria; order Hyphomicrobiales; family Phyllobacteriaceae; genus Mesorhizobium; species Mesorhizobium sp. M0590. The sequence goes on from NZ_JAMYQN010000004.1 coordinate 248,430, forward strand.
CGATACCCCCCTCTGTCCTGCCCTCTTTGCCACCACTTGACATCTCCCCCTCAAGGGGGGAGATCGGCAATACCGTAGCCGCCGCCTTCCTTGCTACGCCAACAGTTGGCGAAAGCTGTGATGACGGCGCAATCTCCCCCCTTGAGGGGGAGATGTCCGGCAGGACAGAGGGGGGCGCGAAGGAACGCGGGGCCGACAATCTTGTCACTTCGATGATTCGATCTTTGCGAGACCGCCCATGTAAGCCCGAAGCGCTTCAGGAATGGTTACGCTGCCGTCCTCGTTTTGGTAATTTTCGATGACGGCAATGAGAGCGCGGCCGACGGCGGTGCCCGAACCGTTCAGCGTGTGGACGAAGCGGTTGCCCTTGCCGTCCTTGTCCTTGTAGCGGGCGTCCATGCGCCGCGCCTGGAAATCGCCGCATACCGAGCACGACGATATCTCGCGATAGGCATTCTGGCCGGGCAGCCAGACCTCGATGTCGTAGGTCTTGCGCGCGCCAAAGCCCATGTCGCCGGTGCACAGCGTCATGGTGCGGAACGGCAGGCCGAGCCGCTTCAGCACCTCCTCGGCGCATTCGGTCATGCGCTCATGCTCGGCAACCGAAGTCTCCTGGTCGGTGATCGACACCAGCTCGACCTTGTAGAACTGGTGCTGGCGCAGCATGCCGCGCGTGTCGCGCCCGGCCGAGCCCGCCTCGGAGCGGAAGCACGGCGTCAGCGCCGTATAGCGCAGCGGCAGTTTTTCGTGCGGCATGATCTCGTCGCGAACGAGATTGGTGAGCGGCACTTCGGCGGTTGGGATTAGGCCAAGCCTGCCGTCCCCGTGCCGAACGAAGAATAAATCCTCTTCGAATTTCGGCAGTTGCCCGGTCCCGAAAAGCACCTCGTCGCGCACCATCAACGGCGGCTGGATCTCTATATAGCCGTGCTCGGTGGTGTGCAGATCCAGCATGAACTGGCCGAGCGCGCGTTCCATCCGCGCCAGGCCGCTCTTCAGCACCGTGAAGCGCGAGCCGGAAAGCCGTGCTGCCCGCTCGAAATCCATCATGCCGAGCGCTTCGCCGATCTCGAAATGCTCCTTCACCCAATTCGGCCGCGTCGGCACCTCGCCGACGACGCGCATGACGACGTTGTCGTGCTCGTCCTTGCCGACCGGCACGTCGTCGAACGGCACGTTGGGCAGCACCGCCAGCGCATCGTTCAGCGCCTTGTCGAGCTCGCGCTCGCGCGCCTCGCCATTCTGGATGAAGGCCTTGATCTCGCCGACCTCGGCCTTCAGCCTTTCGGCGAGAGCTGCATCGCCCGAGCGCATGGCATTGCCGATCTCCTTCGATGCGGCGTTGCGGCGTTCCTGCCTGGTCTGCAGCTCGGTCAGATGCTCGCGCCGCGCCTCATCCGCGGCGATCAGGTCGTCGACCGTGGACTGCGCATCCTCAGCCGACCACGAGCGCTTCTGGAGCGCCTCGACAAAGGCCTTCGGGTTGTCGCGAATCCATTTGATGTCAAGCATGGTCTGTTCGTCCTTGAGTAGGCCAGAGGGGGTAAACCGCATCGATGCAAGGCGTCAAGGCAGAGTTCCTTCGCGCCCCCCTCTGTCCTGCCGGACATCTCCCCCACGGGTGGGGAGATCGGCCGTCACTGCTGCTTTCGCCAATCTCCGGCGCTGAAAAAGCAAGCCATCGGCGAAGTTGCCAATCTCCCCCCAAGTGGGGGAGATGTCCGGCAGGACAGAGGGGGGCGCTGTCCCGCCGACCTCAGGCGGCAACACCGGAACTTCAAAGGAAGAAACAAAAAAACCCGCCTGAGTGGGCGGGTTTTTGGAGCCAATTGGCACCATACTTAAATTAGTAGCATAGCTGCCGGCACAAAGCAAGAACAAAGTTGCCATGGCCGGCAAAAAAATGCTGCCCGCTTCAACCGAACCTACGTCGAAGACGCGTCCGCCGGCTTTTCGGCCACCTCTTCGGTGGCGTCCTGCTTTTCGCGGGCCACACGGTCGCGCTCCTTGCTGCGTTCGATCAGCCGGGCCGACCAGATCGAGACCTCGTAGAGCAGGATCGTCGGAATGGCGAGGCCGATCTGGCTCATCGGGTCGGGCGGCGTCAGCACCGCCGCCACGACGAAGGCGATGACGATCGCCCATTTGCGCTTCTCGGCCAGGGCCGTGGACGACAGCATGCCGACCCGCGTCATCAGGCTTGTCACCACCGGCAGCTGGAACACCAGGCCGAAGGAGAAGATCAGCGTCATGATCAGGCTGAGATATTCGGACACTTTCGGCAGCAGCGAAATCTGCACCTGGTCGTTGGTGCCGGTCTGCTGCATGGCGAGGAAGAACCACATCACCATCGGCGTGAAGAAGAAATAGACCAGCGATGCGCCCATCAGGAACAGGATCGGCGAGGCGATCAGGAACGGCAGGAAGGCGTTGCGCTCGTTTTTGTAGAGGCCGGGCGCGATGAATTTGTAGATCTGCGTGGCGATCAGCGGAAAGGCGATGACCATGCCGCCGAACATGGCGAGCTTGACCTGGGTAAAGAAGAACTCCTGTGGCGCCGTATAGATCAGCTCGACCTTGTGCGGGTCGAGCCCGGCCCATTGGGTCGCCCATCTGAACGGAATGACCAGAAGGTTGAACAGCCGCTTGGCGAAAAAGAAGCAGACCAGGAAGGCAACAAAAAAACCGCCAATCGACCAGATCAGCCGCCGGCGCAACTCGATCAGGTGCTCCATCAGCGGAGCCGACGATTTTTCTATCTCGTCCTTTTCCTTGTCCGAAACGCTCACTTGGCGGCTCCCGCCGTTTTCCTGGCGGCCGGCTTCTTCGTTGCTGACGCCGGCTTCTTCGCTGCTGACAACTGCGCTTTTTGCTCAGCTTTTGCGGCAGCCTTTGGCGCAGCAGTCTTTGCCGGCCTGGCCGGCACTGCGGCCGCGGCGTTTGCGGGCGCCGGCTTCTTCTTTGCCGCCGGCGCTTTTTGCGGCACGGCCGCTGCGGTCGTTTGCGCCTGCACTGCCGGCGCCACGACGGACTCGTCCGTCATCGCCGGAAAGATCGGCGTGGCCGGCGTCGGCTCCGGCGGGCTGACGCCCGGCATCGTCGTTGCGCCGTTCTTCAGCGGCTCGGCTGTCTGCTCTGTCGAAGCGGCGGCATCGACGGCCGGCTTGGGTTTCATCACTGCGTCGACGCCGGAACGGACGTCGGCGGCGGCCTGCTCGAATGGATTGAGCTGCTTCCTGATCTCGGCTGCCGGATTGAGGCTTCTCAGCGAATCGACCGACTTCTTGACGTCGTCGAGCTCGGCTTCCTTCAACGCATCGTTGAACTGCCGCTGGAAATCGGACGCCATGCTCCGCAGCTTCGCCGTCGTGCGGCCGAAGGTGCGCAGCATGTTGGGCAAATCCTTGGGCCCGACGACCACGATCATGACGATCGCGATCACCAGCATCTCGGTCCAGCCGACTTCGAACATGGCTATACGTTCCGACTAAAGTTTTGGGCTCAGCTTTTGCTGGCCTTTTCCTTCGGTACCGAAACGGTTTCGTCGGCACGGTGTTCAACGGTACGCTTGTCCTCGGCAGTCTCGTCGTCCGCCATGCCCTTCTTGAAGCTCTTGATGCCCTTGGCCATGTCGCCCATCAACTCGGGGATCTTGCCGCGGCCGAACACCAGCAGCACGATCACCAGAACGATCATCCAGTGCCAAATCGAAAATGAACCCATAGCAAATCTCTCTCGAACGGTTTCCCAGACGCTGATCTATGCGCTTTCGGGTTCGGATTCAAACAGAACTGCGACAGAGTTCATGAATGAGTCGCCGAAGTCACGCACTTTCGGCACGGCGGCCCGCTACCAATCGGCGCAGTCCCATCCTGCCTGTGGCTTTAAGATGGCGCTCGGCTCAATCTTCCGTGACGCGCGGCGTCAAAAGGCCGAGTTCTTCGAGGTCGATGTCGGTCAGCGGATCCTCGTCGTCGGTGAGCGCATCGGGGTCGGCCGGCGGCAGCGGCACCGAGAAATTCGACGGCATGCGGCCTGACAGCAGCCCCGCACCCTTCAATTCCTCCATGCCGGGGAGATCGCGTATCTCCTCCAGTGCGAAATGGTCGAGGAAAATGTCGGTCGTGCCGTAGGTGACGGGACGGCCGGGCGTGCGACGCCGGCCGCGCATCCTCACCCATTCGGTCTCCATCAGCGTGTCGAGCGTCCCCTTCGACGTCTCGACGCCGCGGATGTCCTCGATCTCGGCGCGCGTTACCGGCTGGTGGTAGGCGATGATCGCCAGCACTTCGAGGGCAGCGCGGGACAGTTTGCGCTGCTGCACCGTGTCACGGCTCATCAGGAAGGCGAGGTCGCCGGCGGTGCGAAACGCCCAGGCATCGCCGACGCGCACCAGATTGACGCCGCGCCGCGCATAGATCTGCTGCAGTTCGGCCATTGCCGCGGCAATGTTGATGCCGTCGGGCAGTCGCGAAGTGAGCTGTTTTTCGCTGACCGGCTCGGCGCTGGCGAATACGATCGCCTCGGCCATCCGTACGGCCTCCGCCATATGCAGCCGCTCGCCAGGATTCCGCGACAAATTCTGCCCCTGATTTTGTGCCGGGTTTTCGGCGACCGCGCCTTGCTCGGCGTCGTCGTCGACCTTGAACGGAATGACCGAAGCGTTGGCGCGTTCGCTCATGGTGTTACCTCGACTATCTTGATGGCCTGGGCGCGGCCGCGCAGATAAAGCGGCGCGAACACCTGGTCCTGCCGCATTTCCATCTTGCCTTCGCGCACCAGTTCCAGTGTCGCGGCAAACGAGCTAGCAACCGCGGTGCGCCGCTCTTCCGGGCCGGCCAGATATTCGACCAGGAAACTGTCGAGCGCCGTCCAGTCGCGCAGCGACCCGATCAGCCTGGTCAGCACGTCGCGCGCATCCTTGAGCGACCACACGCCGCGCCTGGCGATCGTCACATTGGTTATTGCCTGCTTCTGGCGCTGCTGGGCATAGGCGGTCAACAGGTCGTAGAGCGAGGCCGAATAGGCATTGCGCTTCTCGACGATCACCATTTCCGGCATGCCACGTGCAAACACGTCGCGTCCGAGCCGGTTGCGGTTGACCAGCCGTGCCGCCGCGTCGCGCATCGCCTCCAGCCGCTTCAGCCGGAACTGCAGCACCGCCGCCAGTTCCTCGCCGCTTTCGCCTTCGTCGCCGGGCTGCTTGGGGATCAGGAGCTTCGACTTGAGGAAGGCCAGCCATGCCGCCATCACCAGGTAGTCGGCGGCAAGCTCCAGCCTCAGCGCCCTCACCTTCTCGACGAAGGCCAGATACTGTTCGGCCAGCGCCAGGATCGAGATGCGCGACAGGTCGACCTTCTGATTGCGGGCAAGATGCAGCAGAAGATCGAGCGGACCTTCGAAGCCGGCCACATCGACGACCAACGCCGGATCGCCGGTCAGCCGGGAATCGTCGTTCTCGGCCCACAAGCGGTCCATCGGTGCGGCCTTGCCGGCCTTCAGGTCCAATGTTTCCGCCACTTCGCTTCCTTTGATGCTAGGCCACCGCATCGAAGTAACTGGCAAATTCGGCCCGAATCTCGGTCTCGTCCGCCACGTCACGGTTCCTGATATAGGTCAGCGCCCGCTCCGCGCGCTCAAACGACTTGCCTTCCAGCCCGGTCGTGCGCGATGCAATGCCGGCCATCTCCTCGAACACGCCGTTGCAGTGAAGGACCAGATCGCAGCCCGCCGCAAGGATAGCGGCCGCCTTTGACGGGAAATCCCCAGAAAGTGCCTTCATCGAGGTGTCGTCGCTCATCAACAGCCCGTCGAAGCCGATTTCGTCGCGGATGATCTTTTCGATGACCTTGCCGGATGTGGTGGCCGGGTTCTTCGGGTCGATCGCGCTATAGACGACATGCGCCGTCATCGCCATCGGCAAATGGTTGAGCTCCCTGAACGGGGCAAAATCATGCCGCTGCAAGTCGCCGATCGAGGCGTCGACGGTCGGCAGTTCGAAATGCGTATCGGCGAAGGCCCTTCCATGACCGGGAATATGCTTCATCACCGGCAGCACGCCGCCCGCCATCAGGCCTTCCGCCGCGGCGCGACCCAATTCGATGACGGCGCGCGGCTCCTTGCCATAGGCGCGCGCGCCGATGACGTCGCTGGCGCCCTCGATGGGCACGTCGAGCACCGGCAGGCAATCCGCCGTGATGCCGTAGCGCAGCAGGTCGAAGGCATGCAGCCGCGCCATCAGCCATGCGGCACGGGTGCCGGCGTCATGGTCGTCGCGCCACAAGGCGCCGAGTGCACCGGCAGCCGGATAGTTCGGCGCCAGCGGCGGCCGTAGGCGCTGCACCCGGCCGCCCTCCTGGTCGATAAACACCGGCGCATCCGCACGCCCGACGCAGTCGCGCATCGCGGCGACCAGATCGCGGATCTGCTCGGTCTCGCCGATATTGCGCGCAAACAGGATGAAGCCCCACGGGCATTCGTTGCGATAGAAACGGATCTCGTCGCGGGTCAGTGATTTCCCGGCGCAGCCGAGGATCATGGATTTTGATTCGGTCATGCGGAACAGTTTAGAGCTTCGCGCCGACAAAGGGAATCGCCCGCAATTGCCTTCAGAGGTTTCCGTTCACGCAAAAAAGCCGGCGCGGACGCCGGCTTTTCGAGAGGTTTTGGTGCCTAGTGGGACACGAAGCAATTGCCGCCGGCAGCCTTGTAGCTGGTGCACAGTTTGATCGCCTCGTTGCGAGACTGCGCCGGAACGCGGACGCGGTAGAAGGTGCCCTTGCCGGCAATCTCGGCCTTGACGATGTTGGCGGTGCGGCCGGAAAGCACGCTGCCGTAGCGGCGCTGCAGATCCTGATAAGTCGCCTGGGCGCTTTCGACGGTCGGCTGCGAAGCGATCTGTATCGACCACGAACCAGCGCCGGCCGCGGCCGGATCGATGGAAGCGACCTGATCGGGCTTGACCTCGCCGACCACGTCGACCGGCTGGTCGGACGGGCGCTGCGGCGCCACCGGAACCGTGGCCGGGGTGCTGGCGGACTGCTTGCTGGCTGACGGCTTGGCTTCAGCCTTTATGTCGGGCTTGGGCGCCGGCTGCAGCTTGGAGGTTTCGGCCTGATCGCCGCTCGCCTGGTCGCCAATCTTCAGATCACTTGTCAATTGGTCGATCAGGGGCACGGTGCCGGTCTGCGCCGCGGCGTCGGCCTGGGCGGCCGGAGCCACGTGCTGCGGCGCCGGATCGGCCGGCTCGGCAGCAGCCATCTGCGGGGCGGCGGGCGCCGGATCCTCGCGCGCCACGAGCGAGCCGTCAGGTTTCACGACCATGGTCCGTACCTTGCGCGGCGCAACAGCGACGATCTCGGGGGTTGCACCCTTCTCGGCCTCCTGCAGAACCTGCGCGATGCGATCCTCGGACTTGGGCGCCGGTGCGGCGGCGGTTTCGGTAGCGCCAGCCGCACTGGCGCCAAGCGCGCTGGAGTCAGACGCGTTAGTGCCAGGCGCATTGGTGCCAGACCCGTCGGTGTCGGACGCCACGGTGCCGGGCGCGTCGATATCGTCCGCGGCATCGGGGTCATTGGGCGAAAGATCGACGACGCGGCTCTCCGGTTCGTCGGCCTTCAGGTCCACAGGCTCTTCGGTGTTGGTGACCAGCTTCTGCTGAACCGGCTCGGCGGGCTTGGCGCCCTTGACCACAGCGTCATAAACCTTGTTGTCCTGGTTCGGCACGACGGTGCCGCCTGGATTTTCCGGCTTGATCTTGATCGGCCTGTTGTCGGCCTTGACGATAACCGGCGCATCGCTGCCGCTCTTGCCGCCGAGGGTCAACGCAAAGGCGCCAAGGCCTCCGGCGATCGCCACGGCGCCGACCACCGCTCCTATCAGCAGCCCGCGCCTGCGCGGCTGCCTTTCGGCCTCGCGTTCGGCGAGGCCCGGAACCGACATCTCCTCGTCCAGTTCGGGATCGTAGTCGAGCTCATCGAAGGTGAAATCGTCGGCTTGCGAAACCGGCTGGCCGCCAGGCAATGGGCCCAGATCGAAACCGTCCGCTGCATCGGCATAGGAAGCGGCCGCCGCGCTGACGGGGGCTTCCGCAGGCTTGGCGCCATAGGCGCGCGTCTCGCTACGATCTTGCTTATAGCCAGACGCGAAGCCGGCATCGTATTCATCGTCATAGCCAGCACTGCGCACCGGGGCAGGCGCTATATCCGTGGCATTCATTTCGGTGAGAAGGCTGGCAAAATCGGCATCGAGATCGTCGTAGGCGGGCGCCACCGGCTCGTCATCGTCGAAGTTGAGCTCCGGAATGTCGAGATCGTCCGCCAGCGCCACGACGCGCTCGGGCACGTCGACCGTCTCGACATCGGGCATCTCGTCATAAGCGGAAGGCTGCTGATGCGAGCTTGGTGCAGCTTCCGTGTAGGCGGGCCGATCTTCATAGGATGGCCTCTCTTCGACCGGTGCGGCCCGATAGGACGGCGTTGCAGCCGGCTGCGGCGGTGGTGCCGGACGCGCCGAAGCTACCGGCTGGCTTGCAAAAGCGGGCTGAGGCTGTGCGACCGGTGTCACGCGGCTCCACGAGCGGGCCGGCTCGGGCGGCGTGGCGCGTGTCGTCAGCCAGTTCAGCGCATCGAGCGGGTCTTCTTCGGCAGCAGCTGCCGCACTCTTGTCGGCCGAGTCATGATCCAGGCCGATATTCCTGGCGAAGTCGGCATCGAGCGCATCGCTGTCGAGATCATCCGCGGGTCCGGCAGCGGCTTCAACACCGAAATCCTCGCCTTCAAGCTCATCGAGGAGGACACTGCCAAGTTCGGCGTCATCGGCGGCACTGGACTGCGGCGGCTCAGCGGGCTCGTGCTCGTCGAGTTCCCAATCCAGCTCGTCGACAGCATGCACCGGTTCGTTGGCGACGTCTTTGACCGCCGCCATTGGCTGTTCAGCGGCCACTGCTGGCTTCTGAATTACCGGCGCGATAGGCTGCTGAACAGCCATCACGGGCTGCTGGGCAGACTGCTGGCTTGTCTGAGGTTCGTTGACCGCTTGTGCCGGCCGTGTGCTCATCGCACCGAGCAGCGCGTTCAGTTCGTCTTCCAGGCTGCGTTCCTCAGCCACTGGGGCCGTCGGGACGACAGCGGCTGGCGCCACTGGTTCGGCCGCAACTTGCGCCACGGGCTCTTCGGCTTCCTCGGCAGGCGCATCGTCGAAGCTCAGATCGAAATCGTCGTCGAACGCCGCTTCAGCGGCCGCGCCGGAAAGCCGGGCGGCCTCTGGCTCTTCGATCGACTGCTCTTCGATAAACTCTGGTTCTTCGATTTCGGCAGGCCCGTTCGAGCGAACATCGAAGTCCATGTCGACATCGGCCATGGCATCATCGAATTGGCCGGCAAGATCCTCATCGGCCGAAACCGCCTCAACCGGCGATGACGTGGCGGCGACGTTTTCCGCCGGCTCATGCTCGTCGAACATCAGCTCGTCTTCGAGCGAGCTTGCAACGGCATCGTCGAACTCGTCATCGAACGCGGCCGCTTGCGCGGCGGTTTCAACGGCGACGGTCTGCTCCATCGGCTCATGCTCTTCGAGCATCAGCTCGTCTTCGAGCGAACTTGCCACGGCGTTGTCGAACTCATCGTCGAAGGCGGGCTCGTCGACCGGCTCGATCGCCTCGGCTGCGGCCCTGGGTTCATCCTCGCCGGTCACCGCGATCTTGGCCGTCACACCGTCGTCGTGCCGAAAATCCTGGTCGAGCGAGGCGGCAAGTTCGTCGTCACTCGAAAGGTCGTCCTCGAACGGCGACACGTCTTCGAGCGAGCCGGCGACGGCGTTATCGAAATCGTCGTCGAGCTCCGGCTCGACGGCGGGAGCGAACGCCCTTTCGGGGGCGGAGGCAATTTCGTCGGCGGCAACAGGAGTGGCTGCAACAGGAGCAGCATCATCCGCCGCACTGTCGTCGAACGCGAAATCCTGTTCGAACGAGGCAGCAAGCGCGTCCTCCATTTCGTCGGCGGCGGCCGGTTCGGGTGTCGGCTCGCGAAGCTTGGCAGGGGAAGCATTGTCGTTGGCGTCGGCGCCGAATTCGCCCATCAACTCCTTCTCGAGATCGATCTCGAAATCGCCCTCGTCCACCGACGGTTCGGCGGCAGCGGTTTTCGGCTGGGCCGGGGTTTGCGGTTTGACCGGCTGGCGCGGGTCGAACCCCATGATCCTGGTCAGTTCCGCGAACGGATCATCGTTGGCGATGTCGTTGTGGTCGGCTGCTCTCAGCTGGGTTCTGTCTGCCATTATTGTTCCCGAACTCGCACTCATTCGGACGCCATGGACGTCGCGTAGGGTTGGCCCTTACCAGCGCAATGTGGGCAAAAGGTGACAGGTTTTTTACTCAAACCTAACGCATTTCGGTGGGCGCATTGGCTCCGATCAGCGTCAGGCCGGACGTCAAAACGTCCGAAACAGCCTGCACCAGCCCTAGTCTGGCATGCGTCAATTGTCGGTCGTTAACCTTAACAAAACGTAAGTCGGGATTATCGGTGCCCCGGTTCCAGTGTCCGTGGAAGCTGGAAGCGAGTTCGTAGAGGTAAAATGCCAGCCGGTGGGGCTCGAGCGCGAGCGCCGCGGCTTCGATCAGCCGAGGATATTCGGCGAGCTTCCTGATCAGGCCGATCTCCCCCTCATCGGTCAGCAAAGCCACTTCGGCGGCCAGCTGGTTGCGGTCGAACATGGCCTCGCCCAATTGCTCGCTCGCCTGCCGGAATACCGAATGGCAGCGCGCCGAGGCATACTGCACGTAGAACACCGGATTGTCCTTCGACTGCTCGGTTACCTTGGCGAAGTCGAAGTCGAGCGGCGCGTCGTTCTTGCGGTAGAGCATCATGAAGCGGATCGGGTCGCGGCCGACCTCCTCGACCACTTCGCGCAAGGTCACGAACTCGCCCGACCGCTTCGACATACGCACCGGCTCGCCGGCGCGAAACAGCCTCACCAACTGGCAAAGCAGCACGGTAAGCTTGACCTCGTCGCCGGCAATCGCCCGGGCAAGCGCTTCCAGCCGCTTCACGTAGCCGCCATGATCGGCGCCAAGCACATAGATCAGGTCGACGAAGCCGCGATCGACCTTGTCCTTGAGGTAGGCGACATCGGCGGCGAAATAGGTGAAGGTGCCGTCCGACTTGACCAGCGCCCGGTCCATGTCGTCGCCGACCGCGGTCGAGCGGAACAGCGTCTGCTCGCGGTCCTCCCAGTCGTCCGGCTTCTCGCCCTTGGGCGGCGGCAGCTTGCCCTTGTAGATGTGGCCCTTCAGCGTCAGGTCGCTGATCGCCGAGCGTATCTTGCGGGCGTTGTTCGCATGCAGCGTCCGCTCGGAGAAGAAGACGTCGTGATGCACGTTGAGCAGCGCCAGATCCTCGCGGATCATCGCCATCATCGCGTCGATCGTCCTGTCCTTGACGATGGCAAGCGCCTCCTCGTCCGGCATCTGCAGCAGGGAGCGGCCGAATTCGCTGGCCAGCGCCTGACCAACGGGGATCAGATAGTCGCCTGGATAAAGCCCGGCCGGAATGTCGCCGATCTCATCGCCGAGCGCTTCGCGGTAGCGCAGCATGACTGAGCGTCCGAGCACGTCGATCTGCGAACCGGCATCGTTGATGACGTATTCCTTGGTCACGTCGTAACCGGCGAAGGCCATCAGATTGGCCAGCGCGTCGCCGACTACAGCACCCCGGCAATGGCCGACATGCATCGGGCCGGTTGGGTTGGCCGAGACATATTCGACATTGGTTTTCTTGCCGTCGCCGATAGTCGAGCGGCCATAGTTGCGGCCTTCGCCGAGCAGCGCCGTCAGATGCGCCTGCCAGAAGCCGTCCTTGAGCCTGAGATTGACGAAGCCCGGGCCGGCGATCTCGGCGGCCGCGATATCCTCGTCGGCGCGCAGCGCCTCGGCCAGCCTTTCGGCCAGCGCACGCGGGTTCTGGCCGGTCGGCTTGGCCAACACCATGGCTGCGTTGGTCGCGAGATCGCCATGGCTGGCATCGCGCGGCGGCTCGACGGCGATGCGCGACAGGTCCGGCGACACGCCATCCTTGTCTTTCAAATCAAGCGCTTCGACGGCCTTTATGATTCGCGCGTTGAAATCGGCGAAGATGTTCATTGCTGTGGCTCTGACGGTTTTGCAGGGATCCGGCTCGTTGGCCGGCAAAATCGCGCCCGCCCTAGCTCAAATCCGGCGTATGGTCAAACAAACGCCTGTGTTCCTTGAGCGCATAAGTGTCCGTCATGCCGGCTAGGAAATCGGCAACACTGCGCGCCTTGACGCGGTCCTCTGCCCGGTCGAGCCCTTCGCGCCAGCCATCCGGCATAGCGCGCGGATCGGCGAAATAGACGTCGAACAGGTCCCTGACGATCTGGTCGGCATCGGCGCGCACCCGCATGACCTCCGCATGCCGGTAGAGGTGCTTGTAGAGAAAGGCCTTCAGCTCCTTTTCCAATACGGCCGTCTCGGCGGAGAAGCTCACCATCGGCTCGCCGGCCGCCCTTACCGCTTCGGCGCTGCCGGGCTTGATGCGCGCCAGATTGGCTGTCGTCGAGACGATCACGTCCTCGACCATGATGGTGATCTGCCGGCGCATCAGCTCGTGGCCGGTGCGTACGTCATCGAGCGCCGGATAGCGCTGACGCACGCCCTTGAGGATCGACCCCGGCAGCGAGACGCCCTCCAGCATATCCAGCGTCAACAGCCCTGCCCTCAAGCCGTCATCGATGTCGTGGGTGTTGTAGGCGATGTCGTCGGCAATCGCCGCACACTGCGCCTCGATACCAGCGAAGCGGTCGAGTTCGAGGTCGTGCAGTTCGGAATAGTCGCGGATAGCCTGCGGCACCGGCCCCTTCAGCCCTTTGCCCTTGGCATCGGTCAGCGGGCCATTGTGCTTGACCAGCCCCTCCAACGTTTCCCAGGTGAGGTTCAGCCCATCGAACTCGGCATAGCGCCGCTCCAGCCGCGTCACCACACGCAGCGACTGCGCATTGTGGTCGAAGCCGCCCCAGGCGGCCATCTTCTCGTTCAGCGCGTCCTCGCCGGTATGGCCGAAGGGCGTGTGGCCGAAGTCGTGCACCAGGGCCACCGCCTCGGCCAAGTCCTCGTCGCCGCGCAGTGCCCGCGCCAGAGCGCGTGCGATTTGCGCTACCTCGATCGAATGCGTCAGCCTCGTGCGGTAATGGTCGCCTTCGTGCGCGACAAACACTTGCGTCTTGTGCTTCAGCCGGCGGAACGCCGTCGAATGGATGATGCGGTCGCGGTCGCGCTGGAACGGCGTACGCGTCGGGCTTTCCACCTCGTCGAACAGCCGCCCGCGCGACTTCGCCGGGTCGCTGGCATAGGCCGCGCGCGGTCGATAGCCGAATCCGATGTCGCCAAACTCGTTGGTCATAGCGTATGCCGCAGTTGACTTGCCCCGTCGCGCTTCATACCTATCATACGAAACCGAATGCAAGGTGACGCCCATGGGCGCTGATGCCAAGACCGCCATGAAAGTCGAGATGACCGACGCCGCCGCCAGGCGGATCGCCAAGATTGTGGCGAGCGAAGCCGGTAAGACGGCCGTGCGCGTTTCGGTCGAGGGCGGCGGCTGTTCCGGCTTCTCCTACAAGTTCGACCTGGTCGATGGGCGCAATGACGACGACGTCGCCATCGAGAAGGACGGCGCCACCGTGCTGATCGACGACCTGTCGCTGGTCTATATGGGCGGCTCGGTGATCGATTTCGTCGACGATCTGATGGGCCAGTCGTTCCAGATCAGAAACCCCAATGCGGTCGCCTCCTGCGGCTGCGGCACCAGCTTCAGTATTTGAAAATATGAAGCCGCTCCTCGAGGGCCTTGAGGATCCGATGACGGTCCTTGTCGCCCGCGAGATAGAAGCAATTTCCGATATCGATATCGTTGGTTGGGCCAACCGTCACAAGGCAGCTCGGGTCTACGCAGACGACGCTGATTATGTGCAGCTCGTGCGGTGCAATCCGCGGAATGCCGTTAATCTTGCGAAAGCTCATGGCCATTTGAGGTCGCTGATCGCGCGGTGTTTTCCCGATTTCAACGACAAGTCCGATGAAGCCAAGGAAATAGCACGTAAGCTGTTCCTTCGACGCATTCGGACTTACCTTGACGGCGACCTGGAACCCTTTCAGGTCTGCCGTATGGTGTCGCCGATTGAGGACAAATACGATTTTCCACACTGGCTTGGAGACCTTTACAACGGCTGTGATTGGATGGACGAGAATGCAACGCGCGAGCAGGCATCGCACCTGCGATGGATGATAGAGCAAATACTCGCGGAAAATGCCGAACCCCAACCTTTCGGGAGTGAATGAGCATGCGCCGTGTCGGCGCGGTCCGTCAGGTCGCGCTTTCCGCCGGGCGCGACCTCGATGCGACGCTGGCGTTCTGGCGCGAGGTGCTCGGCATGAACCTGCATGCGCGTTTCGATCCGCCAGGCATCGCCTTTATCATGGCCGGTGACGTGCGCCTGCTTTTCACCGACGGCCTACCTGCCGGCACCGTCTATCTCGACATATCGGGCCTCGACGAGTTCCACGCTTCGGCAAGGGTCGCCGGTGTTCCCTTCACCGCGCCGCCGGCGCTCGTCCATCGCGACACCGAAGGCCTGTTCGGCCAGGCGGGGGAAAGCGAATGGATGGCCTTCCTAAAGGACCCGGCAGGCAATACGATCGGCCTTGTCGAACGTCATCCACCGGATCGCTAGTCTCCGGACCACCAGCCTATCGAGGCCGTCATGAAAATCGTCACCTGGAACATCAACGGCGTTCGCGCCCGCATCGGCAATTTGACCCATTGGCTGACGGAAAGCGCGCCCGACATCGCCTGCCTGCAGGAGATCAAGACGGTCGACGAGCAGTTTCCCCGCGCCGAGATCGAGGCACTCGGCTACAATGTCGAGACTTACGGCCAAAAAGGCTTCAACGGCGTCGCCATCCTGTCGAAGCTGCGTTTCGACGAGGTCAATCGCGGCTTGCCGGGCGACGATGCCGACGAGCAGGCGCGTTTCATCGAGGGCGTGTTCTCGACCGACAAGGGCGCCTTGCGCGTTGCCTCGATCTATCTGCCGAACGGCAACCCGATCGACGACGAGAAGAAGTTCTCCTACAAGCTTTCCTGGATGGCGCGACTTGAGCGCTGGGCCGAGGAGCGGCTTGCACTGGAAGAGCCGCTGGTTCTGGCCGGCGACTACAATGTCATTCCCGAGCCGATCGACGCGAAGTATCCGGAAAACTGGCTAAGCGATGCGCTGTTCCAGCCCGCGACGCGGCAGGCGTTCCGGCGGCTGAAGAATCTCGGCTTCACCGAAGCCGTGCGTGCCGTCACCGACGCACCGGACATTTTTACGTTCTGGGACTATCAGGCCGGCGCCTGGCAGAAGAACAACGGCATCCGCATCGACCACCTGCTTCTGTCGCCCGAAGCCGCCAACTGGTTTTCCTCGGCTTCGATCGAAAAACAGGTGCGCGCCTGGGAAAAACCCTCCGACCACGTGCCGGTGGCGATCGATCTGGCGCTGCAGCCGGCCTGACCGGAGCTGCTGTCCGGCGGCACATTGATAAGTTGACCTCTTATCGCCACAAATCGCGTGCTTGATGAGAAATCATCATGGTGGCTGGGGTTCCCATGACTACTCGATTTGCACTTTGCCCGATCGGCTGCGCGCTTGCGATGGCGGTGGCGACGCCGGCCTTTGCCGATGCAGAGTGCCTGGCTAACGGCAAATCATTCGAGATCGGCCGGGTGGCTTGCCTGACGCCTGCCGGCCAAAGCTACCTCGCCCGTTGCGAGATGGTGCTCAACAACACGTCCTGGACAAAGCAGCGGGATGGCTGCCCGGAGAACACGCTGGCCCCACATCTGCAGGGCACGCCGATCTCAACACCGGCGCCCAGCGGCATGCCGGCGGAACCGACCGAGAATTGATTTCAAAACGGAATTTCTGCCGGCCTACTGGTCGCCGCCACCCTTGGTGAGGATGTCGTCGGCCAGCGAGATCGCGGTGCGGCGGTCGGCTTCGCCGGCGGCTGCAAACGCTTCTTCCTGCATGCCGCGGATCCATGGCTGGTCGGCGGGTGAGGCCCGTTCGAGCGCCGCGGTCATCATCGCCAGCCCCCGCACGATCTTGCCGCTTTGGAAAAGCAGGTTGCCGAGCGTCGCCTGCGCGCCCGCATGGCCCTTTTCGGCCGCCAGCTGGAACCAGCGTCCGGCCTGCTTGACGCTGGCCTTGACGCCGCCCTCACCCTTGAGGAACATCTGGCCCATCTCGAACTGGGCGTTCGGATTGCGGTAGTTGGCGGCGGCACGCATGTAATATTCCTGGGCCGCCACTTCGTTCTCCTCGACGGGGCTGCCGGGAATGCCCTTCCTCAGATAGTCGCCAAGCGCCACCAGCGCGTCCGAAACATAGCTTTCCTCGGGCGAACCGGGCTCGACATCCTGGTCGACGATCTCGCTGAAGAACTTGAATGCCGCGTAGTCGTCTCGCGCCACGCCATCGCCTTCGGCATACATGCGCGCAAGCTTCCAGGTGGCGCCGATCTGGCCGTTCTCGGCGGCATATTTATAGGCTTCCGCGGCCTGCTCCTTATGGCCGTTCTTGTAGGCGGAAAAGCCGAACTGGAACACCGCCCACGGGCTCGACTGCGGCTTCACGCCGGTCTTGTCGTCGAACACCTTATCGTCGAAGGCCATGGCCTGGCCGACGGCGCCCAAGGTCGCGCCAAACGTGGCGAGCGCAACCAGTGCCGAAAGGACAGACGACCTCAACAACTCAGATGTCCGCATAGCAGTGTGTTTCTTTGGCACCGCCGGGATGGGTGACCGCGCCGTCGCGGGCAGATCCGACCGTCTGTGCGTATTTCCAGATCGCGCCCGACTGATAGTCGGTCGTGCGCGCCTTCCATGCTTTTGCCCTCGCCGCCAGTTCGGCTTTGGACAATGCAACCTCGATCGTGCCGTTCACCGCATCGATCGAGATCAAGTCGCCATCCCTAAGCAGCCCGATCGGGCCGCCCACTGCCGCTTCCGGCCCGACATGGCCGATGCAGAAACCGCGCGTCGCGCCCGAAAAACGCCCGTCGGTGATGAGCGCCACCTTGCCGCCCATGCCCTGGCCGTAGAGAGCCGCCGTCGTCGACAGCATTTCGCGCATGCCCGGGCCGCCGCGCGGACCCTCGTAACGGATGACGAGAACCTCGCCTTCGCTATAGTTACGGTTCGTAACAGCCTCGAAACATTCCTCTTCCGAATCGAAGCAGCGCGCCGGACCCGAGAATTTCAGCTCCGCCATACCAGCGACCTTCACGATCGCGCCTTCGGGGGCAAGGTTACCCTTCAAGCCCACGACCCCGCCGGTCTGGGTAATCGGCCTGTTGGCGGGACGGACCACATCCTGGCTGTCATTCCAGGAAACATGTTCCATATTTTCGGCCAAAGTGCGGCCGGTCACCGTCAGGCAATCGCCATGAAGATAGCCATGGTCGAGCAGCGTCTTCATCAAGAGCGGAATGCCGCCGGCCTCGAACATGTCCTTGGCGACGTATTTGCCGCCCGGCTTGAGGTCGGCGATGTAGGGTGTTTTCTCGAATATCTTGGCCACGTCGAAAAGATCGAACTTTATCCCGGCCTCGTGCGCGATCGCCGGCAGATGCAGCGCCGCGTTGGTCGAGCCGCCGGTGGCCGAGACCACAGTCGCGGCATTTTCCAACGCTTCTATAGTAACGATGTCGCGCGGGCGGATGTTCCTTGCGATCAGCTCCATGATCTTTTCGCCGGAAGCGAAATTGAAGCGGTCGCGCATCTCGTAGGGTGCCGGCGCGCCGCAGGAATAGGGCAGCGCCAGGCCGATCGCCTCAGCGACGGTGGCCATGGTATTGGCGGTGAACTGGGCGCCGCAGGAGCCGGCCGACGGACAGGCGGCTTGCTCGATCTCGAGCAGCTCGGCGTCGCCGATCGTGCCGACCGAATGCTGGCCGACCGCCTCGAACACGTCCTGCACGGTGATCTGCCGGCCACGGTAGCTGCCGGGCAGGATCGAGCCGCCATAGATGAAGATCGACGGTACGTTGAGGCGCACCATGGCCATCATCATGCCGGGCAGCGACTTGTCGCAACCGGCCAATCCAACCAGCGCATCGTAGCAATGGCCGCGCATGGTGAGCTCGACCGAGTCGGCGATGACCTCGCGCGACACCAGCGACGACTTCATGCCCTGATGACCCATGGCGATGCCGTCGGTGACGGTGATGGTGCAGAATTCGCGTGGCGTGCCGTTGGCGGCCGCCACGCCCTTCTTGACCACTTGTGCCTGGCGCATCAGCGAGATGTTGCAGGGCGCGGCCTCGTTCCAGCAGCTGGCGACACCGACCAGAGGCTGCGCGATCTCGGCCGCCGACAGCCCCATCGCATAGAGGTAGGAGCGATGCGGCGCCCGCTCGGGACCAACGGTCACGTGGCGGCTCGGCAGCTTGGCCTTGGAGATCGCTCTGGCGTCCATACTCGTCCTTGCCGCGGGCAGTGCGGCCTGCCTCTTCGCCTAGCCTTTTGGCGCATGTCCCGAGACAAGTTCGAGGTGCGCCGGGTTTATGGCGGGAAATAGGCAATGTTCCCGGGCGGCCGGGTGGCGCGAGGGTTGTTCAGAAACTGTTGCCAAAACGTCACAATTATCGGAGCGAACATCATGGGGGCAATTTGTTGCATTGGCCGAATGCCGGATGACGCACCGAACAAAACGGCCGGGCAACGCCCGGCCGTTTTGTCGTTTAAAATTTAATAGTTAGAACTTGATCTTGACGGAAGCCGAACCAGCGAGAAGCAGGTCGTTGCCGTAGGTATAGGTAACGGCATTTGCCACGTCGCCGACACCGCTGAAAGTCGATGACCCGCTCGTCAGCACACCGATCGAGCCGCCGAGCCTGACCTCGATCTGGTCGTTCGGCGAATAGGAGACGCCGCTGGCAACGGCCCAGGTATCCGACTGATAGCCGGAGGTCGTCGAGGTGCCGCGATCCCAGGTCAGCGAAACCACGCCCGACAATTGATCGGTGAACTTGTGCCCGATACCGCCCGTGACCGTCCAGCCGTCGCGATAAAGCAGGTCGAATGAAACGGGCGAGGGCAAACCGGTTACCGGACTGCGCACGCCATTGATGGCAATGACGCCAAGCTTGCTCCACTCCTGCCAGCGGATGGAACCAAAGGCCAGCCAGCCAGGAGCTATACCGCTCTGCAGCTTGAATTCCAGAGCCTGAGGTATCTCAGCCGACGCCGAGACTGGGTACACGCCGGTAGAGCCGGGAATCAGATCCGCTGGAAAGGCGCCCCTGAAGCCGGTCGTGTCGACGGTTCCCGACAGCCCGTCATATTTGTAGCTCGAAGAGTACATCAGGGTGGCGCGCAGGGCGATCTCGGGGATCTCATAGGCTGCGCCCGCACGCCAACCCCATGCCTCGTCGGATAGCTTGAAGACGCCGAGGCCGGTATTGCCGAAGGCGAGCAGTGTCTGACGGGAAAGAAACGCGTCTACCTGCTGGTAGGAGACACCGCCGATGAATCGTATGGCGCCCTTGCCGACGTTCACCTTATAGGAGCAGGTGAGACCGAAATCGTCTGTGTCGACGGCGTATTTGACCGCTGTCGGCGAATAGGCGTTGTTCATGCCGAAATTCGCGTCCGCACCATACGGTCTCGTATAGGTGGCAAGACAGTCTACGGGCTCAAAGATGTTGGCCTTGATGCCGACATGCGGCACCGCATAATCGCCACCAACGTCCACCGCCGATGTCGACAAACCCGAGCCATCGAGACGCTGCACATTCTTGAGTTTGCGCTGTGGCGAAACATAGGTGACGCCTGCGTCGAACGAATATGGCGCCGCGTCGAACAGCTGGTCGATATTGACGCCGCCCCGGTCAAAGCCCCCGGCTTGCACCGCCCCAGCCAAAGCCAGCGAAAAAGCCCCCGCGCCCAGCAGCACTTTCAGACGCGAATAACACATGAATCTCCTCCCCGAAATGTCCTTGCATCAAGCTAGAACCAATTCAGGTTAACGGCGCAACAACGAATTCGCCGTGCGTACATGTACAGCTTGGCTGAACGCATTTCCGACAAGGTGTCGGCCTTCTTACCGAGGCGGGAAAATGGCCGCCACAATACAGATCGACGAGAAAACTCGGGAAAAACCCCTAAATCACTATAAAACAGGGCATTTTGCGTGCCCAGTCAGCCATTGTTACATTACGGCAACAATGGGGCAAAAACATTCAGTTTGCCTCAAGATTTACGCTGCGGAATGCCCGTTTTCGTGGCAGGCGGCCTGTCTGGAAGGCAGATTCGTGACCGGCGAATCTATTGCGGCCAGCCGGCCCAATTTGTTTGATCAGCCGGCCCAATCTGTTCGATCAACCGGCCCAATCTGTTCGATCAACCGGCATCACGCACCCGCGCCAATGCCACCGAAAGCTTCTCTTGCGCCTCGCGATATTCGGCGAGTTTTTCACGCTCGGCCTCCACCACCTCTTCCGGCGCGTTGGCGACGAATTTCTCGTTGGACAGCTTCTTGTAGAGCCGCGCTATTTCCTCGGTCACCTTGGCAAGCTCCTTGTGCAGGCGCGCTGCCTCGGCGGCAAGGTCGATCAGGCTGCCGAGCGGCAGGCAGATCGTCGCCTCGTTGACCACGATCTGGGCGGATCCCCTTGGTGGCGCCTCGGCGAGCGAGATGTCGCCGACCCGCGCCAGACGCTTGATAGCCGAGCCCTGACGCTCGAGCCTTTCGTGTGTCGCGTCGTTGGCGCCGATCACCACGAGCGGTGCGATAGCCGCCGGCGGCACGTTCATCTCCGAACGCACCGAGCGGATGCCGGAGACAAGGTCGACCAGCCAGTTGATATCGGCGGCGGCCGCCTCGTCCTCGAAGTCGGGCGACGGCCATGCCGCATGACAAAGCAGCGATTGCCGTTGCCTGCCCTCACCGGCGGTTTCGGCCCACAGTTCCTCGGTCATGAACGGCATCATCGGATGCAGCAGCTTGTAGATCTCGTCGAGTACGAAGGCGACGCATGCCCTGCTCTCGGCCTTGGCGGCCTCGTCGGTGCCCATGAACACCGGCTTCAGCAGTTCCAGGTACCAGTCGCAGAACTGGTTCCAGACGAACCGGTAGGCGGCACCCGCCGCCTCGTTGAAGCGGTATGAGGTGATACCGTCCGTTATGTCCCGCGCGGCTCGCGTCAGCTCCGTCAAGATCCAGCGGTTGACCGCCAGCTTGGCGTCCTGCAGCCAGAAATCGTCGTCGCGCGCCACTTCGTTCATCTCGGCGAAGCGCGTCGCGTTCCACAGCTTGGTGCCGAAATTGCGATAACCGGCAATGCGGGCCGGATCGAGCTTAACGTCGCGCCCTTGCGCTGCCATCACAGTCAAGGTGAAGCGCAGCGCATCGGCGCCGTATTCGTCGATGAGCTCGAGCGGATCGATGACGTTGCCTTTCGACTTCGACATCTTCTGCCCGTTCTTGTCGCGAACCAGCGCATGGACATAGACGGTATGAAACGGCTCCTGATCCATGAAATGCAGGCCCATCATCATCATGCGGGCGACCCAGAAGAAGATGATGTCGAAACCGGTCACCAGCACGTCGGTCGGGTAATAGGTCTTCAGCTCCGGCGTCTGGTCCGGCCAGCCAAGCGTCGAGAACGGCCACAGCGCCGACGAGAACCATGTATCGAGCACGTCCTCGTCGCGGGTCAGGATCTCGCCAGGCTGGAAATTCTCAAGCTTGTCCTCGACCCAGGCCTTCCACGGCCCTTCCAGCGCCAGATAATATTCGACGGCGGCACCGAGCGCCTCTTCCTCGGTCTTTTCGACAAAGACATGCCCGTCCGGCCCGTACCAGGCAGGGATCTGGTGACCCCACCAGAGCTGGCGCGAAATGCACCAGGGCTGGATGTTTTCCATCCAGTCGAAATAGGTCTTTTCCCAGTTTTTGGGCACGAAATTGGTACGGCTCTCGCGCACCGAGGCGATCGCCGGCTTGGCCAGTTCCGCCGCATTGACATACCACTGGTCGGTCAGAAACGGCTCGATCGGCACGCCGCCGCGGTCGCCGTGCGGCACGGTGTGGCGATGCGGCTCGACCTTCTCGAGAAAGCCGCCCGCCTGCATCAGCTCGACGATCTTCTTGCGCGCGTCGAAACGGTCCAGGCCGTCGAGGCCGTCCCATACGGCCTGGCGCTCCGGCGTCACGTCCAGTCCGGCGAGAAAGTCCTCATTGTCCTTGAGGCTCACCGCCGCATTGACGGTGAGGATGTTGACCGCCGGCAGCCGGTGGCGCTTGCCGACCTCGAAATCGTTGAAGTCATGCGCCGGCGTGATCTTGACCGCACCGCTGCCTTTTTCGGGATCGGAATACTCGTCCGCCACCACCGGGATCCTGCGGCCGACGATCGGCAGGATGAGGTTCTTGCCGACAAGATGCCGGAAACGCTCGTCGTCGGGGTGGACTGCGACAGCCGTATCGCCCAGCATCGTCTCCGGCCGGGTCGTCGCAACGGTGATGAAGGTCTTCGGATTTTCCGGATCGAAGGTCATGCCTTCGACCGGATAGCGGAAGTGCCAGAGGTTGCCGTTGACTTCCTGCTGTTCGACCTCGAGATCCGAGATGGCGGTCAACAGCTTCGGGTCCCAGTTCACAAGGCGCTTGTCCTTGTAGATCAGCCCTTCCTTGTAGAGCGTCACGAACACTTCGAGCACGGCCTTGGACAGGCCCTCGTCCATGGTGAAGCGCTCCCGGCTCCAGTCGGCCGAGGCCCCGAGCCGCTTCAGCTGGTTGAGGATGGCGCCGCCGGACTCGGCCTTCCACTCCCACACCTTGTCGATGAACTCATCGCGCGTCAGGTCGCGGCGGTGGATCTGCTTTTCCATAAGCTGGCGCTCTACCACCATCTGCGTGGCGATGCCGGCATGGTCCATGCCTGGTTGCCAAAGAACATTCTTGCCGCGCATTCGCTCGAAGCGCACCAGAATGTCCTGCAGCGTGTTGTTGAGCGCATGACCCATATGCAGCGAGCCGGTGACATTCGGCGGCGGGATGACGATGGTGAAGGCTTCAGCCCCCTCCTCGGCCCCGGCGCCGGCCCGAAAGGCGTCGGCCTCTTCCCAGATCCTGGCAATCTTCGGCTCGACGGCTTTGGCGTCGTAGGTCTTTTCGAGCATGGGAAAACGGTCCGCGCTGTCCGGAATTTGTGGTCCGGTGTAAATCGGAAGGTTGTTGCCAAGTCAACCGCAAGGGCGGCATGGCCAATAGATAGCGCCGGGATGGTTCGGTGCAACTCGCGGGACTGAATGTTGCGAGGCAATCGCTTCAGGTTTGCGCTGCCCCTCATTGCCCTGCCGGGCATTTCTCCCCGTATAGTGACGGGGAGAAAGACGCCTGTACTGAAGCTTTCGCCAGTCACGAACGTTGCGGAAAAGGCGCCTAAATTGCGGTCAACCCCTTCTCCCCGTCACTATACGGGGAGAAGGTGCCGGCAGGCGGATGAGGGACAGCGCCGACTTCGACAATTCGCCGGTCGAGCGCCGCCCATTGGCGGCTCTCCGAATTGCTACTGCGCGCCGCGCGCGACGCGCTCGATTTCCTCGCGCACCAGCCGCTCGACCAGCGTCGGAAGGTTGTTGTCCAGCCAGTCCTGCAGCATCGGCCGCAGCATCTCCTCGGCCATCTCGTCGAAAGTCTTCTTGCTGCGGCTGGCAAACGCGTCGGAAAGCTCGCCGAAGGCGGCGGCAACCTGCCGGCCCGTATGCTCCGAAAGGATCGCCGGCCGAAGGGACGGCGCCTCGCTGGCCGCCGGACGCGCCAATCCGATTTTCGAAGATTCCGGGCCGATTTTCGAAGATTCCGGGCCGGTTTTCGAAGGCTCCGGGCCGCTTTCCGAAGGCTCCGGCCCAATTTCCGAAGGCTCCGGCACAGGTCCAGCAGTCGCCTCGTTCTCGAAAACCTCGGCTTTCGGCTCGGCGTCCGGCGTCCGGAGTGGCTCGGCGCGCTCCGGCTTGGCCATCGCGTCGCCGACCGCGGCGATCTCGCGCCGCCAATCGGCGATGATGGTGTCGGTCGTCTCGGCAGCCTTGGCTGTCGCAGGCCGATCCGGCTTTGCGGGAGCGGTGTTCACCTCAGCCAGCGTCACCGCTGCCTTTACCGGGCCGGCGCGCAACGGCGTTTCCAGGCTCTCAATGACCGGCGCGGCCGTTGGCTGCACCTCGGCGCGCGTGGCCGGCTTGGCGATCTCCAGTCCGCCGCGCAGTTCGGAGCGGAACGCATCCGCCTCCGCTGCCCGTCCGGCTGCCGGCGCCGGTTGCAGATCCTGGCGCAGCTCGTCCGCGTCGCCCGGCTGCTTGCGGCCGGTATCGCTGTCCTCGATGATCCTTCTGATGGAAGCCAGTATTTCTTCCATGGAAGGTTCGCGCTGTACGCTGCTTGCCGTCGCCATCGTCACATCCGCCGCCCTTGTGACTCGTTCTCAGATTTCCTGTCCGGCAATGCCGGATTCGAATCATGGCAACAGCGTAACCGACGGAACGGCTTGCGAGAATCCCCAATCTGGCGACATCTCGGATTTCAACAGATTAGGGTCGGGAGTTGAAAGCCCGCGCGTCGTTCGAGCGCGGGCTGAAAACACGGCTTGGCGATCAGCGGCCGTCCGGCGTGCGCAGGCCGATCCACTTGTCCTTGACGGCGTTGTAATGCTCTTCGGGCCTGTACTTCGTCACATTGAGCGCAAGGCGGTCTGCCGACAAATGGCCAACCGCCGAGAGGATGGCATAGCTCGCCACCACCACGTCGCGTTCGGCGCTGACAAGATTGATCTTGGCAGTGATGAGGGTCGCCTGCGCATTGAGCACGTCGAGCGTGGTGCGCTGGCCGACATTGCGCTCTTCGATGACGCCGTTCAGGGCAAGCTGCGCGGCGGCGACCACCTGCCGGTTGGCCGTGACGCTTTGCTGCGCGGCGGTGTATTGCGACCATGCCGAGGTAACGGCCTGGCGCACCTGGTCGCGACTCACGTCGACTTCGATCCGCGCCTGGCTGAGCGATTCCTTGTTCTGGCGCACGGTCGCCGAGGTCCGTCCGCCGGAATAGATCGGCACGGTCAGTGTCGCGCCGATGTTCGCCGACGTCCTTGTGCCATCCTGCGATGCCCCAAGGACGCCCGGAACCGTGTTGCGATAGTCGCCGGAAACGCCGGCGCTAGCCGAAAGCTGCGGCAGCAGCGCGCCTTCGGCCGATTTAACCGAAAACGCCGCCGCGTCGACCAGGTGCTCGGTGGCGAGGATGGCCGGATGTTCGGCCGATGCGATCGCGATCGCTGCATCGAGGCTCGACGGCAACAGCTTCGACAGCGGCGAAGCCGGCCTGAGCCTGCCCGGCTCGTCGCCGACGATCTGGCGATAGGTCGCAGCGCTTGCCAGCGCCGTCGCGCGGGCGGCGCTCAACTGCGCCACCGCGGAGGCACGCTGCGCGTCGGCTTGCGCGACGTCGGTGCGGGTACCTTCGCCGACCTCGAAGCGCGAACGCGCCGCACGCGCCTGCTCGGTCAGGAACTGCAGGTTCTGTTCGGTCAGCACCGCGATCTGGCGGTCGCGGATGACGTCCATATAGGCGCTTGCCGCGTTGAAAAGGGTGTTTTCTTCGGTGTTGCGCAGGCTCTCGACCGAGGCGCTGACCCGCGCTTCGGCGGCCGCGACGTTGTTCCTGGTCTGAAAGCCGTCGAACAGGGTTTGATTGATCTGGACGCCAAAGTTGCCGGTAGTTATGCGCGCGGTTCGACTAGTACCATTGATATGGGTGCTGGTGTAGTCGATGTCCGCGGAACCGGTGATGGTCGGGCGCCAGCCGGACTTTGCGATTGCAACGCCCTCGTCGGTGACGCGAACGCCGGCGCGTGTCGAATTGAGCGAGGAATTGTTCTGATAGGCTTTTGAAAGGGCCCCGAGAATGGTTTCGGCCGAGGCGGCCATTGGAGACAGCGCTGTCGCCGAAACGAGGACAGCGGTAAAAAGCAACTTGCGTACAGACGGCACGTTATATTCCCTCATTCGTTTTGCACGGGAACTGCGCCACGCTGGCTTCTCCTTCTGATCAGCCGGCGCCGCGTTTTTTATCGTTCCCCCGCTGAAAGCCCCCAGAAACGCCCGGTTATGCAGATCAGCAACGATTGTTCAAACGCAAGCGATCATGACAGCGCCTTCGCTGCAAGGCAAAATCACTCAGAATTCGAAGGCGGGAATGCGTTCGAATCCCGGTAGTGGCTTAATTGCCGCATTAAATGCGCGTCTTCCCGTTACAACCCCTCCAGTCTTAAAAAAAAGCCGGGCTACGCCCGAATTGCCCTGCCCCTCCACGGCGACGAGTCGGCCGCCTTCGGCAAGCTGGTCGAACAGCGCCGCCGGCACCTCCCCGACGCTGCCGCCGATCAGGATGACGTCGTAAGGCGCCTTATCTGCGTGGCCTTGCGGCAGCGGCCCGTGGACCACGGTGACATTGCCGCAACCAAGTGCCGCAAGCGTCGAAGTGGCGGTCTCGGCCAGCGCCGGATCGCTTTCCAGCGCCACCACGGACCTTGCCAGCCGCGACAGGATCGCCGCCGCATAGCCGGTGCCGCAGCCGACATCTAGTGCCGAATCGCTTGGGCCGATATCGGCCAGCTGCATCAGCTTGGCCAATGGCGACGGTTCCATCAGATAGCGCGGACCATCTGCCGTATCGGCAATGCGGATGTCCTCGTCGATATAGGCAAGATCGCGCTGGCCGGCGCCGACAAAGGCCTCGCGCGGCACGACAAGCATCGCCTCGAGCAGCGGTGCGCTGGTCACGTCGGTGGTGCGGATCTGGCCGTCGACCATCTTCACCCGGCGTTCGGCAAAATCAGCGCTCATGTTCCAACCATCCGCTTGCCGCGCAAAGGCCGCGGCTGTTTCGACCGGAACTGAAGCCCCCTGGCGCTGACGCGCGGGAGCTCGGGCATTGGAGGCCTCGCCCGGAATCGAACCGGGGTGCAAGGATTTGCAGTCCTCTGCGTAACCACTCCGCCACGAGGCCTCATTGCTCCCGGCGTTCCACCCGGCTCCAATAGGTTGCGGCGAAAATGCCGTCAAGCGGCCACCATGCATTCCCAACGGTTCCTCGACATTCCATGCCCTGCCTTATCAACGCAATGCCCATGTTAGCAATAACATATTAGCTTATCGTTAAGCATGATTCTGGGCGACGGGAACCCGAAACCGGCGGCCACGTTGGGCAAGGAAGAGGCTCCGCCATGCGTCGAGCAGCTACGAAGGACGGCACGTCGCGCGGATTGTCGCAGTCTGCAGAGCTTGTGCGCTATGCCATCGACCGCCTCAGCATAGAAGGCGCAAACAGCCTGCCGCCGCGCGACCGGGCGCGGCTGGCATCGGCTACCGCCGTTCTCAAGGAGCTTTGCGAACGCCTGGAAAGCTGTTTCGACCAGCCTCGGTGAGGCCTGGACGGACCACGCCGCTCTCCGACATTTTGCCGGATACCGGCCTGTCAGCAGGGCAGTCTCAATCCGGCCGGCGCCGTCGCTCCCACCAGACGACGAAGCGGCGCCGGTGACGGCGCACCAATGCGAATTCGTAGGAGAGCACCAGCAATCCGATCGGCACCATCCAGAAACCCAGGATCGGCAGGAAGCCGAGAATGCCGCCGATGATCAGCACAACGCCGATCGCAATCCTGAGGCCGCGCGAGCGCGGCATGGTGAACTGGCGGCCGAAGACCGAGATTTTCCGGGCCGGTGGCTGTTCGTCGCTCATTGCCGTCATGTGAAATGTCGATCCGTTTGCATCAGTAGCACCATCAGCCGGAGAAAGCCGCAACGGCCTTTTCTGTTCCGTGACAGGCGAGAGACAGCTCATATGAGGGCGCTCGCCGGCCATTGCCAGCAAGCCCTGCGCCAAAAAGCACCGAAAAAATGCGAAATGCTTCTTTGCAAAGCCGAAACGGGTTTGCTATAGGCTGCCCCACTCACGCAAGAGCCTCTGTTCCCCGGTAGCTCAGTGGTAGAGCAACCGGCTGTTAACCGGTTGGTCGCTGGTTCGAATCCGGCCCGGGGAGCCACCGCCTCTTCTACGCCATAGCGCGATATTGCGCGCCAGCGTGCAATTTCTCCCTACGCGTCGATCTCGATAGTCCTGCCTCCAGAGTGTCAGAGCATCGAGGACCGATGAAATCAGGCGTAGAATAGCAGGGCTCGCCCGCCCACGCCTATTCGGCGGCTACCGCGCGGAAATACTGATGACCGGCGGCTTCGCGCCCGAGTGCGCCGTTCAGTTCGCCGCGGCGGCGTCCGAACGTTGCCGCCCGTTATTACTTGCCGTCGCTGCCTCAACGACAGCAGCTTACAGACGGGCGCGAGGTGTTCGTGGACGGCGGATTGCATAGCTTTGAGCCTGCGCGCGCGAGGCGTCGCTGGGACAAAGCGGAGAGGCCTCGCGCCAGATCTGCACAGGCAAGATCTCAACGCCTACTCGGTTGAACATGATCCGCGTGGACGTCGCGCCTGCGGCGTTGCCTGGAGAATTTACCCCCGTGCCTCCTGCCGGTGGGGAGGCTTCGCACCGTTCGTGTCCTAGTTGTCAAGACCCCAAAGATCCGTGTTCCGTTTGAAGTACTCAATTAGCATCTCGGTGAGCA
This sequence comes from Mesorhizobium sp. M0590, assembly GCF_040320905.1. Taxonomy (NCBI): domain Bacteria; kingdom Pseudomonadati; phylum Pseudomonadota; class Alphaproteobacteria; order Hyphomicrobiales; family Phyllobacteriaceae; genus Mesorhizobium; species Mesorhizobium sp. M0590. The sequence continues at coordinate 277,167 of NZ_JAMYQN010000004.1, forward strand.
CCCGCACTTTCCGCGTGGGATGCTGACCCGGCGGTCGGACGACATACGCGGCCCCTGGAGGTACCGGATAGCGTGTCATGATCGGGACCAGCGCGCCGGAGGCCACATATTCATGTGTGATGCAATCGGGGAGCCAGGCGATGCCGAGACCTGCCGCCGCCGCGGCGGCAAGCGCCGTGGCGCTATCGGCCTTGAACCTGCCCTGCGGCTGGACCGTAACAATCTTGCTGCCATTTATGAACTGCCAGGCTTCCGTTCCCTGCATGAGGGCCTGATGGGTGACGAGTTCGTCCAGAGTCTCGGGTGACCCGTGCACCTCGATATAATCCGGGCTTGCGACAAGCTTTCCATGGATCGGCCCGACGCGCTTCGCGATCAGGTTGGAGTCTTGAAGGTAGGCGCCCCGGATCGCGCAATCGAAACCTTCTGCGATGAGATCGACGAAGCGATCGCTGTAGGAAGTATGGATGTGAAGCTTCGGGTGCAGACGCGCCATTTCCGCGAGCACGGGGGCGAAGTGGGTCGCGCCGAAAGTAAGCGGCATGGCAACCCTCAGGCGGCCGCGCAGCTCACCGGTGGGGAGGATCGTTTCCCGAGCCGTATCGATCTCTGCGCTGGCCCGGGCCGCATGGTCTCTGAACGCGATTCCCGCTTCGGTGAGCGCGGCGCCGCGGGTCGTTCGTGCAAGAAGCTGGACGCCAAGTTCCGCTTCAACCCGAAAGAGCCGCCGACTGACGATTGACTTGGAGACGCCGAGCCGGCGCGCGGCGGCCGATACGCCCCCTGCATCGGCCACTGCGACGAATGTCCGTAGATCTTCGATGTCCAATTCAGCGTTCCTCATTTCGCGACACAGCTTGCCTGATTATGGCACTACTGCATCACCAAAAGGAACGGCAAATTGCGTCCAGGCAACGTCGCCCGCTGGCGCATGTCTCCCGTGAAACCCATTGCCGTCCATAGCGGCAGAGAAAGATTGCCGTCCATGGCGGCAGAGAAAGGAAGTCTTGATGACCCCTCGCAACGGCCTTGATTCGCTTCTTCGTCCTGAAGACTCGGTACTCGTTCTGATCGACCACCAGCCTTACCAACTCGCGAACCTGAACAGCCACGATCCGCAAGCTGTGGTCAACAACGCGACCGCGCTGGCGAAGCTAGCAAAAGCCTTCAATATTCCGACCATTCTCACCAGCGTGATCGCGGGTCGTGGCGGCATCCTCTTCAAGCAGATCACTGACGTCTTCCCGGGGCAGGAAGTGATCGACCGGACTTGGGTGAACGCCTGGCAGGACGAGAAGGTGGTGGACGTGGTCAAGGCGACCGGCCGCAAACAACTGGTTATCGCAGGCCTTTGGACCGAAGTCTGCGTCGCGATGCCTGTCATCCAAGCCCTCGGCGAAGGCTGGGACGTGTCCGTGATCACCGATGCGTCGGGCGGCGTTTCGACCGAGTCCCACCAGATCGCCATCCAGCGGATGATCGCGGCTGGCGCAAACATGATGACCGTGATGGCGCTCGCTGGCGAATGGCAGCGCGACTGGGCGCGCACCGAGCATGTCGAAGAGCTGACCGAGATTCTCATCCAGCACTTCGGCGGCAGCGGCATCGCCTTCCTGTGGGAGCAACAACTCCTCAAGACGCCTGTGCCGAGCGAAGGCTGATTCGGGCCGGGATGGCGAGCATTTCGGTGAGGGTCGGAATCGATCCGTTTGCCGGCCCTCGCCATCTCACCTCACAGGGAAGCCTTGTGATGCCGAACCCACCTTCACGAGCAGTCGCTCGTCGCACATCCTGGATAGATAGCATCGGGGATGCCGATGGCCGTGAGTTCAGCCGTGCGCACCTCGCCCCGCCCTCGCGGTAGAGCGATGGCCCGCTCCCTGAGCGTCGGTGTCGGCCCGCCGGCGAGGCGTAGGGCTTCTGCGCCGTCCGGTCACGTTTGCGCATTTTTGGCGACTCTGGTGCATTCTGGTGTAGGGGTATGGCAAATTCGTATTTCTCAGCTTCATCGACTCCGGCGAGCCATCGCCTTTTCTACGCCAAGTCGCGATTTTGCACGCCGCCGTCCGACTTTTCTCCGCGTAACGATCTGGTTCAAGTTTCCACCAGCCTGGCGGACAGGAATTCGATGAAGCGCTGGGTCTTGGCTGGAATGAGGCGCGTTTCGGTGACGGCGTGAATGCTGACCGACGATCCCTGCCATTCGGGCAGGACACGCCGGAGCCTGCCCGAGGCCAAATCTTCGGCGACGATCTTCTCGGCAAGCAGGGCGATGCCCTGGTGGTCGACCGCCAGGGCGCGGATCATCCCGACGCTGTTGACTGTGAAGCGGCCTCCAACCTCGACTTCGACCTTGTTCATCCCCTGATGCAGGGTCCAGATCTTCGGCATGCAGATGCATTCATGCTCCGCCAGATCCGCCGGTGTCGCCGGCTCGTCGGACGCTTCGATGTAGCCAGGAGACGCATAGAGGTGGCGCGCGTGGCGCCCGATCAGGCGAGCGATCAGGCTGGAGTCTTCCAGCTCGCCGATGCGGATCGCTACATCGAACGGCTCGGCCACCAAATCGACGCGGCGCGGGGTCAGGTCGAACTCGAAGGTGATGCCGGGATAGTGCCGCGCGAAATCGACGATGATCGGCGTCAGGTAAAGCGTGGCGAAGTCGACCGGGAGCGAGACCCGCAGGACACCGCTCGGCTGCTCCAGCATCGCGCCGAGCTGCTCGTGTGCGAGCCGTGCCTCGTCGACGATGCGTTTGCTTCGTTCGTAATAGAGCTGGCCGGCCTCGGTGAGCTCGATCTTGCGCGTCGTTCGATGCAGAAGCCTCAGGCCGATCGCCTTCTCCAGCGCGCTGATACGTCGCGACAGAGTCGAGTTGGGCATGCCCAGAGCCTCAGCCGCCTTCCGGAAGCTCCTCGCTCTCGCCACCTCCACGAACAGCGCCATGTCGTTCAAGTGGCTCACGCTATTGCTCCATATTTGGAATATTGATTTCACTTTTGCCGGATTTATCCCGACATTGGAATAGTGGACAAGGGCTCCAGCAAAAGAATGGAGATCCCAATGAGTCCCTTATTCACCTCTGTCCGCGTCGGTCGCTACACTCTGCCGAACCGCCTCGTCATGGCCCCGATGACCCGTAGCCGCGCCGGCTTCGACGGTACGCCGGGCGAGCTGGCCACCGAATATTATTCCCAGCGCGCCGGCGTCGGCCTGATCGTCACCGAAGGCACCCAGCCCTCGGATGACGGCCAGGGCTATCTCACCACACCGGGCATCTACACGCCTGCCCATGTCGCCGGCTGGCGGAAGATCACTTCCGCCGTGCACGACAAGGGCGGCCGCATCTTCATCCAGCTGATGCACGCCGGGCGCATGTCGCATCCCGACAATACGCTGCATCACCGCCAAGCCGTCGCGCCTTCCGCAATCGCGCCGGCGGCGGGTATGTTCACGATGACCGGGATGCAGGATATTCCTGCGCCACGCGCGCTTACGACCGAAGAGGTGCGCCAGACGGTCGCCGATTTCCGCCATGCGGCCCGCTCGGCGATCGAGGCGGGCGCCGACGGCATCGAGATTCACGGCGCGAACGCCTACCTGGTCCAGCAGTTCTTCGCGCCCAGCGCCAACACGCGCACGGACGAATATGGCGGGTCGATCGAGAACCGAGCGCGCTTCGCCATCGAAGTCGCCACGGCGATCGCCGAGGAGATCGGCGCGGACCGCACCGCGATCCGCCTGTCACCCGGGACGACGATATGGGGGATCGACGAAGGCGCCGAAGGGCCGGACCTCTACCGCTATCTGGTCGCCGAACTCGACAAGCTCGGGCTCGCTTACGTGCACATCATGGACCAGGGCGACGAGGCGCTGCTGGCCGATATCCGCAAGCTCTGGCACCAATCGCTGACCCTCAATCGGCCAAGTCGTCCGCGTGACCAGATCGGCGCCGACGTAGCTTCGGGGCTGGCCGATCAGGAGTCCTACGGCCAGATGGTCCTGGCCAATCCGGACTTTGTGGAACGGTTGAAGACCAATGCGGCGCTGAATGCGGCAGTCCAAGCCACTTTCTATGGTGGCACCGCCCTGGGCTACACCGACTATCCCGCTTTGAGCGCGTAAAGCGCAAGCAAGTAAATCCCCAAGCGCCGGCAGTCTAATAACATTTCTCACCCGAGGTGGACTGCATAATTCGAAGTTCTTCTTGAGAGACTTCAAACTATATCGTCCAACAGGAAGGAGAAGCCTGATGAACCAACACAATGACTTCCAAAGCGCCCCCGGCCGGGCTGAACCGCTTGGCTCCGGCCGGGCCCTACGTCTTCAAGCATATGGCGGCACTGAGAGCTTGAAAGTCGATTGGCTATCTGCCCCCGAGCCTGGTCCCGACCAAGTGCTCGTCCAGGTCAAGGCTGCCGGAGTAAACGGAATCGACTGGAAAATCCGTGAAGGCTACGTCCGCGACAAGTTCAAGTTATCTTTGCCCGCGACGCTTGGCATCGAAATGGCGGGGGTCGTGCTGCGGACCGGCTCCAACGTCGAAGGCGTGAGGGTCGGAGACCGGGTCATGGCCGCGCTGGGTGGCCTGGGCGCTTATGCTGACCACTTGCTGATAAATGCCGAAAAACTCGTCAAGACGCCTGCGGTCCTGTCAGACATTGACGCGGCGGCAGTACCGGTGGCGGCGATGACGGCATGGCAAGTCCTTCAGGTCGCCGATTTCAACCTTCGGGGGCGGCGGGTGTTGATCCACGGCGCGGCTGGTGGGGTGGGCAGCTTCGCTGTCCAGTTCGCCAAGACGGCTGGAGCGACCGTCTATGCTACAGCCTCAACCAAGAGCGTGGCCCATGTCCAAGCCTTGGGCGCTGACGAAGTGATCGATTACCAGAAACAGAACTTCGAGCTTCTTGCGAGCGACATTGACCTTATCGTCGATCTTGTCGGGGGCCAGGTCTTGGACAAATCTTGGTCGGTCCTATCGCCTGGCGGCGTCCTGGCCAGCATCGCTGCAACTGATGTGGTTTCGCGCGCCCCGGCAGGCCGTCGTGGCATCTGGTTGTCAGTCAAACCTGACACCGCGCGCCTAGCCACAATCGCTCAAGAGATCGCTGACGGCTCGCTGCGGTCCACGATTGCAGAAGTGGTCGGCTTCGACGATCTGGCATCCGCGATCGAGCGCAATCGCACCGGCCACGCTCCCGGAAAGATAGTCTTAGACCTCACCAGGTGACTTCAGCTCATGGTAATCGTCCCTAAAGGGGACCGTCTGCATTCGGCTCATGTTGGGACGGCCGTGAACCACAGTTATGCAGGGCCTTTCCGCTCCGCCGCAAATCTCAAATGCGCGTTTTTTAGCCTTCCCTGACCGGCAGCGCCTTTTCACCGGAATCGACCGCCCTATTTCGCCTCGACAGGTGGGTGGCTGCTTGCTGGACGAGTCCCTGCGACGAGTACGGCATGTGCTTCGAGGTAACCCCCAATGGACTTCCACGATCGGCACCTATTGCGGTTGCGGGTGAACGGAGAGGATCACAGCCTTTCCGATCTCGATCCCCGCGTCACGCTGCTCGACCTGCTGCGCGAGCGGCTTCATCTGACCGGAACGAAAAAGGGATGCAATTTCGGCGAGTGCGGCGCCTGCACCGTGCATCTCGACGAACGGCGTGTGAATGCCTGCATGATACTTGCCGTGTCCTGCGAGGGACGCGAGGTCACGACGATCGAAGGCTTGGCAAACGGCGATGCGCTTCATCCCGTGCAGCAGGCGTTCATCGATCATGATGGGTTCCAGTGCGGATTCTGCACGCCCGGACAGGTGATGTCGGCGGCGGCACTGATCGAGGAGGGACATACCGGCTCCGATGCCGAGATCCGCGAATGGATGAGCGGTAATCTGTGCCGCTGCTCGGCCTATCCGCAAATCGTCGAGGCGGTGCGCTCAGCGGCCGGGAGGGCGAGCCAATGACCCCATTCGTCTATGCGCGCGCCGACAGCCTGGGCGACACGATCGCAGCCGGTGCCGCGCCCGACAGCGCCTTTCTCGCCGGCGGCACCGAATTGCTCAACTGGCTGCGCCTTGGAATTGCCGGGCCGGCGCGGATCATCGATATCTCCCGCCTCGACGGGCTGGATCAGATCGAGGCACTGCCCGGCGGCGGCTTGACGATCGGCGCGCTGACGCATCTCAACGATGTCGCGCAGCATGCGCTGGTGATGCGCGATTATCCGGTGTTGAGCCAGGCGATCCTCAACGCCGCATCGCCGCAGCTGAGAAACCTAGCAACGATAGGCGGCAATCTTCTGCAGAAGACGCGCTGTGCCTATTTCCGTGCCGAAGAGCAGTTGCCATGCAACAAGCGTCAGCTCGGCTCCGGCTGCTCGGCATTGCATGGCATCAACGACAATCACGCGATATTCGGCTGGACTGAGGATTGCGTCGCCACCCAGCCATCCGACCCGGCGGTGGCGCTGGCAGCACTTGATGCGGTCATCGTCACCGCGCACCGCAGCGGCGGCCGGCGCATTCCGGCAGCGGAATTCCACCTGCTTCCCGACACGCGGCCCGAGGCAGACAATGTGTTGCAGCAAGGCGAACTGATCACGGCAATCGAGCTGCCGGCGCCGGCGCCGCGATCGGCTTACCTCAAGGTGCGCGAGCGCGAATCCTACGAGTACGCCATCGTCTCTGCCGCCGCTGTGCTGGAGATGGACGGCCAAACCATCCGTCGGGCGGCCCTGGCGCTGGGGTCCGTCGCGCTGCGGCCGTGGCGGCTGAGCGCCGCCGACCAGCAGCTCGCCGGTGCCGAAATCGGCGATCGCGAGGCGTTGAGCACCGCTATCGAGCAATCCTTCGCCGAAGCGCGTCCCTTGTCGCAGAACGCCTACAAGATCGAACTGGCCAAGACCGCCGCTTTGCGGGCGATCGAAAGAGCAGCGAGGATGCCGTCATGATGATCAGCCAGCCTGTTGCCCGCCCTGACGGCGGCGTCAAGGTCACCGGCCGCGCCCGCTATGCGGCCGACTATTTCGCCCCCGACCTGCTCTATGCGGTACTCGTGACCGCGCCCGTTCCGGCCGGCCGCGTGACGTCGATCATGGTCGACGACGCGCTCGCCGAGAACGGCGTCGTGCGTGTGCTCACGCATGAGGACATGCCCAAATTCGGCCGGTTCGTATCGCCAAGGGCCGAGCCCGATACGCAGATGCAGCAAGCCGAAGGCCCGCCCGCGGCGCAGAGCTTCATGCCCATGCAGGGCGACGAAATACGTCACGAGGGCCAGCCGCTTGCCATTGTGCTGGGCGAGACGCTGGAGGCGGCGGAGGCCGGCGCTCGCCGCGTCGCGTTGCGCTACGCGTTCGCCGAGCCGGAGTTGCCGGCACCCCCCGAGTGGACCGCCATCGACAAGGCTGCTGTCGTGCCGAGGGAGAGCGGCTTCCTGTTCCTGGAGCCGACGTTTACGAAGGGCGAGGTCGACCGCGGGCTTGCTGATGCCGCCGCCACGGTCGAAGCCGTCTATTTGCAGCCGTCGCGCCATCACAACGCCATGGAGCCCTCGGCGACGCTCGCCGAATGGAATGACGGAGAGCTGACGCTGCACGACGCCACGCAGCACGTCTACGGTGTCCGCCAGGTGGTTGCCGCCCGCATGAATGTCCCGGCCGAGAAGGTCCGCGTGATTTCCCGCCATACCGGCGGCGGCTTCGGCGGCAAGGGCTGGATCTGGCCGCATCAGGTGCTGGCCGCCGCCGCCGCGCGCATCATGGAGCGCCCGGTCAGGCTGGCGCTAAGCCGAGCCAATGCCTATTCGTGCCTCGGTTATCAGCCGCGCATGGCACAGAAGATCGTGCTGGCGGCGGACAGGTCGGGCAAGCTGACCGCCGTGCAACAGGACGTGGTCAACCTGACCACCGTGACCGACGATTTCGTCGAGTTCGCCACCGAAGCCTCGAAGGGTCTCTACGCCACGCCGGCCATGCGTCTCAGCCAGCGCGTGGAGCGCGCAAACGTCGCCATGCCGACGCCGCTGCGCGCGCCGGTCGAGGGTCCGGGCACCTGGGCGCTCGAAAGCGCGATGGACGAGCTCGCCCACCGCCTCGGCATCGATCCGCTCGATCTGCGTCTGGTCAACCATGCGGACACGGATCCGGCCACCGGCCAGCCCTGGTCGTCGAAGAAGCTGCGCGAGGCTTATGAGGAAGGCGCCCGCCTGTTCGGCTGGCGCGAGCGCCCGCGCAAGCCGCAACGCGACGGCGATTGGCTGATCGGCTACGGCATGGCGACCTGCAGCATGGGCTGTTTCCGCAACCCGACGCCTGCAGCCGAGGTCAGGTTGCACCGAGATGGCACGGTGCTCATCCGCACCGGCACCCAGGACATAGGGACCGGAACACTCACCATCTTTCCGCAGATCGCGGCCGACGTGCTGGGCCTGCCGATGGAGAGGATTGAGATGGAAATGGGCGATACACAGCTGCCGGAGGCGGGACCGACCTATGGCTCGTCATCGACCATGGGGGTGGGCGCGGCGGTGCTTGCCGCTGCCGAAGATGCGCGTTCGCAGCTTGCCCGTCTTGCCAATCTGCTGCCGGACGAGGTCGAGATGCAGGACGGCAAGATTCGCCGCAGAGGCGCTGCCGGCGGTCAGACGATCGCCGACGTGATGAGCCATACCGACATCGGCGAGATCACCGGCTCCGGCTCGTTCGATCCGGCGCAGCATGGCAAAGGCCTCGCGATGCGCACTTTCGGCGCGATTTTCATGGAGGTCGGCGTCGATCCGGGGCTCGGCCTGCTCAGGCTTCGTCGCGCCGTGGGCAGCTACAGCGCCGGCCGCATCGTCAATCCCCGCACCGCACGCAGCCAGATGACGGGCGGCATCATCTGGGGCTGGGGCATGGCGGCAATGGAGCAGAGCAGGCACGAACCGGTGCTTGGCCGGTTCCTGTCGAAGAACCTTTCCGGAGTCGCCATTCCGGTCAACGCCGACATTCCCGGCGACATCATAATCCACTTCGTCGATGAGGTGGACGAGCATGCCAGCCCGATCGGCGGCAAAGGCATCGGCGAACTCGGCGCCACCGGCGTTGCCGCTGCTGTTGCCAACGCCGTCTTCGACGCCACAGGCAAGCGGATCCGGGAGTTGCCGATCACGCCGGAAAAACTGCTGTGGAAGGATCGGCCCGCGGAAGCGTCTGCTCGACGAGGTTGACGTAATAGCGCATCACCGTCGGCACGATCTCGTCGTTGAAAACGTAGCGGTCGCCGTGCAGGCCTTCGCCCGGGCCGACCTCGCCGGCGCCGATCCACGCATAGCAGCCGCCGGCGGCGCGGATCATGAAAGCGAAATCCTCGCAGCCGAGACTGGGGCTGAACTCGGTCAAGACATTCTCCCGGCCGACGACGGAGGCGGCGGCCTCGACGGCGCGGGCCGTCGCATCGGCCGTATTGATCAGCGGCGGATAGCCCTTCCTGTAGTCGAGCCTGGCCTTGAGCGAATGCGCGGCGGCAATACCTTGTGCGATCTCGCCGATCAGCCTCTCGCAATGGTCGGAAAGGCCGTGCTCGAAGAAGCGGCAGGTGCCTTGCAGCCAGACCTTGCCCGGCACGATATTGCCGACATTGCCGCCATGAATCTGCGTGATGCTGACGACAAGCGCGCTCTGAGGGTCGACCGAGCGGCTGACGATGCGCTGGACGGCTTGCACGAAGGCGCCCGCGGCCAGGATCGGGTCATCCCCGAGCTGCGGCATGGCGGCATGAGCGCCAAGACCCTCAAAGGTCAGTTCGAAATTATCGACGGCCGCCATTTGCGGCCCGACGCGGGCGGCGATCGTCCCCAGCCTGATGCCCGGCCAGTTGTGAACCGCATAGACCGCTTCGACCGGAAAGCGCTTGAACAGGCCGTCCTCGATCATGCGCATGCTGCCGCCCTCGTTTTCCTCGGCCGGCTGAAAGATGAAAGTGACGGCTCCGTCGAAGGCGCGCGATTGACTGAGCAGTTTGGCGGCGCCGAGCAGCATGGCGGCGTGGCCGTCATGGCCGCAGGCGTGCATCACGCCCTCTTGCCTCGAAGCATAGGACAGGCCGGTTTTCTCCAGCACCGGAAGCGCGTCGAGCTCGGCGCGAAGGCCGATAGCGCACGTTCCAGCGCCGCTGCGCAGGACACCGACGACGCCGGTGCCGCCGATCCCTTCATGCACCTCGTCGACGCCGAAGGAGCGCAGCTTCTCTGCAACGAAACGCGCCGTTTCGTATTCATTGAATGCGAGTTCCGGATTGGCATGGATATGGTGCCGCCAGCCTATAACCTCTGGTGTCAGCGCGGCGACGGGGTCATTATGCAACATGATGCCTCCTTTCCGCCGACAAAAAGCGGCTTGGTTTGCCTGCCATAGAAGGCCCGGCGAGAGGCGTCTTGAACCGGATTGACCATGGCAAGGACAAACGAAGCGGCAGAGACCGGGAAATACTGGCGCCATCCGTGCTTCCCCGACCTGGGCCTGTTCGAGGCGCGCTTCACCCGGCACCGCTATGACTTGCACACGCACCCGACCTATGTGATCGCCCTGATCACCTCTGGCTGCGAGCGCATTCGCATCGGCCGCAAAAGCGTTCTCGCTCCGGCAGGCACCATTGCCGTCGTCAATCCCGAGGAGTGGCATGACGGCGAACGCGGGGCGGATGAAGGCTGGGCCTACCGGACGTTTTATCCTTCGGTGCCGATGATGACCGCGCTTACCCGCGAACTCGGCCGCGACGGCGCTCCAGTATTTTCGCGCGCGACTATCGAAGACAGCAGTCTCGCCGCAGCATTGATGGCAGCACACCAGGGCTCGACATCCCCGGACACAATGACGGCCGAGACGTCCCTGCTCGTGGCGCTGCGACGGCTGATCGTTCGGCATGGCGACTCGAGCGGACAGGCCGAAGAGATCGAAAGCTCCGGATCGCAGCGGCGGTTCTCGCTCTACCGCGATCTTGTCGAAAGCGAGCTTGGCTCGCAGCTCGACCTCAAGCGGCTAGCCGGCGCGGCTGGCGTGACCCGATTCCAGGTCATCCGCGACTTCAACAAGGCGATCGGCCTGACGCCGGCGGCCTATATCCGCGACCGGCGATTGCGCCGGGCGAGTGCGCTGATCGAACAGGGATTTGGCCTCGCCGACGCCGCCATCGCGGCGGGTTTCGCCGACCAGAGCCATCTTTCCCGTACATTCCGGGCTATGCATGGCATGACGCCGGGCATGTTCAGAAGAGCGGGATAAGGCGCTCCTGAACAGACAAGCTTGCGCGCCAATGCTTGCTGCGCAATGCTGACGCAGCTCGGGGGGAATCATGCGAAAAATCTTGGCATCGATGCTGCTGCTCGCGGCTCCACTGTTTGCAAACAGCGCCCAGGCGCTGGATGCCAGCGGCACGCCGGTCATCGTGACCCCGCTTGCCTCTCACACCGAGACCGCGTCCGGCCAGCCGATCACGCTGCCGCAGAAGAACGTCCAGGTCCTGGTCTCGGCCTATCAGATCGCGCCGGGCGCGACCTTGCCGGTCCACAAGCATCCGTTTCCGCGCTATGCCTATGTCGAGGCCGGCACGCTTCAGGTCACCAACGTCGAGACCGGCAAGAGCAACACCTATCAAACAGGTGATTTCATCATCGAGATGATCGGGCAATGGCATCAGGCGACCAATGTCGGCGCCGATCCGGTCAAGCTGCTTGTCATCGACCAGGTCGAAGAAGGTACCAAGAACACGGTGTTGCGCCAGTAACTGCGGTCGTCGGGCACTCCAGCAAGGAACACCGGATTCACTCCGCAGCTTTCACCCGGTCGGCGGCGGCGGCCAGCACCGCGCGATCCCCCTCTTCGTATAAGCGGCGGATGGAGATTGCCTTGACGCGCCAGCCTTCAGGCGTCCGCACCATCCGGTGGAGATAGCTGCCGCCAACCGTCCAGAACCGGGAACCGATCCAATGGGTTGCGCGGACATGGCTGCGTGCAACCGCACCGTTGTCCGCGTCTTCGACAATGATGTTGGTGATGAGGTGCTGGGTGGCGTCGAAGCCCGGCAGCAGCCCTTGCCATTGGGCGATCAGCGCGTCGCGGCCGCTGGTCGTGACCTCGCCGCCGAAGAGGCTGGTATAGTCGGTCGTGACACGGGCCGCGAAATAGGATCTGACCCGGTTCCATTCACGCAGGTCGGCATAGAGGCCGATCCCGGCCACTGCCTCGGTGATTGCGATCCTGTCTTTGACCGTCAGCGCATCTCCCGGCGCGCTCGAGGCGGGCGCCGAGACGGCGGAAATCATCGCAGCGGAAATCGCCGAGACCAGGACATGCCGGCGCGTGACGAGGCTCATTGTCCCGCCTCCCCCGCACTGCCGAGCGTCGCGCGGAAGTGCGCGGCGGCGGCATCGCTCGCCGCCTTCACCGGCGCGGCACGATCGTAGAAATCGAATTGGGTGACATTGTCGAGCCACAGCTCCCGCTTGGAACTGGTCAGCCGCGTGTAGAATTTGTGCGCCCCCTTCGGAATGGCAGCCGCCTCGCTGTGCACCATCAAAAAAGGCTGGTGCAGGCGCGGAGCAGCCTGGATGGCGTCGAACGTCAGCCAGCCGCGCCAGAACGCCGGATCGGCCTCGTTGCGCCACGCCGGGATCATGCCGCGATCGGGTTCGGTGTAGTAAGGCACCTTGAACATGATCGCGCGCTCGTCGGTCAGGCTCGCGGCCGGCAAGAACGCTTGCTTGCCGGTGCGGCGATACTCAGCCTTGGCCGCATCGCCCACGGCCTCAAGCCTGAAGACGCCATTCCGGCCGCCATAGGCCTGCTCGACCACTTCGGCATCCTGCAACCAGGGCGCAACGAGGGCGACCGATTTGATCGCGGCGTTTTCGGCGGCGGCGGTGACCATGTAGCCGGAGCTGGCGCAAATGCCGAGCCCGCCGATGCGGTCCTGATCGGCTTCGGGCCGGCTCGCGAGATAGGCAACCGCCGCTTCGATGTCGGCGATCTTGGCGTAAGGATCCTCGTACTGGCGTCGCACGCCGCCGCTTTCGCCCCAGCCGCGAAAATCGAAGGTCAAGGCGACGAAGCCGCGATCGGCCATCTCGCGGGCGTAGCGGGCCGGCATCTGTTCCTTCACCGTCATCCAGGCGCCGGTCACGACCAGCGCCGGCCGAGGTTTCGCCGCGTCCAGATCCTCCGGGAGATAGAGCTCGCCGATGATCTGCTCACCGTACGAGGCAAAAGCGACGCGCTCGACGCGCGGTGCGGCGAAGGCATTGGAGGCGGCGAGCGCGGCGGTGGTTGCTACGGCAAGTGTCAGGGTTTTAAGCATCGCAAGTCTCCTTTGGCTTGGAATGAGAAGCGCGGCGCGTTGCGAGAAAGACCGCCGTCTCAGCGCTCGCCAGCCAGTCGGCTGGGCAGTGGCTTCAGCGGGTAATGCGCCCAGTAGAAAGCGTCCGACTGGTACATGTCGGTCAAAAAATTCTGTGCCTCGGCGATCTTGCCGTCCGTGATGCGGAACATCAGCGCGTAGAACTGGTCGATCTCGGGACCTGAGCCGACATTCGACCAGCCGCGATGGACGTCGACCACGAGGTCGCCTTGCGCCTGGAAGAAGATCGGCTCGGCCTTGAACTTGCCATCGGCCAGGCCGCGGAAGAAGGCGACCACCTCGTCCGGCCCGCGCTTGTCGCCGGCGAGCGGATGATGACCGGGAATGCGCCACACGATGTCGGGCGCGAGGAAGGGCCGCACGGCCTCGGGATTGCCGGTCGCGTAAGCTGCGTAGTAGTCTTTGATGAGCTGGATATTGCGGTCTTCCAGTGGCCCGCTGTGCGCCGGGGCGGCAGACACCGCCAGAAGAGTGCCGGCGGCGAGTAAAGCAAGCCTGGTCATCGGTCCTGTCTCCTTGCCCGTTCGAGCCGTTCCCAACACCGAGGCCCGTTCGTCGGACCCAACATGACGCCTTTCGTTCGCCGGAAAAACCAGTAGAGTTCGATAGGGCTATTTGGAAAATCCTTACAATGCGCCTCGACCAATTCAGCGGCATCGTCGCCTTCGTCAAGGTTGCGGAGGCCAAAAGCTTCACCCGCGCCGGCGCCGAGCTCGGCGTCGCTCCGGCCTCGTTGAGCGAGGCGGTCAAGGGGCTCGAGGAGCGCCTGGGGGTGCGGCTGCTCAACCGGACGACCCGCAGCGTTGGCTTGACCGAAGCTGGCGCCCAATACCTCGACCATGTGCGTCCGGCAGCCGAAGATATCTGGGCGGCTGGTGCGGCTCTGCGCGACAGCCGCGATCGTCCCGCCGGCACGCTGCGGCTCAGCCTGCCGTGGATCGCCGCTCCGCTGCTGATCGAGCCGCTGATGCGGCCGTTCATGGATGCTTATCCCGAAGTGCGGCTTAGTCTGATTTTCGACGACAGCTTCGTCGATATCGCCGCCGATGGCTTCGACGCCGGCCTGCGCATCGGCGAACTTCTCGAGAAAGACATGATCGGCGCGCGTCTGGGCGGGCCACTGCAGATGGTCGCGGTGGGTAGCCCCGATTATCTGGCGCGCAACGGCACACCGAAGCGGCCGGCCGACCTCGCCGCCCATCGCTGCATCGCATTCGCCCTGACCCGCACGCGCGCGATTTCGCCCTGGGAGTTCATTGTGGAGGGACGCGAAGTCGCATTCACGCCGGACGCATGCCTGGTCGTGAACACGCTTCCGCTGTGCATTACCGCCGCCGCGCAAGGGCTTGGCCTCGCCTTCGCGGTCGAGGGCCTCGCCGCGCCGCTTCTCGCCTCAGGCGCGCTGGTCAAGGTGCTGGAGCCTTTCTGTCCCGCTTACGAGCCGCTCCACCTCTATTATCCCAGCCGCCGCCTCGTGCCACCGAAGCTGCGGGCCTTCATCGACTTCGTCCGCGCGAATTCGCACAAGCTGCGGATCTGATGTGGCTTTTCGAGAATCCGGCCCCGTTCAGCCCCAGGCGCCGACCATCTGCCTGGTGGTTGCGTTGAGCCGGTTGAATGCGTTGATCAGGGCAATCTGGACGACCAGGGCGGCAAGCGCCTTTTCGTCATAGTGCCGGGCGGCCTCGTCCCAGACTGCATCCGGCACCGGATCCGGCCGGTCGGCCAACCGGGTTGCCGCCTCGGTCAGTGCCAGCGCGGCGCGTTCGGCGTCGGTGAAGTAGGGTGTCTCCCGCCATGCGGACACGGCAAAGATGCGTTCGTCCTTTTCGCCGGCCTTCTTCAATTCGCGCGCATGCATATCGACGCAGAGGCTGCATCCGTTGATCTGGCTGGCGCGCAAATGGACGAGCTTGCGCGTCACATAGGACAGGTCAGCCGTTTCCGTAGACTTGTCCAGCGCGAGCAGCGCCTGCAAGGCGCCGGGAATGAGCACCACCGGGTTTTTCAATCGTGCTTGCATAGTGGTCTCCTTCGGGCGTGTTTTTTCAAGCCCGGACGACGAACATCCGGGGTCTCGATATGTCTTGGTTCTGTCAGTTCGCCGGCCGCCGCGTTGCGGCAAGGCGAGCGCCGGGATCTTCAGCTTTGCGAGGCAGTCACCCGCTCAAGCCGCTCGAGAATGCGCGGCCAACCGCTTCCCATGCCGATGTAGCCGCGCTCGTCCTCGGACCGGAACCCGGAATGCTCCATGCGCACCCGCGTCGCTGTACCTTCGGGCGTCAACGACCATGTCACCACGGTCTTCAGACCGCTGTCGGATTCGGTGCCGTCGCCCCAGCTGTAGGCTAGCAGGCGTGGCGGCTCGATCTTCAGCACCTCGCAGTTCGTCACGCCGGACCAGCCAGGCACCGGCGTCGCGCGAAAGGTAAAGCGATGGCCTTGCTCAGGCGCAAAGTCGTTCTCCATCAGCCATTCGGCAACTAGATGCGGCACGGTCAGTGCGCGCCATATCTTTTCAGCCGCATGCGGGATCAGACGCTCGACGACAATGGATTTGGTTTCGATTGTGGTTGCTTCAGTCATGACTTCGGACCCGTTGTTTGCGGTTTGGCTGGGCTATCAACAACGCGCTCTCCATGAGAACCAATAACCCACCAGCTATGAGTTACGTATAACGCTTAAGTTATGAATGTGTCAAGCGGCGGAATGGCAGGCGCGCCCGCAAGCACATTGAGCCAACACTTCCGGCTTTCATCGCACCATGCCCGATGCTACCGCTGGCCAGCTGAAATCATCGACGGATCGCCCATGACCGAGACCGAACGCCCTCGCCTCCCGTTGATCGAGATCTGCGTCGAAGGCATAGACGGCCTGCTGGCCGCGCAAGCCGCAGGCGCCGACCGTGTCGAGCTCTGTGCCAGCCTGATCGAGGGCGGCATCACGCCGAGCTTCGGCACGGTGCGCGCCGCGCTCGAGCTGGCGACGATCCCGTTCCACGTCATCGTGCGGCCGCGCGGCGGCGATTTTCTGTATGGCGAAGCCGAATATCGTTCGATGCTCGCCGATGTCGGCGCGCTTGCCGAGCTCGGCGTCGCCGGTGTCGTCGTCGGTTGCCTCGCTGCCGACGGCACTATCGACGAACAGCGCATGAGCGAATTGGTTAAGGCGGCGGGACGCTTGAACGTCACCTGCCACCGCGCCTTCGACATGACCCGCGACCCGACCGAGGCGCTGGAAGCGCTGATCCGCTGCAAGGTCGGCCGCGTGCTGACCAGCGGCCAGCGCGACACGGCACTGGAAGGCGCGGACCTGCTCGCCGAGCTTGTCAGGCAGGCCGGCGACCGCATCATCATCCTCGGCTGCGGCGGGCTTGATCCCGAGAACATCAGCAAGGTGCGGAGGAAAACCGGGTTGAGCGAAATGCACTTCGCCGCGCTCAAGGACGTGCCGAGTGCCATGCGCTACCGCAACCCGAAAGTCGGCATGGGCGGCACCGACCTCGACCGCGAATACCGCAACACCGTGACCGACGAGGCGCTGGTGGCGGCGACCATCGCCGCTGCCCGGACATGATCCTGGAAGATCGAAGAAAAAACATGATCGAAATGCGTTTGCCGATCGAACGGGTTTCGCCGCAGGATGAGCCCGCCATCCTCGCGCTCAACAACGAGCACGCTGCGGAATTATCATGGCTCGAACCTGAGCGCCTGTCCTTCCTGCTCGGCGAAGCGTTTTACACGCGCCGCATCGGTGCACTCGAAGCCTTCATCATGACCTTCGACCAGGACGCGAGCTACGACAGCCCCAAC
The DNA here is from genome assembly GCF_040320905.1 of Mesorhizobium sp. M0590. NCBI lineage: Bacteria > Pseudomonadati > Pseudomonadota > Alphaproteobacteria > Hyphomicrobiales > Phyllobacteriaceae > Mesorhizobium > Mesorhizobium sp. M0590. Next base: position 294,375 of record NZ_JAMYQN010000004.1, read on the forward strand.
TTCCTGTGGTTTCGCGAGCGCTATCCGCGGTTCGTCTACGTCGACCGCGTCGTGGTCGGCGCCAAAGCGCGCGGCCGCGGCCATGCCCGCCGGCTGTATGAGGATCTGTTCGAGCAGGCGTCACGCGCGGGCCAGGCGATCGTCACCTGCGAAGTCAATGCCGAGCCACCCAATCCGGCTTCGGACGCCTTCCATGCCGCACTCGGCTTTGCGGAAGTGGGCGACGCGGTAATCCACGGCGGCAGGAAAGCCGTGCGGTATTATGCAAGACGGATCGCCGGCTGAACGGCGGGCGCCGTTCGCCCTACCAATTGCGGTTCAGCCAGGAGCGGGCCGGCTTTTCGATGATGTAGTAGCTGCACAGCGCGCAAGCGAACGCCGCCGCAAGCATCAACCACGGCGAACTGCCTTTTATGTCGACGATTTGATAAAAGGGCTGCTGCCAAAGATAGAGCGAATACGACCACAGCCCCAGCATCGTCATCGGCAGGGACGATAGAAACCCGGTCAGATACCGGCTGCTGAAGTCGAGCAAATTGACGGCGAGTGCCAACAGCGGCACCGCGACCAGATAGTGGATCGGGGTTGGCACGGCAGCCATGAAAAGGAGCACAGCCACTACTGAGGCCGCCGGGGCGACATGCGGCCCCTTGAGCAGCGCCGGCAGCCTGTCGTCGGCCTTGAGCAGGCATATCACCGCCGACAGCAGGATCGAGGCGATGTGCACGTCGGTGCGCCAATAGGTGCCCTCGTAGCCTATTGCGAGCACCCAGTAGGAGATGGCGCCGTTTGCCATGGCCAGCACCGACAATGCACCGAGCAACATGATGACCCGGGACCGCCCCGAGACGACGACGCTGATCAGCGCCAGGATGATATAGGCGTGCTCTTCGACGCAGAGCGACCAGATATGGTCGAGCGCGCCGGCGCGGGTGACGAGAATTCCGGCATAGTTGTAGGTGAACGTCAGCGCCGTCAGCGCCGCCTTCCATTTGAAGGCGATGAATGTGCCGGACAAGGCAACCATCGCGGCGACGACGAAGATGAGTAGTGCCGGGTAGATGCGGGAGAACCGGCGCTTGAAGAATTTCTTCAGCGGATAGTATTCGACAAACAGGATCTCGGCCATCAGCCGGCCGCTGAGCACGAAGAAGAATTCGACGCCCAGGACGCCGAGATTGATGCCGGGAACGGGGAAGAAATGGCCGATCAGCACCAGCGCGATCGACAGGCCGCGCCAGCCGTCGAGATAGGCAAGCCTGGTTCTTGCCGAGCTGTCGGCCACAGGCCTGGATACGACAAGACGCGTCGCGGAAATGTCCGTCATGCCGGTCCCTTCATTGAACCTGCGAAAGGCGGGCTGGAGGCCGCATTCCTCCAGCTATATTGCAGCGCACCAGAACTTTGTGCAAGTGCGAGATAACGACACGCCCGAAGCACAGGACGGACCGAAAGGGGCTGTCACGTCCGTTCCCCGAAACCAACGGTCGACAGTCTCAGGCGTTGGCGGCAGGCGCTTCGCGCCGTGGCCGGCTTATTCCCAAATGGTACATTGCCATCTGGCCGGCAGAGCAAAATGTACCGGCGATTTCCGCGGCACCGTGCGGCAGGCCTAGCCTTTGCGCGATGCAATGCCTTGCCCGACCGGCCAAATCGGTCGAATGTGCCGGCGACATATCCACTGAAACAGAGACAGTGCATGACCGGCTTCGTCCTTCCCTTGCCCGCAACCCCGTCGGTGGCCGTGGCCGGCTCGCCGGAGCGTTTTGCGGTGCGCCGGATCTTCTGCGTTGGCCGCAACTACGCAGCCCATGCCCGCGAGCTCGGCAATGACGAGCGCGACCCTCCCTTCTTCTTCACCAAACCAGGCGACGCAGTGGTCGACTCGGTGGTCGGTTCGGGCACCACGATCCCCTACCCGCCACTGACCCAAAACCTGCATCACGAAATCGAGCTGGTCGTCGCGATCGGCAGAGCCGGCTTTCGCATCCCGCGCGAGCGCGCGCTGGACCATGTCTGGGGCTACGGCGTCGGCGTCGACCTGACTCGCCGCGACCTTCAGGACGAGGCGAAAAAGGCGGCAAGGCCGTGGGACTGGTCGAAAGCCTTCGACCGTTCAGCGCCCTGCGGCCCGCTGGTCCCGGCGCAAAAATCCGGTCATCCCGAAAAGGGCTGCATCTGGCTCGCGGTCGACGGCGAGATCAGGCAGGACGGCGACCTTGCCGAACTGATCTGGCCGGTTCCCGACATCGTCTCGATTTGCAGCGAGGCGCTAGAGCTTAAGCCCGGCGACCTGATCTTCACCGGAACACCGGCTGGCGTCGGCGCCGTCGGGCCGGGCGAAAAGATCACCGGTGGCGTCGACGGCATCGGCGAAATCGAACTGACCATCGGCCAACCGATCCGATGAGCGACATCGTCCTCCATAACTACTACCGCTCCTCGACCTCTTACCGGGTGCGGATCGCGCTGGAGATGAAGGGCCTGTCCTACGACTACGTGCCGCATCATTTGCGCCACGGCGAGCATCTCGAACCCGCCTACCTCGCGGTCAATCCGCAAGGGCTGGTGCCGGCACTGGTCCTGGACGACGGCACGCTGCTGACGCAATCGCTGGCGATCATCGAATATTTCGACGAGACCACGCCTGAGCCGCCGCTGCTGCCCAAGGATGCGCCTGGCCGCGCCCGCGTCAGGATGCTGGCGCAGATGATCGCCTGCGACATCCATCCGGTGAACAATCTGCGCGTGCTGACCTCGCTGCGCACACTGTTCGGCGCCGGCGACCAGGATGTCGTCAACTGGTTCCGGCACTGGGTCAATGAAGGCTTCCAGCCGCTTGAAAAGATTCTGGCTTCCTCGCCCGAGACCAAGACATTCTGCCATGGCGACACGCCGGGGCTGGCCGACATCTGCCTGGTCGCACAGGTCACCAGCAATGCCCGCTTCGGCGTCGACATGACGCCCTACCCGACGATCTCGCGCATCAATGCCGCCTGCATGGCGCTGCCGGCGTTCCAGAAGGCCGCGCCTGAGAACCAGATCGATGCCGAGTAGACCGCAAATTGCATGAAGTGATGAGGAACTGCCGATGAAAGCCGTCGTCTTCGAAAAGTTCGGCGAAACGCCAACGATCCAGACCGTTCCCGATCCGGAGCCGGCACCGGAAGGCGTCGTCATCAAGGTGGAGGCGACCGGCCTCTGCCGCAGCGACTGGCATGGCTGGATGGGCCACGACGACAGCATCCGCCTGCCGCATGTGCCGGGCCACGAACTGGCCGGCGTCGTGGTCTCCGCAGGCAACCAGGTGACCCGCTGGAGGGCGGCGAGCGCGTCACCGTGCCGTTTGCCGTCGGCTGCGGCCGCTGCTTCGAATGCACGTCGGGCAACCACCAGGTGTGCGAACATCAGTTCCAGCCCGGCTTCAGCGCCTGGGGTTCGTTCGCCGAATATGTCGCCATCGATCATGCCGACACCAATCTCGTGCGCTTGCCCGACGAGATGGAATTCGCCACCGCCGCCAGCCTCGGCTGCCGGTTCGTCACCTCGTTCCGCGCCATCGTCGACCAGGGCCGGGTGACGCCCGGCGAATGGGTGGCGGTGCACGGCTGCGGCGGCGTCGGCCTGTCGGCGATCATGATCGCCAGCGCCATGGGCGCCAATGTCGTCGCCATCGACCTCACCGACGAGAAGCTGGACTTTGCCAAAAAGATCGGCGCGGTGGCGACGATCAACGCGGCAAAGACGCCGAACGTGGTCAAGGCGGTCAAGCAGATCACCAATGGCGGCGCGCACATGTCGATGGACGCGCTCGGCCACCCCAGTACCTCGTTCAACTCGATCGCAAACCTGCGCCGCCGCGGCCGCCACGTGCAGGTCGGCCTGATGCTCGGCGACCATGCCAGGCCGCAGATACCGATGGACAAGGTGATCGCATTCGAGCTCGAAATCCGCGGCAGCCACGGCATGCAGGCCTTCCGCTACCAGGCGATGATGGAGATGATCCGCACCGGCAAGCTGAAACCCGAACTGCTGGTCGGCAAGAAGATCAGCCTCGAAGAAGCGCCGGCCGCATTGATGGCGATGGGCGGCTTCGAAGGCATAGGCATCGGCGTGGTGACCAGATTCTAGATCACGCCCTGAGTCTGGATCAGCGAAACGACGCGCAGACCTCCCGCACGCAGGCTCGCAGCCAGCGTTGTGCCGGATCGGCATCGAGTCGCGGATGCCACAGCATCGAAATGGTGACCTCCTCGATATCGACCGGCAACGGGAAGCTGTACATGCCCGTGCGCGCGCCCAGCGTGTGCCGTTCGGGGACGCTGGCGATCAGATCGGAGGCGCGCGCCATGGCGAGCGTGGCCGAGAAGCTGGAAACCATGCACACGATCGTCCGCTGGAGACCGAGCAGTTTCAAGGCCTCGTCGATCGGGCCCTTTTCGCGGCCACGCCGCGAAACGCTGATGTGGCGGCCGGCCGCATAGCGTTCCGGCGTCATTGGGCCCTCGCCCAGCCTGTGACCCGTTCGCACCGCACCGATGAAGCGGTCGCGAAACAGCGCCTGAATGCGCATTTCAGGACTCGTTTCACTGGCAACCCCGATTTCGAGATCAACCGCCGCGTCACGCAACGACATGTCGTTCTTGTCGGATTTCGGCGCAAAACGCAGCCGCACGCCAGGTGCATCCGCTTCGACACTGGTCAGAAGACGCGGTGCGAACTCCTCGACGAAACTTTCGTTGGCGCGCAGCGTGAAGACCTTGTCGAGAGCAGAGAGGTCGAGGAGCTTGGCCGGGCGCAGCAGCGTTTCCGCATCCTGGACGACTCGGCCTACCTGTTGCTGCAATTCGAGCGCGCGCGGCGTCGCAACCAGGCCACGGCCGGCCCGGACCAACAATGGGTCGCCTGTCGCCTGGCGCAACCGCGCCAACGTCCGGCTCATCGCCGAGGGACTGAGGCGCAGCCGCGCGGCAGCACGCGCCACACTGCCCTCGCTCAGCAGCACTTCGAGGGCGACAAGCAGATTGAGATCGGGTGACGACATGGAAGGACCATAGCACAGCTCGGCCGTGATGTGGCGTTTCGTGCACGAATAAGATGCAGATACTGCGCCTTCCGCCACATCATGCGAGGGAATAGCTTCCGACAGCTCCGGTTTGGGGCTTGCCGGCAGAGGAGTTCACCGTGGCATCGATCGTTGAAAAGACTTGGGCTGAAAAGGCCGGGGCTGAAAAGATCGGGAATGACGTGGCCCCGGTGAGCGTCCGCTCGGCCCGATGGGCATTGGCAAGCCTGTCGCTTTCAACGCTGCTGTCGTCGCTCGCCACCAGCATCGCCAGCGTCGGGCTGCCATCGCTGATGCAGGCGTTCGGCGCATCGTTCCAGCTCGTGCAATGGGTCGTCCTGGCCTATCTGCTCGCCATCACCACCTTGATTGTCAGCGCCGGGCGGCTCGCCGACATATTCGGCCGCCGACCGCTATTGCTCGGCGGCATTGCCCTGTTCACCTTCGCATCGGTGCTTTGCGGGCTCGCGCCGACGCTCTGGCTGCTGATCGCCGCACGGGCGGCACAGGGGCTCGGCGCGGCCATTATGATGGCTCTGACGCTGGCCTTTGTCGCCGACGCGGTTCCCCGGGATAAAACCGGCAGCGTCATGGGCCTGCTCGGCGCCATGTCGGCGATCGGCACCACGCTTGGCCCCTCGCTTGGCGGACTGTTGATTGCCGGCCTCGGCTGGCGCGCGATCTTCCTCATCAATCTGCCGTTGGGGGTGCTGGCCTTTGCGCTTGCCTGGCGCTTCCTGTCGGCCGGAAAAAAGACGCCAGGTCGGCGCGGTTTCGACGGGATCGGCACGGCTTTGCTCGCGCTGACGCTAGCCGCCTATGCGCTCGCCATGACCCTTGGGCGTGGCAGTTTTGGTTCTCTCAATGTCGGCTTGCTGATTGCCGCAACCGTGGCTGGCCTGCTGTTTGTCATTGCGCAGACAAGGGTCCAGAACCCTTTGATCCAACCTGCGAGGTTCCGCGACCAGGCGTTGAACGCAAGCCTCGCCATGAACCTGATCGTCGCCACGGTGATGATGGCGACGCTGGTGGTCGCACCATTCTATCTGTCGCGCGCGCTCGGGCTGGACGCAGCCATGGTCGGGCTGGTTCTGTCGACCGGCCCTCTGGTTACCGCATTGGCGGCGCTGCCGGCCGGACGCCTGGTCGATCGTTTCGGGGCGAACCGGATCATGATCGTCGGCCTGTTCGATCTCGCTATTGGCACCTTTGCTCTGTCGCGGGCGGAATTCGGTATTGCCGGCTATGTCGTGCCGATCATCATCGTCTGCACCGGCTACAGCCTGTTTCAGACCTCCAACAATTCGGCCGTGATGACGGGCGTCGCATCCGACCAGCGCGGCGTCGTCTCCGGCCTGCTCAATCTGTCGCGCAATCTCGGCCTGATCACCGGTGCGTCCGTGATGGGCGCAGTGTTTGCCTTCGCATCGGCTGGGGAAGGCACTGGCTTGGCAGTGTTGGCACCTGCGGCAGCGGCACGAGGGATGCAGGTCACCTTCCAGGTGGCGACGGGCCTGGTGCTGATGGCGCTGATCCTTGCGGTATTTTCAGCCCGCGCCACTGCCGGGCGAACTGATATCGTTGCCAAGCATCCTTGAGGATTCCACCCGGTTCGCATGCAACTCCGGCAGCCGGCGCACCTATCTCGCATATCTCTTGGCACCGACGACGCAAAGCACGACGGCGGCGGTGACGGCGATCATGGCGGGACTGACCTGCTCATCCAGCAGCGCTGCCGCCAGCCCCAGGCCGAAGAAGGGCTGCAGCAGTTGCAACTGCCCGACCGCGGCGATGCCGCCTTGCGCCAGGCCGCGATACCAGAACACGAAACCGATCAGCATGCTGAACAGCGAGACATAGGCCAGACCAATCCATGCGCCCCTGCCGGCACTTTCGAGCGACGGCGGCATGGTGATGAACGTCAGCGCCAGCATGAGGGGCAGCGACAGCACCAGCGCCCACGAAATCACCTGCCAACCGCCGAGTTTGCGCGACAGCGCCGCTCCTTCGGCATAGCCCAATCCGCACACGATGATGGCGGCCAGCATCAAGATGTCGCCGAGCGGCGAGACCGACAGGCCTTGCGTGACTGCGAAACCGGCGACAAGGGCGCTGCCGAGGCACGAGAACAGCCAGAACGCCGGCTTCGGGCGATCGCCGCCTCGAACCACACCGAAGATCGCGGTCGCCAACGGCAACAGGCCGACGAAAATGATGGAGTGAGCCGACGTGATGTGCTTGAGCGCCAGCGCCGTCAGCAGGGGAAAACCGACCACGACGCCAAGCGCCACGATCGCCAGCGGGAACAGATCTCGCCGCTCCGGGCGCTTCTGACGAAAAACGAGCAGCAGCGCCAGGCCGAGGATGCCCGCCGAAGCCGCACGGGCGACCGTTACGAACACCGGATCGAAATCCATCACCGCCACGCGCGTCGCCGGAAGCGAACCGCTGAAGATCAGCACGCCTATGAACCCGTTGATCCAGCCACTCGCCGCCCAACTACTCGCCGCCTTGTCCATCGATGCCCCGCTGATTTCGCCCTCTATCGGGCCGGGCGTATGGCTCCGCCAGAGACAATCAGGTACAGTTTGATAAAACCGTCATGGTAGGGCGAGCAGTACGGATGGACGAGCAGACGACAACTGATGAAGGCAGCCGGACGCTTGTCGAAAGCGTCATGGCGACGATCAGGCACAGGATCGCCGCGCGCAGCCTGACACCGGGAATGCGGCTGCCTTCGATCCGGGCGTTCGCCAAGGCCATGCAGGTTTCCAAATCCACCGTGGTCGAAGCTTATGAGCGTCTTGCGGCGGAAGGCATGATCCGCTCGCGGCCCGGCTCGGGTTTCTATGCCGCCGGACCGTTGGCTCCGTTGTCGCTGGCCGAGATCGGCCCCAGGCTTGACCGTGCCGTCGACCCGCTCTGGGTCTCGCGCCAATCGCTGGAAGCCGGCGACGGCGTCCTGAAACCGGGTTGCGGCTGGCTGCCGGCAACATGGATGCCCGAGGCTGGATTGCGCCGGGCACTGCGGACGACGGCCCGCGCCGACGACGCCGCGCTGACCGACTACGGCACGCCGCTCGGCTTGCCGGCGCTACGCAATCTGCTGGCGCGGCGCATGGCCGAGCACGGCATCGAAGCCTCTCCGGACCAGATCATGCTGACGGAATCGGGCACCCAGGCGATCGACCTGCTGTGCCGGTTCCTGCTCGAACCGGGTGACACGGTGTTGGTCGACGATCCCTGCTACTTCAACTTCCATGCCCTGTTGCGCGCCCATCGGGCCAAGGTGATCAGCGTCCCCTACACGCGCTCGGGTCCGGACATCGAGCTGTTCGCGCAGGCACTGAACGAGCATCGGCCGCGCCTCTACATCACCAATTCGGCGCTCCACAATCCGACCGGCGCCATATTGTCCCCGGTCGTTGCCCATCGGGTGCTGAAGCTCGCCGACCCGTCGGGGCTGACGATCATCGAGGACGATATCTTCGCCGATTTCGAACACACGTCCGCGCCCAGGCTGGCGGCCTTCGACGGCCTCAGCCGGGTCATTCATATCGGAAGCTTTTCCAAGACGCTGTCGGCATCGGTGCGCTGCGGCTTCATCGCCGCTCCTCGCAACTGGATGGAAGGATTGATCGATCTCAAGATCGCCACGTCGTTTGGCAGCGGTCGGCTTGCATCCGAACTGGTACTGACGCTGCTGAAGGACGGCCTCTATCGCAAGCACGTCGATCTGCTGCGCGCGCGGCTCACGCGCGCCATGGAAGAAACCGGCACCCGCCTCAGGGCGATCGGCATCGTGCCATGGATAGATCAGCCCGCCGGCATGTTTTTGTGGTGCAGGCTGCCGGAGGGGATAGATGCCGCGGATGTCGCCCGTCACGCTTTGTCGGCCAACGTCGTGCTTGCGCCCGGCAATGCGTTCAGCCTGTCTCGGTCGGCCAGCCGTTTCATGCGCTTCAACGTCGCGCAGTCCGGAGATGACCGGATTTTCAGGGCGCTTGAAGAGGCGATGTCGCGTTGATTGCGCTGCCGCAAAACTGAGGCTGACCTCTCAGGTGCCGGCCCGCTTGCGGCGTGCGTAAAGCATGACGAGCGTCTCGGCGGTCAGCGCCGGCCTCTGCTCGCCTTCGATCTCGACCGTATTGGCGGCCTTCATTAGATATTGCCCCGGACCTTTGTCTTCCATCGACAACAGCGTGGTGCGCAGCCTGATTCGCGAGCCGACCCTGACCGGCGCCACGAAGCGCACTTTGTCGAAACCGTAATTGAACGCGGCCTGCGTGTTTTCGGGTACGATCCCCATCTCGAGCGCCAGCGCGCCGATGATCGACAGGGTCAGATAGCCATGCGCGATCGTGGTGCGGAACGGGCTTTGCCGCTTCGCCCGCTCGGGATCGACATGGATCCATTGATGATCGCCCGTGCATTCGGCAAACTGGTCGATGCGGTGCTGATCGACCAGCGTCCAGTCCGAGACGCCTAATTCCTGCCCGGCCATCGCCCTGAGTTGCTCGAAGGTCGGCGGCGTCCTCGGCCGTATCTGCGTCATTCCTGCTTTCCCGATCGCTTGCCTGTTCCGGACCACGACGGGCCGCCCCTGTCAATTCGCCAATGCGATTCCAGCGCATAATCTTCGGCCCGCGAACCGCCAGTCTTCGCCGCCGGCAAGTGTGCTGCCGGGGAACAGCTACCTCTTGTCGTGGCCGGCGCGGATCTCCTCCATCGCCTCCTTGATGCGGCTGCGCAGGATTTCGATCGATTCGGTGCCGGACGCCCTCGCCAGTTCGGCCATCTCGCCGGCATTCTTCAGCGCGGTCTCGAAGGATTTCCTGGCGAACGCCGCCTGCTTCTGCATCATTTCCTGCGGATTGCCGGGCGCTCTGTAGCTTTGTGCCATGTCGGTGATTTCGCGCAGCGTGTCCTGCAGCATCTCGCGTTGCCTTGACAACAGCGCCGAGGCTCCAGCGGCGCTCGCCCGTGCCGACTTCTCCAGCGCTTCCAGGTTCTTGGCGTGGTGGGCGAGGATCGCCTCGACGTCGACATTCGGCAGCTTCAGGTCGCGGCCGAACTTGCCGAACATGTCGATGAAGGACTCGGACTCCGGTCGTTTTGCCATGCTGGTTCTCTCCCCTTGTTGCCGTGAACGCCGCCACTGCACGGAAGATAGTGCAGCGAAGCTCAGCGGTCCATTCGGACGAGTCAGCCGACAAGAAACAGCCGTTCGGCAGTGTAGAGCACGAGCCCGGCAAGGCCACCGATGATCATGCCGTTGAAGCGGATATATTGCAGGTCCTTGCCGATATTCATTTCGATAAGCCTTGTCAGTTGCGCGAGGTCCCAGCGCTTGACCTGGTCGGCGATGAACTTCGACACGCCGCTCTTCTGGCTTTCGACGAAGGACGCCAGCGCCACGATGAACCCCTGGTTCATGTCGGCCCTGATCTGCGCGTCGTCGGCAAGATGGCGGCCGACCTCGACGAACATGGTGGCGAGATGGTCGCGGATCATCGAATTCGGCGCCTTGGCGTCCTGTTCGATGAACAGCCGCAGGCTGTCCCACATATCGCCGGCCAGCGCGCTGAGCTCTGGCCGGGCAAGGAAATCGCGCTTCAGCTTTTCAGCGCGCCTGGCATATTGTTTGGATGTCCTCAACCGCTCGACGAAGGTTTCGACGAAAAGGTCGAATTCGGCTCGCATCGGATGGTGCGGATCGGCCCGCACCTCATCGAGCAGCGAGCCGGCCGACGCAATGATCTTCTTCAACAGATAGGCGTCGGCGCGAAACAGGTTGAACAGCGACGGCAGTTCCTCGCGGATCTTCTCGCGCATCGTCGCCAGCGCCTGCTCGTCGCTCAGGAAGCGGCCGACCACCTTGGTGAACTCGTCGAATAATTTCTGGTGGCGGCGATCGTCAGTCAGCGCCGACAGCAGCTCGGCGGCGAGCGGCGCCAGCGGCACCTTTTCGATCTGCTCCAGCATACGGCTGGTGACGAAGCCGCGCAGTCCGGATTGCTCGACCGCCGCCAGCGTCTGCGGCACCAGCCGGCCGACGAAGCGCGACAAATCGGCGGCGCGGTTCGGGTCGGCCAGCCAGTCCGCGACCAGCGCGGAAAAGTCGACCTCGGCGAGCTTTTCGCGCACCGGTTCCGGCGCCAGGAAATTCACCTCGATGAAGCGGCCGAGATTGTCGGCGATGCGATTCTGGTTTTCCGGGATGATGGCCGTATGCGGGATCGGCAGGCCAAGCGGCCGCCGAAACAGCGCCACCACCGCATACCAGTCCGCCAGGCCGCCGATCGTCGCCGCCTCGGCGAAAGCGGCGACGAAGCCCAACCACGCATGCCGGCTCTCGAGCGATTTCGCCACCGCAAAGACCAGCACGCAAAACGCAAGCGCTGCGGCGGCAACGAACTTGGTGCGCCTGAGCGCCGAAAGCTTGGCGTCGGCATCGGCGTCGAACCGGACGGACGCGACGGATGCAAATGCCGGGGCTGGTCGTGACATGATGGGCCGCTCCTGATCGTGTATGCGAACTTATCTAGTGTCGCCTGCCCCAGAAAGCGCGCCGCTGGTTCCGGTGCGCGCAATCGTGCACGCAAACTTGACGCCGGAATTCATCTATTATGCAGCGCCAGTCTGGAATTGTTCCAAACTATAGGCCATATTGACGCCAACCACTGTTATGTGAGGACACAATGCGGCTTACCCGTCAGACCAACTACGCCATGCGCATTCTGATGTATTGCGCCGCCAACACCGAGCGGTTGAGCCGCATCCCCGAGATCGCCGCCGCCTATTCGGTATCGGAACTTTTCCTGTTCAAGATCCTGCAGCCGCTGGTCGAAAACGGCCTGATCGAAACGGTGCGCGGCAGGAATGGCGGCGTCAGGCTCGGCCGCGCGGCCGAATCAATCAGCCTGTTCGATGTCGTGCGGGTGACGGAGGAAAGCTTTGCCATGGCCGAGTGCTTCGAGAACGACGCCGCCGAATGTCCGCTGGTCGACAGCTGCGCCTTGAATTCGGCATTGCGCGAAGCGCTCAACGCCTTCTTCGCCGTGCTGTCGCGCTACACGATCGCCGATCTGGTGGCGGCGCGCCCGAATGTGCGCCACCTGCTCGGCATCGACATGCTGGTGCAAAGGGCGCCGGCCGCCTGATTTTGGTCGCATCTCAGTTGGTGAGGTCTGTTGAGATTCAGGTCAGGCCGAGCCGAAAATGGTGGGTTCCGAGAACCGGAACGGAGCGTACGTTTGGGTACGTGAGTACCGGAAGCGCAGGAAACCGCCATTTGCAGGCCGGCATCACCTGAATATCAACAGACCGACTGCGGCAATACGAACGGCATGTTTGCCGCCGGCAACACACCGACCTTCAGCCGGCAATCGAAGACCTTTTCGATCAGCTCGTCGCTGAGCACCTGTTGCGGCGAACCTGTAGCGGCGAGCCTGCCGCGATGCATGACGAAAATCCGGTCGGCATACATCGCCGTCAAATTGAGGTCGTGCAGGATGGCGACCACGCCGCCGCCGCGTCTGGCGAAATCGCGGGCGATGTCCATGATGATCAGCTGGTGCTTGATATCGAGGCTGGACACCGGCTCGTCGAGGAACAGATAGCGCGGCTTGCCGTCAAGCACCGGCGCCCAGACCTGGCACAGAACGCGGGCAAGCTGCACGCGCTGCTGCTCGCCGCCGGACAGCTCCTGGTAGAAGCGGCCGGCAAAACCGTCGAGGTCGACGCGAGCCAGCGCCCGTTCGGGCAGGCGCTGGTCCTCGCCGGGCAACGCGCCGGAGCGCCCGCCGACCAGGCCTAGCCTGACGATCTCACGCACGGTGAACGGGAAGGACAGCGTCGTCGCCTGCGGCAGCACCGCACGGACCGTCGCCGCCTCGACCGGCTTCATCGCGGATAGATTGCGGCCGTTGACGGTGACCTCTCCCGAATAGCCAAGATCGCCGGACAGTGCTCGGAGGAAGGTCGTCTTGCCCGAACCGTTGGGGCCGACGATGGCCGCGACTTCGCCCGGCCGCGCCTCGAAATCGACGTTGGCGACGATGCGCTTGCCGCCGATCGCCACCGAGACATCGCGCGCTTCGATCATAGGCAAACTTTCACAGGTCGATGACGCCGCGCTTGCGCAGCAGGATCCACAGGAAGAACGGCGCACCGGCGACAGCGGTGACGATGCCGATCGGCAATTCGGCCGGGGCGACGATGGTGCGGGCGACGGCGTCGGCCAAAAGCAGCAGCGCCGCACCAAGCAGGGCCGATGCCGGCAGCAGGTAACGGTTATCGGAGCCGATCAGCAGACGCAGCAGATGCGGCACGACGATGCCGACGAAACCGATGCCGCCGCTGACGGCGACCGACGCGCCGACCGCTGCCGAGACGCCGACAATCGCGGTGTATTTCAGCCGCTGAACCGGAATGCCGAGATGGCCGGCCGTGGCCTCGCCGAGCGCCAGCGCGTTGAGGCCGCGCGCCAGGAACGGCATTGCCGCCAGCGCCAGCACGATGACCGGCCCGACCGAGCCGATCTTCTGCCAGGTTGCGCCGCCCAGCGAACCGAGCTGCCAGAAGGTCAGGTCGCGCAATTGCCGGTCGTCGGCCATGAAGATCAGGATGCCGGTCAGCGCCATGGCAAGCGCCGCCAGCGCGATGCCGGCGAGCAGCATGGTGGCGACCGAGGTTCGGCCTTGCCGTGTCGCAACCTGATAGAGCAGCAATGTCGTCGCCAACCCGCCGCAGAACGCAGCCAGCGGCAGAGCCAGCGTGCCGAGCGCCGAAGTCAGCGGCGCCAGCATGGTCGAGCCAAGCACGATGACGGCGACCGCACCGAGGCTCGATCCGGCCGAAACGCCGATCAGGCCGGGGTCGGCCAGCGGATTGCGGAACAGCCCCTGCATGACGGCACCGGAGACGGCAAGCGATGCGCCGATCAGCACGCCCATAATGATGCGCGGCAGACGGATGTCATGGATGATCAGGTGGTCGCGGGCGCTCAACGCCGCGTCGCCGGGCAACGCGCCGAACAGCCAGTCATGCATGACGCCGATGGCCGAGGCATCGGATGCGCCGGAGGTCAGCGACAACAGCACGGCGATAGCCAGCCCGACGCAGAGCAGCACGACGACGAGGCGGGCGCGCCGCGAACGGTCACCCTCGGCTGCCGTCGCCATGATGCCCGCCGCACCGGCGATCGAATGATCGGCCATCGCGCTCAATCCGTGACCTGGCCGCCATAGAGCGAGACGGCGAGGTCGTGGATGGCGTCGGCCGTGCGCGGGCCGAAGCCGAGCAGATAGCCGCCGTCCATGCGGATCAGCTTGCGGGCGGCACCCGCCGGCGTCGAAGCCACGGCAGGGTTCGAAAACAATTCGTCATCCGCGGTGGCCGGTCCGGCATTGTTCATCATCAGGATCACGTCGGGCCTGGCGGTGATGACTGCCTCGTCCGACAATTGCTTGTAGCCGGCAATGCCGTCGACGGCGTTGATGCCGCCCGAAAGCTTGATGATGCCGTCGGCGGCGGTGTCGCTGCCGGCGGCAAGCAGCTTGCCGCCCTGCATCGACAGCACGAACAGGATGCGCTTGCGATCCTTGATCGAGGCGGTCTGCTTTTCGGCTGCCTTCAGCCTGGCATCGATCTGGACCGCCAGCGCATCGGCCTTGGCCTCGGTGCCGAGCGCCTTGCCGACGATGTGGATCTTTTCGAGAATGCCTTGATTATCATAGCGCTCGGTCACCTCGATGAACGGGATGCTTGATTTCTTCAAGACGTCGACGGCTTCCTTCGGTCCGCTGCCGTGCAGGGCCAATATGCCCGACGGATTGACCGACAGCACACCCTCCGGCGACAGCTGGCGCATGTAGCCGACATCAGGCAGTTCCGCCGCCGCTTGCGGATAGCGGCTGGTCGAATCGCGCGCGACAAGACGATCCTGTTCACCGAGCGCGTAGACGATCTCGGTGATCGAGCCGCCAATAGCCACGATCCTCGAGCGATCGGCGAAAGTCGCGATGCCCTCGGCGGCTTGAGCCGTCATCAGCGCGGCGAAGGCCAGGAAAACAGCGGCCACAGGACCAAGCGCCGACCTGGAGACCGATGCCAGCCTGGAGAAAAGAACCATCGTCGTTTTCCTCAAGCTGCGGTCGGGCTTGGGATACGCGGCAGGTTTTCGGCCAGAAAGCGCCAGTCTTCGCGCTCGCTTTCGCCTTCATGCCGCTTACCGAAGAACTGGATGATCATCTTGCCGTCGGCGCCATAGACTTCGAGCGACGTGACATAGCCGTCCTTGGTCGGCTTGCGCACGGCCCAGACCTCATCGATGTGGTCGGTCCGCAGGTGCAGATGGAAGGTCTCGTCGAGCACGTTGAGCCATGGTCCCATCGGCTTGATCGAGGCGACGGGGCCGGAATGGATCTGGATGCAGCCGCGATTGCCGACAAAGCACATGATCGGCATGGCGCCAGCAGCGGCGTGGTTGAGCATGGCGTTCACCGCATCCTTGTCGACCAGCCAGGCGTAGTCCTGGCCGACCATGCGCACCGCCTGTCGGCGGCTGATCTTCAGTGTCTTCAGCATGCCGAAGAACTGATGCACGTCGGTCAGATGGCTCCAGCGGTCGCGCAGATCGTCGATGCTCGCCGGGTTGTCCGCAGTCTCGGTCTCGTCGGCCGTGCCCGCTGAAATCGCCACCGTCGGCTCCTGGTTCGGCGATTCCAGCCCGGCCACCAGTTTCTGATAGGCGTAAAGGTTGGAGGCTGGCCTGAGATGCACCTTGTGTACCGCCTCGCCTGCGGTATCGAAGAACTGCAGGCTGCGGCGGATGTCGGCGCCATCGCGCTTTTCCACGGCAAAGCCGTGCGCCCAGACTTTTGGGAAAATGCGCAGGTCGATATTCTCACCGAGCACCATGGCATTGTGATTGCCGGTGACGACCTTGTCGTAGACGCCGATCTTCTCGTGCACCGCGCTTTCGTTGCGGGTCAGCGCCATCACCTCACCGACAGCTTCGAGGCAAGTCAAAAGGTCGTTGACACGCGGCTCGACGCGCACGACGCCGTCGCCGCAATGCGCGGCGACCAGTTCGGCCTCCGAAATACCGAGCTGGGCGGCGAGGTCGCGCTCGCGCATTTTCGGATTGTCTGCCCGTGCCCGCCGGATCTCGTGTGGGGCGGGTTTTACGCGCTGGTCCATTTCTACCACCTACTTGTTGAGGATGAGCTTGCCCTGCCGGGTGATCTTCAGCCGGTACAGCGCACCATGATGCTCGATGCCGATCTCGTGCTCGCCCTGGAACAGCGTGTTGCTGGACAGCGTTCTCACGGCCGATTGGATCCGGTCGAAACGGACGGAATTTTCGTCGGAACGGCGGACGCGATAGCGAAAGTCGCTGGGATTGTGCGTGTTCATTGGTTCGATCCCTTTTCCTGTGCCGGGCATCTGGCTCGGCGCCTGCGTGAAATGCCGATTCAATTCTTGACTCGAATAATCATGTTATCTAGCAGTGCAATACCGGAGAAAATGAGTCAACATTTAAGACGCCGGACGCGATGAAAAATGCCAGCGAGCCCCAAGCCAGCCAGCATCGAACATGGATTCTTGGAGTTGCAGCATGGGGTTGGCGAATTGGGGACGGCTGGCGGGCAGCGGCCTGACACATTGTTCTATGACAAGCAAAATGGCCGCGTTGCTGGCCGGCGCGGCGGCGATCCCGCTGCTCGCAACACCGGCCGGCGCCCAGCAGGCCGCCCAACCGGCAGCCGACCAGCAGCAGACTGACCCGTCTCAACAGCCCGAAAAGGTAAAGCCGGCCCCGGCGGGTACCACACTGCTCGACAAGATCCTGATCCTCAGCCGTACCGGCGAGACGGCGATCGAGTCGCTTGCTTCAGCCAGCCATGTCGACGAGGAACAGCTCGAGCGCCGCATGGCGACGACGCCCAACGAAATGCTGTTCGGTGTGCCGGGTGTCGCCGTCCAGGCCGACGCAAGGCGTGTCAGTTCCAGCATCAACATCCGCGGCCTGCAGGATTTCGGCCGCGTCTCCGTCATCGTCGACGGTGCCCGCCAGAATTTCCAGCGCTCGGATCACGGTACGCAATCGACCTTCTACATCGATCCCGAATTGATCAAATCCGTCGATGTGATCCGCGGCCCGGTCGCCAACACCTATGGCTCCGGGGCGATCGGCGGCGTCGTATTTTTCGACACCAAGGATGCGCAGGATTTCCTCAAGCCGGACGAGACCTGGGCGGTATCCGCAACTGGGCGCTACGAAACCAACGGCAAAGGCTGGACCACCAGCGCCACCGGCGCCTATCGGATCAACGAGAACTGGGACGTGCTCGGCAATATCGTCTACCGCGACTATGACGACTACAAGCATGGCGGCGGCGACACTGTAGCGGGCACCGGCTTCGACGTCTTGAGCGGCCTCCTCAAGACGACCATCCGCCCCAGCGAAAACAGCGAGCTGAAGCTGGGCTGGATCGGCTCGAACGACGGATGGACCGAGACCAGCGGCAGCGCGCCGGTGAACGACGCCGACCTGAAGGCGAATACCTTCACGGCCCGCTACAACATCACCGACGAAGACAAGAGCTGGCTCGACCTCCACATCAACGCGTCCTACAACAAGACCAAGCTCGATCTGACGACCCTTGTGGCGCAAAACCGGTTTGATCCGGTCACCGGTCTGCCCGTGGTTTTGCCGGCGGGTTCGAAATCGACGTTCGACATCGGCACCTCCGGCATCGACATTTGGAACACGTCGAGATTCGAGACCGTTGGAATCGCGCATGAGCTGACCTATGGCGGCGACTGGGTTGGCGACGATGTCGAGACAGGCGGCACGGCGGGCGGCGACAGCTTCTATACGCCCTCGGGCAACAGGAACGTCTCCGGCGCTTACGTTCAGGACAAGCTCACCTGGGACTGGCTCGAGGTCATCGCCGGGCTGCGTTACGACAGCTATAAGCTCGACAGTGATGTCGGCGAAACCTCTGGCGACCGGCTGTCGCCACGCATCACAGTGGGCATTTCGCCCTTCGAAACCGCCAGCCTTTCCGGCCTGCAATTCTACGGCACCTATGCGGAAGGCTACCGTTCTCCGTCGCTGTCGGAGACCCTGATCAGCGGCAATCATCCGGCCGGCGTCAGCTTCCCGTTCCTCCCCAATCCCGATCTCAAGCCTGAAACCGGCAAGACCGTGGAATTCGGCGTCAATTACAGTACCAACGGCGTCATTGAGGCCGACGACGCGCTGCGGCTGAAGGCGGCCTATTTCAACAACAATGTCGACGATTACATCGACGGCGTGACGCTCTCGCCGTTCGACCCGACCAGCGGCTGCCCGTTCGGTCCGGGCATACCGATCTGCTTCCAGTATCAGAATTTCGCCAAGGCCAGGATCCACGGCTTCGAGATGGAGGGCGTCTATGATGCCGCCTGGGGCTTTGCCGGGCTTTCGGCGTCGTTCACCGATGGCCACACGATTTCCTATGAAGGCGAACGGGCAGACCTTGTCACCGTCCCCTCCTCCCAGATCACCGGGCAACTCGGCTTTCGCTTCCTCGAGGACAGGCTGACCATCGGCGGCGAGGTGCAGTACAACGGCAAGCCGCAGGGCAACCCGGTGGCCAAGGACTATACACTGGTCAATGCCTTCGCCAGCTACCAGGCGACCGACAATTTCAAGGTCGATTTCCGCGCCGACAATCTGTTCGACGTCAAATACGCCAACCCGCTGAACGCATCGACGACGAGCGTCGTCTACGAGCCCGGCGTCACCCTGAAGCTGGCGGCGACGATGAGGTTTGGAGGCTGACGACAATGACAGGCATGACGGCATCCCTTCGTCTGTTCGCCGCGGTGCTGGCAATATTGCTTGCGGCGGCTCCGGCATGGACACAGCAGCAAGCACCGGCGCTGATCCTCGAGCTCAATGGCGCGCAGCCTTCCGACAAGGGCTGCCGCCTTACCTTCGTGGTCACCAACAATCTCGGCGCCGGTCTTTCCAAGGCGGCGTTCGAGATCGCGCTGTTCAACGGGGCCGGCGTTGTCGACCGGCTGACGGTACTCGATTTCAAGGAGCTGCCGGCAGGCAAGACCAAGGTGACGCGTTTCGATCTTGCCGGCACGGATTGCGGCAAGGTCAGCCGCGTGTTGATCAACAGCGCCACGGAATGCGCCGGCGCCGAGCCGAATGCCTGCATGCGCGGGCTGAAGACGCAGACCAGGACCGGCATCGCCTTCGGGGTCTGAATTTTGGGACCGGAACCCGCATTCGCACGAAACCCCGTCGCGTGGCCATTGGCCGGTTTCCTGCCGCCGGAACCGGACGATCCGGATTTCGCCATCCCGCGCGGGGCGCTGCGTGTTTCGCCGCGCGACAGGCCGGAAGACAGTTACATCGCCGATGCCGACGGCGACTTGACTGCGGTACCTATGGAGCCATTGCGGCAGGCACGACAGACGCGGCGGCGCCGCAACTGGACGGTGGCGATCGCCTGCTCTTGCGCATTCCACGTGGCGGTGGCGCTGGCCTTCCTCACGCTGCCGGACGACCGGCCAAGCATCGAAGGTGCCGACCAGCAAGGCGAAATGCTGCTCGGCGCCGACCCGCAGCAGGCGGCCGGCGATGTCGGAGACGATCCGGAAGTGGCCAACGTGACGATGGTGACCATGCTCGACGCCAAGCCGGTCGAAACGGTCGAGGCGCAGGCGGCCGCGGCAGAGGAGACGCTCCAGCCGGTCACCGATGCGGCGGAGACATCGGACAAAGAAGTGGTTGAGCCGGTCAACGAGGCCGCCATGGAAACCGCTGCCGTTGCCGACCGGACTGAGCCTGCGCAACCTGTCCAGCCGGCGCGCCAGGACCCATCGCCCGACGTTCTTGCGACCGACAGGCTGGTGCCTGCCGACGACAATGCCGTGCCGCCGCCAGTCAGCGCGGCCGAAACGGCCGAGCCTGCCGAGACAAGCGCACCGGCACCAGCCGACCCGGCGCCGGCCGAAACGGTTGAGACGGCCGAGACCGTCGTCGCGGCGGAAGAACCGAGGCCGAACAAGCCTGAGCCCAGGCAGCCGAAGAAGGCAACCGCAAAGAGCAAGCCGGCCAGGAAGGTCGAACCAAACGAGCCTGAAAAGCCGGCCCTGCGCAAGAAGGCGGGCAAGGCTGCGGCCAAAGCCGACACCAAGAAGAAAAAAGCCGGCTCCGGCGGCCGTGACGAAACGGATGTCGCGCGCGGCATGGCCGACGCCAGGAAGGACGGCAAGATCCTGACCGCCAGCAGGGGCGGCAAATCAGGCATCGGCAATGCAGCCGTCACGAACTATCCCGGCAAGATCAGGTCAAAACTGGTGCGGGCCTTCAATTCGACACGCACGCGCGCCACCGGCACAGCTACGGTTGCCTTTACCGTCGGCTCGAACGGCAGCGTCCGGTCGGCCAGGCTGACGGGCAGTTCGGGTGTTGCCGCGCTGGACAAGGCCGCACTCGACGCAGTCCGCCGGGCTTCTCCCTTTCCCCCTATTCCAGACGGAGCCGGTCGCTCGGCCTGGCAGTTCGAAGTGCCGCTCGGTATCAGATAGCTATCGCTCTCATCAGGCATCAAAGTCGGCGCCGCCCCGGGGAGAAGGGGCGTGGACGCAACGCTGGCGACCCCTCTCCCCGTTCTTCACAGCGAGAGGGTAAGGGTGAGGGACAGCGCAACCCCAAGCGATTTGCCCTGCCCGCGACACGCGAGCCCTGGCGAAACCCTCAGGCCGCGGCCAGCAGGCTGGCATTGCCGCCCGCCGCCGTGGTGTCGACGCAGACTGCGCGCTCGTGGGCGTAGGCGGCCGGATAATAGACTTCGCTGATCAGCGGCACGATCGGGCCGGCGCGCTCGGCGATGACCTTGCGCACGATGCGCGCGGCCTCGGGCGTGCCGGAAAAGGCCACGACATCGACCCGCAGCGAGCGCGCTTCGACCGGGTCCGGCCGGCCGTCGATCGCCGCCAGCGGCAGGCCCTTGCCGGTCAATGATGAAAGTGCCGCCGGCGCGCCGGGTGCGACGGCGAGCACGGCATTGCCGGCGGCCAGCGCCTGGATCGTCTGCGCAAGCAGCGTATCCGCGTCGGGACCGAGGCACAGCACGCGCCCGCGCGGCGACAGCGACAGCGTGTTGGCCTCGCCGGTCGGCCCGGGCAGGTCGACCTGGCCGAAATCGATGCCGGCGGCAGTGCCGATAGCCGCGGCACCCTTGCCGCGCAGATGTTTCCTCAGGATGGCGACGCGATCCGGCCGCGTCGACCAGCCGCCAAAGGCCGGGTCCGGCAGATTGTCGGCGAGCTCGGTCGCCGTCACCTTGCGGCCTTCGGCAAGATGGGTGCCGGCTTCCGGCCCCTTGCGGAAGCGCCGGAGATAATGTGGGCCACCGGCCTTCGGCCCGGTGCCGGAAAGGCCCTCGCCGCCGAACGGCTGCGCGCCGACGACGGCGCCGATCTGGTTGCGGTTGACGTAGATGTTGCCGGCATGGATGCCATCGACGAAATGCTGGGCGCGGCCTTCGATGCGGGTGTGCAGGCCAAAGGTCAGGCCATAGCCTTTGCGGTTGATCGCAGCGATCACCGCATCGATCTCGTCGGCATCGAAGGTGGCGACATGCAGCACCGGCCCGAACACCTCGCGCTCCAACTCCTCGATGCCCTTGACCCGAAAGACGTGCGGCGCAACGAAGCGGCCGTCCTTCGGCGCTTCGAGCTTGGCGATCAGCCGGCCCTGCAGGCCCATTTTGGTGCAATAGTCACGGATCGACGCTTGCGCCTCGTCATCGATGACCGGGCCGACATCGGTCGATATCCGCCACGGGTCGCCGAGGCTGAGCGCTTCCATCGCGCCTTTCAGCATCTCAAGCATCTTCTTCTCGACGTCCTTCTGCACGTAGAGAATGCGCAATGCCGAGCAGCGCTGGCCGGCGCTCTGGAAAGCGGAGGCGAGGATGTCGCGCACCGCCTGTTCGGGAAGTGCGGTGGAATCGACGATCATGGCGTTGAGGCCGCCGGTCTCGGCAATCAGCATGGCGTCAGGCGCGGCGGTGTCGGCGAGCTGCTTTTCGATTAGCTTGGCGACCTCGGTCGAGCCGGTGAAGCAGACGCCGGCAATGCGCGGATCGGCGGTCAGCGGGCCGCCGACCGTGGGGCCGTCGCCGGGCAGAAGCTGGATGATGTCTTCCGGCACGCCGGCCTCGCGCAGCAGCTGGACAGCGCGGAAGGCGATCAGCGGCGTCTGTTCGGCTGGCTTGGCGATCACCGAATTGCCGGTGACGAGTGCCGCTGCAATCTGGCCGGTGAAGATGGCGAGCGGAAAATTCCACGGCGAGATGCAGGCGATGGCGCCGCGCGCCTCGGTGCCCGCCTCGGCATTGGCGGCCTCGGCCGCATAGTAGCGCAGGAAATCGACCGCCTCGCGCACCTCGGCAACGCCGTCGGCGAGCGACTTGCCGGCTTCGCGGGCGGCGAGCGCAAAGAACTCGACGGCGTTCGCCTCGTAGAGATCGGCCGCCCGGTTGAGGATGGCAGCGCGCTCGGCGACCGGGCGTCTTGCCCATGCCGGTTGTGCCTCGACGGCGATGCGCACGGCGGTCTCGACCTGCTTGGCGCCGGCCTCGCTGACCGTGCCGACCACTTCCGAAGGTTTCGCAGGATTGACCACCGGACGCTGCTTGCCGTAGCCGGCGGCGCGGCTGACCGGCTTGGCGTGCCAGCGGTCCGGCCCGGCGAACTCGGCCCTGGCCTTGTCGATCGCCGCCAGCGTCGGCGTGTCGGTGATATCGAAGCCCTTGGAATTGCGCCGGCCGGGGCCAAAGATCGCCGACGGCGGCACGATCGCCGGATTGGCCGCGGGGCCTTGTTTCTCCACCGTGTCGAGCGGGTCGCGAGCAATATCCTCCGGCTCGACTTCCTCGTCGGTGAGCTGGTGGACAAAGGAGGAATTGGCGCCGTTCTCGAGCAGCCGGCGGACCAGATAGGCGAGCAGGTCGGAATGAGCGCCGACTGGCGCATAGATGCGGCAGCGCGTGCCTTCGGCCTTGCGCACCGTCTCGTGCAGTGCTTCGCCCATGCCGTGCAGCCGCTGGAACTCGAATGTATCGCGCTCCGTCGTCATCGACAGGATGGCGGCGACGGTGTGGGCGTTGTGGGTGGCGAATTGCGGATAGATGCGGTCGGTCATCGACAAAAGCTTCTTCGCGCAGGCCAGGTAGGAGACGTCGGTGTTGGCTTTGCGGGTAAAAACCGGATAGCCGTCGAGCCCGAGCGTCTGAGCCCGCTTGATCTCGGTGTCCCAATAGGCGCCCTTGACCAGCCGCACCATGATGGTGCGATCGTATTTCTTCGCCAGCGCATAGAGCCAGTCGACGGTGAAGGCCGCGCGCGGACCGTAGGCCTGGACGACGACGCCAAAGCCGTTCCAGCCGGCAAGCTCCGGCTCGGCCAGTACCCGTTCGATGACGTCGAGCGACAGGTCGAGCCGGTCGGCCTCCTCGGCGTCGATGTTGAGGCCCATGCGCGAATGGCGCGCCGCCAGCGCCAGCGACCAAAGCCGCTCGGCCATGACGGGCAGCATCTTTTCCTTCTGCGTCACTTCATAGCGCGGATGCAGCGCCGACAGTTTTACCGAAATGCCGTGGTTCTGGCGGATGTCGGGGCCGTTGGCGCCGGCATCGAGCGAAGAGATCGCATCGGCATATGCCTTGAGGTAGCGCAGCGCATCGGCCTCGGTGCGGGCCGCCTCGCCCAGCATGTCGAAAGAATAGAGATAGCCCTTCTGCGTCATCGGCCGGCCGCGCTTGACCGCCTCGGCGATCGTGCGGCCAAGCACGAACTGCTCGCCCATCTCGCGCATGGCCGCCGCGACCGCCTTGCGGATGACCGGCTCGCCGAGCCGGCGCACCATGGCGCGCAGCGTGCCTTCGATGCCGCCCTCGCCTTCGTCGAGCACGCGGCCGGTCAGCATCAGCGCCCAGGTCGATGCATTGATGAAGATCGAGCTCGAGCCGCCCGAATGCGCCGACCAGTCGTGCGGCGCGATCTTGTCGGCGATGAGGTCGTCCATCGTCTCGGTGTCGGGCACGCGCAGCAGCGCCTCGGCCAGGCACATCAGCGCCACGCCCTCCTTGGTCGAGAGGCCATAGGCGGACAGGAAGACCTCCATCAGCCGCGGATCGGACGAGCCGCGCACCGCCCGCACTAGATCGGCGGCACGGGCCGAAATCGCCTTGCGGTCTTGCGCGGACAGCCCGGCCGCCTCGGCCAGCCGCTTCACCGCCTGGTCTTCGTCGGGCAAATAATTAGCACGGATCTGCTGGCGGATGGTGTCGAGCGCTGGCATGGCGGTCCTGTAGAGCGAGCATAAGGGAGCGGGCCGGCGGTCACCGGACCGAACGGCGCAAGCTAACATAAGTAGGGATTGCAGTCGGTCCAAAGAAGTCGACAGAACAGATCGATCGATCTATCATTAGGACTGATCACCTCCAATTCGACCAGGAATCCAGTGACAGAAGACCAATTGGACCGGATCGACAGGAACATCCTGTCGGCTCTGGGCAGCAATGGCCGGCTTTCCATGTCGGACCTGGCGGCTAAAGTCGGCCTGTCGAAGACGCCGGTGCAGGCACGAGTCAAACGGCTGGAGAAGGACGGCTTCATCAGGGGCTACCAGGCGATCATCGACCGTGAGCGCATGGGCGAAGGCCATGTCGCCTTCGTCCAGGTGAAACTGTCCGACACCCGCTCGGCCGCGCTCGACGCCTTCAACCGCGCCGTGCAGGCGGTGCCGGAGATCGAGCAGTGCCACATGATGGCATCGAGCTTCGACTATCTGCTGAAGGTCCGCACCACCGACATCGCCGCCTACCGCCGCGTGCTTGGCGAGCGCATCTCCGCCCTGCCGCACGTAGCCCAGACCTCGACGTTTGTCGCGATGGAGACGGTGAAGGATCGGTAGGAAACGCCGGCGGGACAGCGCCCCCCCTCTGTCCTGCCGGACATCTCCCCCTCCAGGGGGGAGATCGGTTGTCACTGCCGCTTTCGCCAATCTCTAAACGTCGCAGGAGTGAACGGCGCACCGAAGCTGCCAATCTCCCCACTAGAGGGGGAGATGTCCGGCAGGACAGAGGGGGGCGCGAAGGATCGCTACCCCGCCACCCTCACTCCGCCAGCGTCTTCAGGAACGCCACCAGCGCCGCGCGTTCGCGATCCGAAAGCTGCAGCGGGTGGACCTCTGACACACCCTCGACACTTGCCGGCGCCTTCGAATAATGCGCCACCACCTCGTCCAGCGAGGAAAACTGCCCGGCATGCATGTAGGGCGGACGGGTGGCGGCACCGCGCAGCGACGGCGTCTTGTAGGCGCGGACGAGTTCCGGCCCGGTCTTGACCATGAAGCGCAACTCGCGGCAGGCGCTGGCATCGCCGTCGCGAAAGGCGCCGAAACAGTTGAACGGATCGGCCTCGACCTGCGCCACCGCCTCGACGCGGCCGCGATCCGGCGGCAGGCCCGCGACCGGCGGCACGCCGGTATTGTGGAAGCTGCCGTCGGTAAAACGCGGGCCGTTGTGGCAGGTCACGCAATTGGCCTTGCCGATGAACAATTTCAGGCCGAGGATTTCCTCCGACGAAAAGGCGGCGTCGCCTTTCGGCTCGGCGCCCGCAGCCAGGTCGAGGGCAAAGCGGTCGAAGCGTGTCTGCGGCGGCGCGATCGAGCGCTCGAAGGCGGCGATCGCCTTGCCGATATTGGCAAAGACGCGGTTGACCTCCTCGGCTTGGCTGGCGGGCATGGCGTTCCAGGCCGCCTTCTCGGCATCGGTGCCGAACGGGCCGGCATTGGCCGGCACGCCCGAAAGGTCAGGCAGCGGCCCGAAGATGCGCTCGTAGCGCTCGCCGAAGCGGGCCTTGATGTAATGCACGAAGGCGGCGCGGTTGCCGGCCTGCTCCAGCGGATTTTCGAGCGGTGTCAGCGCTTGCGCCCACAGGCTGTCGCGCCGCCCGTCCCAGAAGAACCAGGGATCATGCGCGACGCCGGCCAACGGCATGGTACGACGGTTGGTGCGGCCGACGCCGACCGCTTGCGGCAGGTCGTCCTGGAACTGCCGGTCGATCTTGTGGCAGGTCGAGCACGATACCGTGCCGTCGCCGCTCATCCCGGTGTCGAAAAACAGCGTCGAGCCGAGTGCCGCGGCGGCCGGCACATCGGCGAAGCGATTGGTGGTATCGGGCTTCAGCGGCGGCAGCTTGGACAGGGCCAGTGAGGCGATGGTCTGCTTTTCGGCATCGGAAAACTCCGGTCTGCCGCAGCCGGCAAGCACGGCCACCACCACCAACGCGAGAAGACTGGGAAACCGGCTCATCAGTGGCTCACAGCACCACATTGAAGACGACAGTGTCCGAACCGGCCGCAGCGGAAATGGCAAAATGCAATTGCCACCACCCGCTCATCGTGAATTTCACGCCGTCGATGCGATAGCGTCCCTCGCCGAGGTAATCGGTCGCCTGCGGGCTGGTCGGCAGACCGTGCTTGTGCTGCGGCATGCCGCCGGAAATCGTTATCGCAGCACCTTCCACCGGCGCACCCTCGACGGTTTTCAGCGTCAGCAGCCAGGATTCCATTTCGCCCTGCCGAATGACGCCCTTCTCGGGCTCGAAAGTCGCCGCGAACAGCTTGTTCGCCGTCGTCTTGGAACGGCCTACATCCGAGCTTGGTTGCGGCGCACGCGGCGCCGTCAGATAGACGATTGCCAGCACGCCGGCGAGCAAGGCAGCCAGGCCGAGGCCTCCAAGAAGATAACGCCATAACGATGCCAAACCCATTCCTGTTCTGCGGATAACGTTTCGCTGGGCAGATCGCGTCCCACGCCCCTGTGGGAAATCGCGCCCAGTGCAAGAATCCGCCGTCGCCAAGCATGGCGCTGCCGGCTGCAAAAAGCTACAGCACCGCAATTGCAGGATGGAGGAGTACTTCATGGCAGGAAACGGCATCGCCTCGATCGGCGAGTGCATGCTAGAGCTTTCAGACCAGGCCGGGCCGAACTGGCGCATGGGCTTTGCCGGCGACACGTTCAACACTTTGTGGGCTCTGCATGCCTTGAGCGGCGAGCGGCCGGCGACCTATGTGTCGGCCTTCGGCGACGACCCGTTCTCACGCGACCAGATCAAGTTCCTGGCCGAGAGCGGCATCGGCATCGGCGCCAGCCCGGTGATAGCGGGCGCCCGCCCCGGCCTCTATGCGATCACGCTGACCGGCGCCGAACGTTCTTTCACCTATTGGCGGGCCGATGCGGCCGCAAGGCAGTTGGCTTCGGACCCAGCCGCTTTGCAGAAAAGCCTTGAAAACCAGGCGCTTGTCTATTTTTCCGGAATCACTTTGGCAATCCTCGACGACGACGCCCGCGAGGTGCTGCTGACGGCCGTGGCCAAGGCGCGCGCGGCCGGCTCGCTGATTGCCTTCGACCCCAATTACCGGCCGCGGCTATGGCGCCAAAGCGAGGAAGCGCAGGCCGCGATCCTCGAGGCGCTCGCCGTCGCCGACATCGCGCTCCCGACCTTTCCCGACGAGCAGATGCTGTTTGGTGATACGACACCGCAGAAAACAGCTGAACGGCTGCGAAAGCTGGTCGGCGAAGTCGTCGTCAAGAACGGCGAGGAACCGGCGCTGATCGCGCAAAACGGAACCTTGCAATCGGTGCCGGCGGTACACGTCGCCACCCCGGTCGACACCACCGGGGCCGGCGACTCCTTCAACGGCGCCTATCTCGCCGCTCGCCTTGCCAGCCATGCCCCGGCAGAGGCGGTGCTGCGCGCCCATCGCGTCGCCGCCGCCGTCGTGCAGGTGCGCGGCGCCCTGGCGCCGTTCGAGACGCTCAAGGCTGCGTTCGAGGCAACTGCTATCTGACCTTGATGACGACCTTGCCCTTGGCGCGTCCTGTTTCGACATAGGCCAGAGCGTCATTGGTCGCTTCGAATGGAAAGACCCGATCCACAACCGGGCGGATCGCGCCGGCTTCGATGAGAGCGGTGATTTTGCTCAGCTGATCGCCCTGCGCCCACATGAAAAGGAACGAAAACTGCACGCCACGGCGCTTGGCTTTGGCCCGAATTCCGCGACTCAGGAAGCGCAGCACCAGCCTCAGCATCAAGTTCAGTCCCTTTTCCCTGGCAAATTCGGGATCCGGTGGACCGGAGATGGAGATGAGCTTGCCACCCGGTTTCAGCACGCTCAGGGATTCTTCCAGTGTCTTGGCGTCCTGGCTGTTCAAGACGACATCGTAGCCCGACAGAACTTTCTCGAAGTCGTCTTTCCTGTAATCGACGACGACATCGGCGCCGAGACTTTTGACCAGATCGGCACTCGCCGCGCTCGCGGTTGTCGCAACGGTCGCGCCGAGGTGCTTGGCTAACTGAATAGCAAATGTCCCGACGCCGCCGGAACCAGCCTGAATGAAGACCTTCTGTCCCTTCTTCAGGTTTGCCCGTTCGATGAGCGTCTGCCAGGCGGTGAGACCGACCAGGGGAATCGACGCCGCCTCTTCCATACTGAGATTCTCGGGCTTCAAGGCTACGTCGGCCTCATTCACGGCAATGAATTCGGCGAATGTCCCAATCCGGCCATCGCGCGGCCGCGCATAGACCTCGTCGCCTGCCTTGAACTTGCTGACTTTCGATCCCACGCGGATAACCTTCCCAGCCACGTCGTGGCCCAGGATGAAGGGCCGGCGGTAGGGCAGGATGAGCTTGAATTCCCCGGTTCTGACCTTGGAATCGAGCAGGTTCACCCCTGCGGCATGGACCTCGACCAAGACATCGCTGTCGTGGAGCTCCGGCTCCGGCATTTCGGCCAGCCGCAGGGTGCCCTTTTTATTATACTTATCGACAACGAATGCCTTCATGGCAGTTACTTTCTAAGAATGTCTGTTGCTGTTCAGGACGAAACAAGCCGAACGTTTTCAGCTGCATAGCCGCCCTGCGGCAAGGCCTCAGCCTCGAGGAAGGACAGGGCCTTCGGGACAAAATCGGCGTAGTTCTGAAATACCCCGCCATGCCCGGCATCCGGATAGATGACCAGATGCGCCCCAGGGATACGCCCGGCGAGATCGTAGGTATTGCTGCTCGGCACCATCCTGTCCTGGTCGCCATTCGCAACCAAAGTGGGAATGCGGATGGTGCTCAGGTCTTGAGGCGCCTGGAGTCCATAGGCCTTGATCGCCTTGAGTTGCGCGCCGAACGCGCTCAGCGATACCGCTTTGTCCCGGTTATTCCGGCGCTCTTTCAACCGTTGCAGAAATGCGTTTGCGGCACGGCGGCCATTCGGCGTTCTTGTGAAGAAGAGATAGTACTTCGGATCCCGAAAAGTCAGCGCGCCCTTGATCATGTCCACGATCGTCAGCGGCGTCACCTTGTCGATGCCTTGCCCACCGGCCGGCCCCGTGCCAGCCAGGATGAGTTTGCGCACAAGCTTGGGCTCGGTCAGCACAATCTCTTGCGCCACGAAGCCGCCGAGTGAAAAGCCGAAGAGATCGACTTCTTCGAACCCCAGCGCCCGGACAAAGGCGACCGCATCCCGCGCCATGCCGAAAATGGTCGACGGAGTTTTGCCACCCGAAGCACCGATGCCGCGATTGTCGAAGGCAATTACCCGCCGGGTCGCAGCGAGGCCATCGACGATGCGCGGATCAAAATTGTCCAGCTGAGCAGCCGGATGGTTGAGCAGGATCACCGGCACGCGCGTCCTGGGCCCGAGTTCCCTGTAAGCAAAGGCTGTGCCGCCGACATCGACCGAGCGCGTTGGTGCGTCCTGGAACAACGCCGGTGAACGCGGCGACCGATTGGATCTATGTGTCATGCTTGGCGCCTCCGTTTCGTAGGGCCTGGCCAAATGTGTCGTAGTTGCTAGTCGCATGTGCGTGAAATCCTCTGCCTCGCCGTTATTCAGACCGGCAGTCGGAACTGCTTGCGCAGGCTCTTGTCGAAAATCCCCGCGGGGGCAAAGCGGCGCAGCAGGCTGACCTGGCGCGCTGCCTTGCCAGCGGTATAGCGCCGCCGCGGACGGGCATCGGTCGCTGCCTTGACAACCACATCCGCCACCACTTCCGGCCGATCGGCCTTGGGCATCACATCGCCCAGCAGCGCCTTGAGCCCGGCTCGAGCCCGATCGTATTCCTTCAACAGCGAATCCGGCTCGATGCCGTTCTGGTCGAAGACGGTGCGGACGAATGCCGGCTCGATGACGGAAACGCGGACGTTGAAGGCGCGCACCTCGTGGTCGAGCGATTCCGAATAGCCTTCGAGCGCGTGCTTGACCGCCGAGTAATGAGCTGAGTATGGCGCGGGTACCAGTCCCAGAATCGAGCCGATATTGATGATGCGCCCGTCGCCGCGCCGCCGCATCGACGGCAACACCGCATTGGTCATCCGCATGACGCCGAACAGATTGACGTCGAATAGGGCTTGTACCTGTGCGACCGAGGATTCCTCGGCGCCTCCTAGCAGACCGACACCGGCATTGTTGACCAGGAGATCGATCCGGCCGGTCTGCGCGAGCACGTTGGCAACGAGCGCATTGACGGCCGCATCATCGGTCACGTCGCATGCCAGCATGGTCACTCCGCCCGGACCATTACTGGTCTTGCGGCGACTTGTCCCGAAGACAGTGAAACCCGCCCGCGCCAAGGCCTCGGCGCTGGCGCGGCCGATGCCCGAGGAGGCTCCGGTCACGATTGCGGTCTTTTCAGAATTCCCATTCATTTTTGATGTTCCAGGTTCGAGAGGTCTAGCTTATTTCCACGAATTGAATTATGGTCGTAATATCAGATTATGAGCATAATGCAATAGCAGGACAGGAAAGAAAGACCATGCGCTACGAAAAGGGCCGAAAAGACGCGTCACGCAGCCGGATCATGGAGGTCGCCGCCGAACGTTTTCGATCTGACGGCATCGCGGCGTCCGGGCTGGCAACCATCATGAGCGACGCCGGGCTGACGAACGGCGCCTTCTATCCGCACTTCCAGTCGAAGGCGGAGCTCGTCCGTGAAAGCGTGGCGGCGGCCTTGGACGCGCAGTCGCATCAAGTGCAGGAAGCGTTGGACGCCGGCGGCCCGGAAATGGCCATAGAGGCATATCTGTCGGCCGAGCACCGGGACAATCCTGGAAAGGGCTGTGCTTCGGCCGCGTTGTTGCCGGAAATCGCGCGGCAGCCGCCTGAAACGCGAGCCCTCTATGCCGAGCGCGCTCAATCCCTGGTGCGCCAGATAGCTGAAGCTCTGCCGCAGACGAACGATCCCGAGGGCGCTGCGTTGGGCATGTTTGCAACGCTCATCGGCGCGCTTCAACTCGCGCGCGCCGTGGAAGGGACGGAATTGTCGGATCGTATCCTTGCGGCGGGAGCAGTTGCCGCAAAGGCGCTGATCCGGCCGGTTCAAGACGAGGTGGCCCCCTGAGGGCAGCCCGGATTATTCGGCCGGCTCGAATCTACCTTGCACCAAGACTGTCTCCACCGGCCCAAGCGGATTGATGATCCGGCTCTCCAGGACTTCGATAAGTTTGCGTCCAACACCCGCCATATCCACGGAATGAACTCCGATCTTTGCCGGCAGGAAGCGTGCCAGCCGCGTGCTGTCACGGGTGACGATGTGGACGTCGCGGCCTGGTGTAAGACCCCGCTTGCCGAGAGCGTGCAACGCTCCCAGAAGGCCCAGTTCGTTGGCGCACGCCAGGCCCGTTGGCGGATATGATGACGCCAGCAAGCGATCGAACCAGCCTGCGCTCGATTCCATGGTGAACATGCCATGACCGATCAACGATTGGTCGATCGGAATACCGGCCTCGGCCATTGCCCTTCCATACCCGGAAAGACGCATGGCACTCGCCTGGTCCTCCGGAACGAGAAGTTGCAGCGCAATGCGTCGACAGCCCTTATCCATGAGCCGCCGGGTCGCCTCGTAGGCAATCTGTTCATTGTCGACATCGACATAAGGATACGCGATATCCAGGTCGGTTCTTCCAAACGCGACGAACGGCATGCGTTTATCCAGCAGCAGCTTGACGCGCGGATCAGCCGACACCAGGCGCGTGATGACCAGGCCGTCTGCGCTGTGCGCCTGAAGCTGCCGCTGCACACTCTCAACGGGATCGTCGTCGGGAGTGGTGGAATAGATGGACAGACTATAACCGGCTTGCCGCGCCGCCAGCGTCATGCCTTCGATCAAAGGAAGCTTCAACAAATCGGACAGATGGTCTCGTGTTTCCATCGGGAGTACTGCCGTCAGCGTCTGCGTTCGA
Source organism: Mesorhizobium sp. M0590 (assembly GCF_040320905.1). Lineage (NCBI taxonomy): Bacteria > Pseudomonadati > Pseudomonadota > Alphaproteobacteria > Hyphomicrobiales > Phyllobacteriaceae > Mesorhizobium > Mesorhizobium sp. M0590. The sequence continues at coordinate 326,764 of NZ_JAMYQN010000004.1, forward strand.
CCGGTTTTGAGCGCGCGACCATGATGATTTGGTAAATAGCCGACCCGCTTAGCCGCCTCCTTGACGCGGGCTATGGTCGAGGGCTGCACCTCCGGCCCATCCTTCAGAGCGCGGGACACCGTGGTCACCGAGAGGGAAAGTTCCGCGGCGATCTGCTTTAGATTGGCCATTGTTCGCCCGACTTCATTTGCGAAAGCGCCGGCTGATTTGCTGACCGCCATAACGTTACCGAATTCGACATCCCGGTCAATCGAAACTCCCGTAGGAAGCAGCTTGACTCCAGCGCATTGAGATGCAATCGTAACGTTACGATTACAAAATAATGGCTCTTTTGAGCGATGTTTGATAAAGTTGGGGAGGAGAACCTATGTCTTGGCTACGCATTTCCTTAACAGCATTCGCAATCTCGGCTGCCCTGCCCGTTCATGCGCAAACAGTCACCATCACGACCGCAGGTGGGGATTATGGTAACGCCATGAAGGAAGCCATGTGGGGCCCTGCTGCAAAAGAGCTTGGCTATGATGTCCGCGAGGAGACCCTAAGCGACGGCCTGGCCGCCTTGAAGATGCAGGTCACCTCGGGTGCGGTCACGACCGACGTCATTCACCTGGGCTCACCGGAAGGTGCCCAGGCGGCCGCACAATCGCTGCTGGAGCCGCTCGACTACAAGATCATCGATCCGAAATCCGTGCCGGTAGGTGCAAAGTCCGACTACTGCTATCCGTTTGACTCCTATGGCACCGTCATGTCGTGGAACACCAAGACCTATGGCGAGAACCCGCCGAAGACGTGGGCGGAATTCTGGGATGTTGCCAAATTTTCTGGCCGTCGCGCGTTGCGCGCCAATGCGCAAGACTCGATCGAGATCGCGCTTCTCTCCGATGGCGTGGCACCGGCGGACGTCTATTCCGTGCTCAGCACGCCGGAAGGGCTAGAGCGCGCCATCAAGCGGCTTGAAGCGATCAAACCAAACGTCGCCGTGTGGTGGACCTCGGGGGCTCAGTCCGCGCAGTTGCTGAAAGATGGTGAGGCGGATTTGGTCATTACCTGGAACGGACGGGCCCAAACCGTGAAAGCCGATGGCGGCGCGGCTGACTACACGTTCAAGGGTTCGGTCATCGGCACGGACTGCCTTGGGGTGCCGAAGGGAGCGCCGAACAAGGAGGCCGCCATGAAACTCATCGCAGCGATGACGCAGCCCGCGCGGGTTGCCAAGCTGACCGATTTCATTGCCTACGGCCCCGTCAATCCTGCGGCATATGAGGGTGGCCTTATTCCCGAGGACCGTCTGAAGACCCTTGCGACCGCGCCTGAAAATGCTGGCACTTCGGTGTTTTCCAATTCAGAATGGTGGGTCAAGAATGGCGAGGCTGCCCAAAGAGCCTTCGATGAAATGATGGCCCGCTGACTCTCAGCTCTAACGCATGTCGCGCAAAAATGTGCAGCGCGCGACAACGACATGCATGAAAACAAGAACCTAAAGCGCGTCGCGTGAAGCCAGTCGAACGCGACGCGCTTCAAGGCTGGAGCACATGATGAAGTCGCTCGCGATCACCATCGAAAGCGTGCACAAGGCTTATGGGTCCTACGTCGCACTGGATGATGTTTCGCTCGACATCCAGGCTGGCGAATTCCTCACGCTGCTAGGGCCATCGGGATCGGGCAAGACCACGTTACTCATGGCTCTGGCCGGTTTTGTCCGGCCGGATTCCGGTAAACTTTTCTTGGGCGATCGAGACATCACCCGCCTGCCGCCCAACAAACGAGACATCGGCATAGTATTCCAGAATTACGCCTTGTTTCCCCACATGAATGTCATGGCGAACGTCGCGTATCCGCTGGTGCTGCGCAAGGTACCGAGAGCGGAGGCGCGTCAGCGGGCGCTTGATACCTTGGCCCGCGTGAAGCTGGATGGTCTGGCGGAGCGCAATATTGCCGCACTATCCGGCGGCCAACGTCAACGGGTGGCATTGGCGCGGGCTATCGTCTTCGAACCGCGCGTGATGTTGATGGACGAGCCGCTGTCGGCGCTCGACAAGAACCTGCGCGAGAGCATGCAGTATGAGATCCGGCGTCTGCATGATCATCTACGGATCACCACAATCTATGTAACCCACGACCAGCGCGAAGCGCTGATTATGTCTGACCGGATTGCGGTGATGAATTCTGGCCGCATCCAGCAGATAGATACGCCGCAGCGGATTTATGATCGTCCATCGACCCGCTTCGTCGCGGAGTTCATGGGCGAGGCCAACATTGTGGCCCCGGGCTCAGCGCGCAGAATCGACGGCGCCGAAGCATCACGCGAAACTCTGATGATCCGCGCCGAAAGCTTCCATCTTGATGCGAAGCTCGTCGGGGGAGACGGAGTGGCTCTCGAAGGAATACTGCGCGCCAAAGCGTTCCGCGGCGAGAACTGGCTTTTGACGCTGGCGCTTGACGGCGGGCAAGAGGTTCTTGTCTGCATTCCGGCAGCGCTGGCCGGCGGCTGCGCCGAGCTTGCCGCCGGTCAGCGGATGACCGCATATGCACCAGCAGCGAAGGTTCACGCGATACCGGGAGCGATGGCGTGATCGTCGTCCGGGACCCGGCGCTCGCTGCGGATGCGCGGCGCGAGCGGCGGTTTTTTCTTTCACTTTCGCTCCCGGCGCTGTTCATCGTTGGACTGGCGGCGATACTGCCCATCCTTTGGATCATCCGGCAATCCTTCCTGACCACCGGGGGTGAGTACACCGTCGGCAATTACGAGAAGGTCCTTTCGAGCGGACTGACATGGTCGGCGCTCGTCACGACCCTCGAACTGTCCTTGGGTACGCTGGCGGCCTGCATTGTTCTCGGTACCCCTCTGGCGCTGGCTCTGGCCAGCATCAGACCAAGGCTGGCCAACGTGCTCATGGCGTTCGTCATGCTGCCGCTGTGGACCTCTATTCTGGTGCGTACCTATGGTTGGCTCGTGCTCTTGCGGCGCGACGGCCTGATCAACGCGGCTTTGACCGGTTCAGGCCTGACGGCGGAGCCATTGCCGCTGGTCTACAACTTCACGGGAACGCTCATCGGCATGGTGCACTACATGCTGCCACTTTTTCTGCTGCCTGTTTATGCTGCGATGCGCGATATCGACCCAAATCTCATTCGCGCGGCTGCGAGCATGGGAGCCACTCTCAGGCAGGTCATCCGCACAGTCATTATGCCGCTTTCGGCGGGCGGCATCTTCTCGGGTTCGATCATCGTCCTCATCTACGCCATAGGTTTTTTCATCACGCCGGCGGTGCTTGGCGGCGGCAAGGTAAATCCGCTCTCTACCCGGATCGAGCGTACACTATCGACCTTTCAGGACTGGGGATCGGCAAGCGTCCTGGGCATTCTGCTCCTCGTACTTATGGCGCTGATCGGTGTGATGTTGCTGGCGGCACGCCGTCTGGTGGCCCAGAACACCGTGGAAGCCTCCCATGCTTGAAGCCTATCCGCAAAACAGGCTCGCCCGCATTTTGCTCTGGAGCTTTGCCGCTCTTATCATGGCATTTCTGATGCTGCCGACGCTCGTGGTGGTGCCGCTTTCCTTTTCGGCGTCGAATCTCCTCGAGTTTCCGCCGCACGCCTACTCGTTGCGCTGGTACGAGAACTTCTTCGGCTCGGCAACGTGGATGGCCGCGCTCAGAACGAGTTTGATCCTTGGGACGTTGACGGCGTTGATCGCGGTGCCTTTCGCGCTGCTCGCCTGCATTTCAATGAATCGGCTGGGCGGAAAGACCGCTGCGGCCATCCAGAGCGTCCTGCTGACCCCCTCGATCACCCCAGGTATCCTGCTTGCGATCGGTCTCTTCTTTGTGTTGGCCGCACAACATCTGATCGGAACGCTATTCGGTGTGCTGGTCGGACATGTGGTGCTGGCCGTTCCGGTCGCCTGCATTGTGTTGCTACCCGCTCTCGCCCGCTTTGACTGGAACCAGGTTCAGGCGGCGCGCAGCCTCGGTGCAAACTGGGCCAGGTCCATTGGCGGAATCATCGTTCCGCAACTTCGGATCAGCTTGCTGTCGGCGACATTAATGGCGTTCCTGACTTCGCTCGACGAGTCCGTGATTTCGATCTTCATCGCAAGTGGTCGCAATAGCACGATGCCGAAGCTTATGTTCCTGTCGCTGCGCGATCAGATCGATCCGACCATTGCGGCGATCTCGACATTGTGGACCGTCATCGTCGTGGCCGTGGTCCTGATTGTGACCCTTCGCCAAAAATCCTGACCGAGACTGGAAACATGCCCACCAATTACCATGCAGCCGACGATCTGACGGATCATTCGACGGACATCCCTCAGGTAGGGTTGGCCATCATCACCGGGTCGGCAAACTGGGGGCTTGCCTTCCCGGAAGATGTCGAATTCGATGGTGTGCGCACCTTGCGGCGCGACATGAGTTTTGAAACACCTTTCGGTCGCACCGACAACTGGAAGCTGCTCGAGTTCGATGCGTCGATCACAGCGGAAGGGAGAGCAAAACGCGCGCTGTGCATGTATTCGCACGGCAATCCCCGCGACCGTATCGACCATTCCTGCCATCGCCGCGCGTTCTGGGTATTGATGCGGGCGGGTGTACGGCAAGTTCTCGCCTGCTCGACTGTAGGCGCCGTCAACAAGGCGATCCAGCCGGGCGACATGGTGGTGACCGCCGATATCATTGAACTGACGCAGACCCCGTTTTCACTGCTTCCTGACCGCCAGAGCTTCGACTGTTCGGGCAAGCAAATCGTGTGTCCAAGATGTGCGGCGGTTCTGGTCGAAACGGCCCGCCGTCATTGGCCAGCCGAATGCCGCGTTTATGGCATCGAACAGCAGTTGGTGGCTGCCCATTGTTATGGGCCCCGGCTGACAACGCCTGCCGAAGCCTTGGCATATCGGGGCATGGGGGCGGATGTACTCAACCATTCCATCGCCCCTGAGGCGACCTTGTCGCGCGAGATCGGCGCGTGTTTCGTGCCTTGCGCGTTCGTGACGGCGGGCTTCAACGACTATATGGATCGCAATCGCCAGAAATTGCTGCAGGAGGACGTGCTGCCCAGTCTCTCCATGACAGCCTCGCGGGTCGCGCTGGAGACCGCCGCGCGACTTCCCGCTGATCCGGAATGCTCCTGTCACGGCTTGAAGTCGCCTCAGCCGAAAGAACGCTCCAGCCGGTTCTGAGACGACCTTGGTGCGCCGGATAGCTGAAGCTCTGCCACCGACCAAGAATCCCGAGGGCGCTGCATTGGGCGTGTTTGCGACGTTCGAAACGCTGAGGGCCGCGTTTGAGGATTAGGGTCAAAACTCAATCAGACTGGCTGCCGCCAATGGCCCAGATGGGCGGAACTTGCCGTTTGAATTAGTCGGCGGGAATGAGCACAGAGCGCCATTTGCTGACAATCATGGCGCTTCACCATTGCGGTCGTTCTCGCTACGACCTGATGCGGACCCGAAGCGGATGGTCGTTTGATCCGGTTAAACTCAACGCGCCACCCTACCACGTGCGCCATCTCGAGACGTTCGCGAAAACCTCCACGTCGGTCGCGACTCGACCATGGAGCGGAAGTACAGGCGAAGTACTGTTTCGTTCGAGATGGCCTGGTTCAATCTCCAGCATCCTCCTCCTGCCATACTGGCCGGAGCGAGTGCCGGCCGCGAGCGAGTGGCCTTTGAGCGTAGCTCAGAGCGTCTTGCTCATCATCAGGATCGGAACCGGAGCGCCGCCATGGTCATCGACGAATTTCTCGGCGGGTTGGTAGCCGCAGGCTCGATAGAGCGGCTCTCCTGCCATCGTGGCTGCCAGATCGGCACGGCGGAAGCCCTCAGCCTTAGCGGCACGTTCACACAGCGAAAGGATAAGGCGGCCGACGCCTCGCCGGACAAAGTCCGGATGCGTATACATGGCTCTGATACGCGCCGCGTCCGTGGCTGGATCAAGCAGTGCCGCGTTGCGTCCCGGTGACTGATCACCACCATACATGGTCGGGCGCCGGCTCCAGCCACCGCACCCTGCCAGGACGCCGTCGTGCTCCACGACGAAATAGGTGCCATCATCGACAAGCTGCGTGTCCAGCCCCATGATTGCGCGGCTGGATCGGATCTGGTCATCGTCGAGAAACGGTTTCTGGAGTTCGGAGATCGCTGCATCCATGAGCGCAATCATGGAAGCGAGGTCCTCGCGTCGCGCTATCCGGTGCCGAAAGTCTTCACTGGCCATGTTCAAGCACACCGTGAGGCGAAACAAACGCACGATATGGCGAATTTCGTTCCGTCAGAAGACCAAATGTTCGCTGCTGCGGCAGCCCTTGGGACGCCTGTCGACAGCAGGCCGAAGGTATAGCCAATGACAGTCATTCTGGCAGCCCCGCCATGCGATAGCCCTCCACGATATGCCGTCGCACGTCTTCGGCTGGGAATGGCTGCGAATCCGACCAGTGCCGGATGGTGAAGTGCGGATTGCTTATCATGAACATTTTCGCCTCCCAGCGCGCTTCCTCCAAACGGCCAAGTTGCGCAAGGCTTGCTGCAAGCAGGCGTCGTGAAGTCGTGCGATAGGTTTCGGGCCTGCTCAGCGTTTGGATCGCGGATTCGTAGTCGCCCATGGCATATTGGGCCTGGCCCAACATCCAGTAATACCAACCGGGCGGGTGAGGGTTGAGTCGCAGTGCCCTGCGGACCTGCTCTATGGCTTCGGCAGGTCGCCCCTTTTCCGTCGTCAACTCGGCCTGCATTGCCCAAGCGTCGGCGTGGTTGGGGTCCAGCTCGTGGGCAGCATCGAATTCGGCATCCGATTCCACCCAGCGACTCTCATGTCCCAGTATGACGCCCAATACCCATCTGTTCCCGGCGTCGTTCGGGTCGAGTTCGACCGCCAGCTGTGCTTCGGCGAGCGCTCTTGCGCGGTTGGGGTCCATCGGTTCGTCCCAGAACTCCCAGCCCAGCCAGAGGTTGAGTGCCAGCCAACGGTGCGCCTCCGCGTATTCCGGGTCGAGCGCGATTGCCCGGTCTAGCAGCAAAATGGCCTCTTTCGCGGTGAGCGCCGTTTGCAGGCCAAGGGCCCGGGCACGCACACAGAGATCATAGGCCTCCAGGTTGCTCGGTCTGTTGCGCGCCGGCGCGGTGGTCAGGCGGCCAACCAGAGCCTCGACAATCTTGCCGGTCACCTCGTCCTGAACGGCGAAGATATCTTCTAGACTCCGGTCGAATCTTTCGGCCCAAAGGTGGTCACCCGCGATCGCGTCGATCAGTTGGGCGTTGATACGCACCCGTCCAGCGGCCCGCCGTGCACTACCTTCAAGAAGATGGCGAACTCCCAGTTCTCGCGCGATGCGACGCACATCCACGTGCCTGCCTTTGTATGCAAATGCCGAGTTGCTGGCGATGACGAACAACTCGCTTGTCCTCGACAGATCCGTGATCAAGTCTTCGGTGAGGCCATCGACAAATGCCTCCTGCTCCGGATCATTGCTCATGTTCATAAAGGGGAGGACGGCAATGGAGGGCTTGGCGGGGAGCTGCAGAGGCGCTTTCTCCGCGAGCCCGCCATCGTCCGATGCGGTCGACAGCCGGATCCGGTAGACAGACACTGGTTCGGTGACGTTCTTGATCGCTTGCGGACCAAGTTCGTCGAAGCCGCAATCGAGCTTCCGCTTGACTTGGTCGTAGACGCTGCCGGACACACAGACATCTCCTGCCCCGGCCATTGCCTGGAGCCGCACTGCGACAATGACGCCGTCGCCGAACAGATCGCCGTCCTCGACAACGACATCGCCCAGATTGATGCCGATATGCAGGTAGATTCTCCGGTCGGCGGTCACACCCTCGTTTGCGGCCGCCATCCGCTTCTGAAGGTCCACGGCGCATGACACGGCGTTCACCGCGCTTCCGAACTCGACCAGAACGCCATCACCCATCACTTTCACAATACGGCCATGACGGTCGCGGACGAGTGGTTCGAGGATTTCCTTCCTCCTCCTCCTTAAAGCGGCCAACGTTCCTTGCTCGTCCAGGTCCAGAAGTCGACTGTAGCCCACCACGTCGGCAGCCAATATGGCGGCAAGGCGGCGTTGGGCGCGTTCTTCGGCCATTTCGCGTTGCTTTCATTGAAAGCAGAAAAGCGAATTTTATGCCGCCCATTTCAAAAGTCTATCAGGCTGACTTCGAGGCTCGATCGTCAAGCAGCTACATAGGGTGATCGCGCCTGTCGATTGTCCCCATTGGGGCCACGACTTGCCCTTGGGGATCGTCTTGGAGAAGGTCAGCAAGGGATCAGTGCCGATTGCCGCGAATGTCGGCTATCGGGCAGTGAAATGGGCTGACGAAGGGCAGCTCAGGGTCAGATCGCGTCATGCGACGCTCGCAACTGATCGACTGCAAGGGTCGGAACTCGGTCGTCTTAGAGTGATTTGGGTTTTGGCGGCTAGAGCGACCCGGCATGAGGTGGTCCGGACTGTGAACGAGGGTGTCGGCAGAGCGCGTCTCATAGGGGGCCACAAGCCAGTGCCCCGCCGCCGACAAACACCGGCGGGCGGGTGCCTCGGGGACACGATGGTAGATTGCCAATGCGTTCGCGGGTGTGGCCTTAAGTCGCAAACTATTGGCTTCAGAAGCAGGGCGTCGGGCTTCATTGACGGTGCTACCAACACCATATGGTCCGTAGCCCTCCCAAACGAGAGAAGCTCGCCCCGACGGGTCGCACTGCGGCCGTCAGCCGGCAATTGCTGTAGTTGTGTGCGTCAAGTTCTGCAAAATGGCGTGGCATTGCGGTGACGTCGGCGTGTCCGCCGCGCAGCCCCCGTGTTTAGCGGAG